>NZ_NWSZ01000014.1:0-117252 GCF_002531885.1 Rhizobium sp. L9 | reverse complement strand
GGGTCGAGCTTCACGAGAACACTGCCTTTCCGATAACGGGAGTGGATGGGACGGCGATATCGCGTGGCTCCAGCGGTATGGCCCCATACGCCAGGCGGCCGGCATCGATCGCAAGCGCGAAGGCCTCGGCAATGCTGGCGGGATCTCCGGCGCCGGCAACGGCGGTGTTGAGGAGAACGGCATCATAACCGTACTCCATGACGGTGGCGGCGTGAGACGGGCGGCCGATGCCGGCATCGATGATCAGCGGCACATCCGGAAAGTGCGCCCGGAACGATCGCAGCGCCATCGGGTTCAGCGGCCCTTGAGCGGAACCGATCGGCGCGCACCAGGGCATCAGGACGCGGCAGCCGGCTTCCAGCAGCTTTTCGGCGACGACAAGGTCGTCGGTCGTATAGGGGAAGACCTGAAAGCCCTCGCCGGTCAGGATGCGGGCCGCTTCGACAAGGCCGAAGACGTCAGGCTGCAACGTATCGTGATGTCCGATGACTTCGAGCTTGATCCAGTCGGTGCGGAAGACGTCGCGCGCCATCTTCGCCGTCAACACGGCCTCCTGCACGCTGTGACATCCGGCCGTATTCGGCAGCACTTGCACGCCAAGCTCGCGGATCAGGTCGAAGAAGGCGCCGCCTGCTTTGCCGCCGGCGGCTTCGCGGCGAAGCGAAACGGTGACGATCTCGGTCTTCGAGCGCTTGACCGCCTCTGCCAGCACAGCTGGAGACGGATAGCGGGCGGTGCCGAGCAGCAGTCGGGAGCGGAATTCAACATCATAAAGTTTCAGCATCTCAGCCTCCTTGCATGGGTGAGAGAATTTCGATGCGGTCGCCTTCGCCGAGCCTGAAATCGCCGCGGTCCTCACGGTGCACCAGCTCGCCGTTCACTGCGGTCGCCAGCCATTCGCCTTCGTAGTCGAGAGCGAGAAGAAGATCCGCGAGCGTCGCGGCTGCGACCTCCTGTTCCTCGCCATTGATGATGAAGGTCATGATGCCCTCCTTTCCGAGTGCTTGTCTTTTCCAAGAAGAAGCCGCGCCACCTCCCCTGCCATGGCCGGCGCCAGCAGAAAGCCGTGGCGGTAGAGGCCATTGACATGGAAGATGCGCCCCTCCTGCGTCACCCGCGGCAGATTGTCGGGATAGGCCGGCCGCACGCCCGCGCCGGTCTCGGTAACCCGTGCCTCGCCGAAGGCAGGATTGACGGCATAGGCGGCATTCAGCAACTCCATCAGCGAACGCGCGGTAATCGGGCCGATGTCGTTGCTTTCGATCATCGTCGCCCCGATCATGAAACGATTTCGCTGGCGTGGCACGATATAAATCGGGTGGCGCGGATGCAGCAGGCGAACGGGGCGAGAGAGAGTGACCTCGTTCGTTTCGACGCAGAGCATCTCTCCGCGAACACCGCGCAATCCGGGCAGGCGGCCGATCTGGGCAGCCCCGGTGCAGTCGATCACGCGATCGTAAGGGGCAAGGTCAGCATCGCCCGTAACGCCGAATGTGAGACGCATGCGGGCTTCTTCAAGTCCGGCGGCGAGCCCCGAGAGCGCCTGGCGCGGATCGAGATGCGCTTCCTGCCGGAAGAACAATGCCCTGCGGAAGCGGCCAGCGAGATCCGGTTCAAGCGTCGCGATCGCCGGCTCGTCCAACCATTCCCATCCGCTTGTCCGGCGGCAAAAGCGGTCGAGTTCGCCGGCATCTCGCCCGGCCGCCACCACAAGCGTCCCCCGGCGATTGACATGGCCGGGCAGCGCTGCCTCCCACCAATCGGCGGCAAGACGGCCGAGCGCCAGGACCGGCTCGTCTGCGCTTTCCCTTTCGCACCATGGAGCCAGCATGCCGCCGGCAAAGCCGGAAGCACCGGCGCCGACCTCGTCGGCTTGCTCAGCGACGCTGACCCGGAAACCGTGCCGATGGAGCTGCCAGGCAACGGTGAGGCCGGCAACGCCGGCCCCCTTGACGAGAACATGCATCGTCATTCTCCGGCAAGCGTTTTCGCAGCCTCGGCGACCGGCATGTAGAGGTCGCCGCCATCGCGATATCTGGCGGCCATGGCTTCCAGTCCTTCTTTCTGCGCTTCGGCGCGAATATCGTGGGAAATGCGCATGGAACAGAATTTCGGGCCGCACATCGAACAGAAATGCGCCACTTTGTGGGCCTCCTTCGGCAGGGTCTCGTCATGGAAGGAACGCGCCGTATCCGGGTCGAGGGAGAGGTTGAACTGGTCTTCCCAGCGGAATTCGAACCGCGCTCGCGACAGCGCATCGTCACGGATGCGGGCGGCCGGATGGCCCTTGGCGAGGTCGGCGGCATGCGCGGCAATCTTGTAGGTGATGACACCGGTCTTGACGTCGCTGCGGTCGGGCAGGCCCAGATGCTCCTTCGGCGTGACGTAGCAGAGCATGGCCGTGCCGAACCAGCCGATCATCGCGGCTCCGATGCCGGAGGTGATGTGATCATAGCCCGGTGCGATGTCGGTGGTCAGCGGCCCGAGCGTATAGAAGGGAGCCTCGCCGCAGACCTTGAGCTGCTTGCCCATGTTCTCCTTGATCTTGTGCATCGGCACGTGACCTGGGCCTTCGATCATCACCTGGCAATCCCTGGCCCAGGCAATCTTGGTCAGTTCGCCGAGGGTTTCGAGCTCGGCAAATTGCGCAGCGTCATTGGCATCGGCGATCGAGCCGGGGCGAAGGCCGTCTCCAAGCGAGAAGGAGACGTCATAGGCACGGCAGATGTCGCAGATTTCCTCGAAATGCTCGTAGAGGAAACTCTCCTTATGGTGATGCAGACACCACTTGGCCATGATCGAGCCGCCGCGTGAGACGATCCCGGTGACACGATTGACGGTGAGCGGGATATAGGCAAGCCGCACGCCCGCATGGATGGTGAAATAATCGACGCCCTGCTCGGCCTGTTCGATCAGCGTATCGCGATAGACTTCCCAGGTGAGATCCTCTGCAATGCCGTTCACCTTTTCAAGCGCCTGGTAGAGAGGCACCGTTCCGATCGGAACCGGCGAATTGCGAATGATCCATTCGCGGATGTTGTGAATGTTGCGGCCGGTGGAAAGGTCCATAACCGTGTCGGCGCCCCAGCGGATCGCCCAGACCATCTTTTCCACCTCTTCCGCCATCGACGAGGTGACCGCCGAGTTGCCGATATTGGCGTTGATCTTCACCAGGAAATTCCGGCCGATGATCATCGGTTCGGTTTCCGGGTGGTTGATGTTGGCCGGAATGATCGCGCGGCCCGCCGCGACCTCCCGCCGAACGAATTCGGGCGTCACGAAATCGGGAATATCAGCGCCAAAGCTTTCGCCGTCGCGCGCGAGCGCCTCCTTCGCAGCCTGCCGGCCGAGGTTTTCGCGGATGGCGATGAACTCCATTTCCGGCGTGACGATGCCGGCACGCGCATAGGCGAGCTGGGTTACGGCGCGGCCCGCTTTTGCCTTCAGCGGCGTGTTGCGAAGCGGGAATTCCGGCGTCAGCCGCTCGCCGGTGACAAAACCATTGTCTTCAGGCTTCACCACCCGGCCTTCATAGGCCTCGACATCGCCACGCGCCCTGATCCAGCTCTCGCGCAAACGCGGCAGTCCGGCGTCGATCGAGACCGTATAGGCCGGATCAGTATAGGGACCGGAGGAATCATAGACCGTCACCGGCGGTTCACCGGAGGTCGGGTGAAGGCTGATTTCGCGCATCGGCACGCGCAGATCAGGATATAGCGTTCCGGGCTTGGCGATCTTGGTCGAGGCCGGAAGCGGGCCGGTGGTGACGACCGGAGTAAGCTTGGGTGCGACAATATTCATGGGTGAGGCTCCAAGGTTTGACGTTTGGAGACCCAGTTCCAGTGTTGGAATGATGGAAAGACGCCTCATACGACAAAGCGAAATCCGCCCGACAGCCGCAGCGTCTGCACCGTCCCTACGCCAGTATGAACTGGATCAGGTTCAACGGGTCACTGCGCCACAACAGGCAAAGCCATATTGTTCAGCAGAATCTCAGCCCCTTGCCGGGACACCCCTGGTGAATGCCCTGCATCAAAGACCGCTGCGGCCCTGATGTCAAGCCGACCCTCACGCGTTCCCATCCGGACCTTTTGAGTCGGCGGCCAGTCCGATAGAGCAGCATTGATTGTGGATGGGCCAGCTCCGCCGGCCCATTTCACTCGCCAGGACGCTGCCGTCCATGCTCTGAATATTCGTGGCATGGTCTCATGTTTTGCTGACGGGCGATAACGTCCGTTTATTTGTCAGACGGCGCCTGCTCGATCACTCTATCGCAACACCATTCTTGCATTCATGGCCTATCGTTTCGTCCACACTGCCGATCTCCATCTCGACTCTCCCTTGCGCTCTCTCGCACTTCGCAACGCAGAGCTGGCCGACCTCGTGAGTGACGCCAGCCGACAGACGCTGGTCGCGATCGTCGATCTTTGCCTTGAGGAGCAGGTCGACGCGCTTGTCATCGCCGGCGATCTCTATGACGGGGAGCAGACGTCGATGAAGACGGCGCGCTTCCTGGCGAGTCAGCTGGAGCGGCTGCACCGGGCGGGCATTGTCGTCTTCAAGATCCGCGGCAATCACGATGCCATGTCGAAGATCGCTCGGGAACTGGTGATGCCTGATACGGTGAAGATCTTCGGCGGCCATGCCGAGACCGTCGAGACCACCAAGGGCAGCTTGTCGGTCGCAATCCACGGTCTGAGCTTCGCCAAGCCGCAAGCCCCGGACCCGCTGCTGCCGAAATTCAAGCCGCCGGTAGCAGATGCCGTCAATATCGGCATCATGCATACGAGTCTGGCCGGATCGGCCGGACATGATGTCTATGCGCCCTGCAACGTGCTCGACCTGCATGCCTCGGGTTTCGACTACTGGGCGCTCGGGCATCTCCACCAGCGCAGCCATTATCCCGGCACGGCGACGGTCATCATGCCCGGCATGCCGCAGGGCCGCGACATCAATGAAGCGGGCGTCAAGACCGTGTCGCTGGTGACCGTGGCCGACGACCGGACCGTGACGGTCGAGGAGCGGCGTACCAGCATCGCGCAGTTCGAGCGCGTCAATGTCGACCTCACGGGTGTCGATGATTGGCGTGAGGCAGCCATGATGGTCGAGACGGCCCTGATGGCGCAGCGCGACCGCACGGCTTCGCCGCATCTTGTCGCACGCCTCAGGCTTTCGGGCCGCACGCCGCTCTCCTGGCAGCTGCGGCGCGATGTCGACCTCATGCAGGCCGAAGCCGAGCGGCGCAGCGACGCGATCGGCCGCACCTGGATCGAGAAGCTGGAGCTCGCCTTCGAAGCGCCCTCGATCCCCGCAGACGCGGTCGCCGCCGATCCCGTCGTCGAACTCGGGGCGCTGATGCGGGACGAGGTCATCACCCGCAGCGGATTTCGCGACGAGGTCAGGGAGATGGTCCGGGACCTGCTTGCCGACCTGCCGCCCGAGAGCCGGGCATTTGCCGGCCAGAACGAGGCGGGTTTTGAACGCTTCATCGACTGCCTTCTCGCCGATGGCGCCGAGGACATCGCCGCCCGGATGAAGGCGGTGGATCGGGGAGACAGCTGATGCGTCTGCGCCGCCTCGACCTCACCCGCTATGGCAAGTTCACCGATCACTCCATCGATTTCGGCGCGGCCCGTCAAGGTTCGCCGGACTTGCACATCGTTTATGGCCTGAACGAAGCGGGCAAGTCGACCACCTTCGCCGCCTATCTTGATCTGCTCTACGGCATTGGTGAGCGCAGCACCTATAATTTCCTGCATCCCTACAATACGATGAAGGTCGGTGCGCGGCTGGAATTTGGTGGCTGGGAATACGAGCTGGCGCGGCTCAAGCTGCGGACCGGCAGCCTCGTCGATGATCGGGGACAAGCTGTGAACGAGGCGCTCCTGGCCGGCGCGCTTGGAGGCGTCGGTCGCGAGGCCTATCGCACCATGTTCTCGCTCGACGATCAGTCGCTCAAGGAAGGCGGCAACGCCATCATACAAAGCAAGGGCGAACTCGGCGAATTACTGTTCTCGGCCAGCTCAGGCCTGGCAGGCCTGAGCCGTTCGCTGGTGACCGCAGCCGACGAAGCCAACGCGATCTACAAGAAGCGGTCGTCGAGCACCAAGCTCGCGGAACTCAAGCGTTCGCTCGAAGCGCTCAAGGCCGAGCGCAATGCTATGGACACGCTTGCCTCCACCTATTCGGCCCTGAAATCGACTTATGAGCAGGCCGACGCTGCCTATGGCAAAACCACGCGGGAACTGGCCGAGGCCAAGACCCGGCATCAGGAGCTGACGCGCCTTCTCGGCGCCCTACCCGCGGCCCTAGAGCTCCGGCGGCTGGATGCAGATGCAGCCGCCATGAGCGATCTGCCGCGGCCGCCGTCCGAATGGTTCGCGCTCCTGCCGCAGCTTTCGCGCGACGAGACGCGGCTGCAGGCGCTTGTCGATACCGCCGACCGCACGCTGCGCCAGCTTGCGGATGAGATCGAGGCGATCGCGATCGACGACAAGGCGCTGGCGGTCACCGCGCATATGGACCTGCTGGATCAGGGTCGGGCGCGCTATCTTGCGGCTGAGAGCGATCTGCCGAAGCGCTGGCTGGCGCTGGCCGAACAGGAGGGTGAGTTGGTCCGACTGCTGGCCGATCTCGAACAGCCGGGCCATGCGAAACCCGAGGCGCTGCTGCTGCCCGCTTCGCTGATCGGCATCATCCGCGATCTTATCGAACGGCGTTCCGGCGTCGAGGCGAAACTGGCAGCCGCTGATCGGGAACTGTTGCGAGCGCGGGAGAATCTCGAAAGGCTGAACAGGGAAGGCGGCTCGCGAGATGGATCTGGGCTCCTGGATCCTGCGCGTTTCGGCCGCATCGAGATCGCCCTGAGCCGGCTGGCGGGATCTGATCTCCCCGTGCGGCTTACCATGGAAGAACGGACACTTGTCCAGGCGAAGCGAACGCAGGAGAACCAGTTTGAACAGCTCGCACCCTGGAGCGGCAACGCCGTCGCTCTGCAGCGGACGGCCGCGGCAGAGCCTCGACAGATCGAAGCCTGGCGTGGCCAAGCGACTGCTATCGACAAGCGGATTGGCGATCACGAGGGAAGGCTGCGCGATCTCGGCACCGAACAGGCGCTGACCAAAGCCCGGATCGCGGCCTTAGTCGCCGGCGGTTCGATCGACGATACCGAGGCCGCGCGGCTGCGCGATGAACGCGATGCCGCCTGGCAGGCGCATCTCACCAGTCTGAATGCCGCCACGGCTCGGATTTTCGAGGAGCGGATGCGGCAGGACGACGTGGTATGCGCCGGCCGGCTGTCGCGGGCGCAGGAACTGGCCGAGCTGCGCCAACTCCGCCAAGCGGAAGCGGCAACGGCAGCAATGATCGAGCGGCAAAGGGAACTGCTTGGCGAAGCGCGCGCCGAACATGATGCGCTTGCCGAGCGCATCGGTGATCTGCTGCCTGAAAACATCGAATATGACGCCGAAGCCGCGGCGCGCGTGGCCGCACTCGACACTTGGAGCACCAAGCGAGCCGCGGCGCTGGCCGCCTGGGACGATCTGCAACACGCAGAAGACACGGTGCACGCGCTTCGCATCGAACTGGATAGGCATGCCGCAACGCTTGCGGAGAGCCTTGCAGAAGCCGGTCTTGATGACGCAGACCAGCGACCGGTCGCCGAGCTGATGCAGGCTGCAAATGATATACTCGCCGCCGGCAGAGCCGAGCGGGCGGCGCGGCAGGCGCACGAAAAGGCGGTCGGTGACCTCAGCCACGATCTCAGGGAACGACAGCGCGACCGGCAGGAGGCGGAAGCCGCCATGGCGGCCTGGGAGCGGGAATGGGCGGGGGCGCTGTCGCGAACCTGGTTTGCCGACAAAGCCGGTTCGATGGCGGCCGTCCGAGCAATGCTGAACGCGCTCGCTGCACTGCCCTCCATCCTGAAGGAAAGAGATGACCTCGCAAGTCGTGTTGCCGCGATGGAGCGCGACCAGCAGCAATTTCGCGAGCATATCGCCGGTCTTCTCAGAGACTGCGGTCTCAGCCAACCGGCCGTGGATACGCTCGCCTCCGCAAACGCGCTTGTGGAACGTCATGAGGCGGCACGGCATGCGGCTCAGCTTCGGGCAGACCGGCAGGCGGATCTCGAAAGACAATTGGAAAAACGGCTTGCGCTGGAGGAGGAATTGGCCGTTCACAATGCCCGCAAGGACGAATTGACCGGCTATTTCGCCGCAGACTCGCTTGCTTCGGTGGAAGTATTGCTCAACCAGTCCCGAGAGCGGGACCGGCTGGAAGAGCGGGTCGCCACCTTACGCCGCCAGATCGCCGAGGCATTGCGCGCTGCGAGTTTTTCCGAAGCCGAACGGCGCCTTGACGGTGTCGACGCCGCTGCGGTCGAGCGCGACGCCATCGAGCTTGGCGCCCGGATCGAGGATCTCACCGAGCGTGCGAAGCTTCTCTATTCCGACGTGTCGCTGGCGCGGCAGAAGCTCGAGGCCGTCGGAGGAGACGACGCCGTGGCCCGGATCGAGGCCAAGCGCCGAACCATTTTCCTTGAAATCGAGGAACTGGCCGTGCGGCATCTGGCGCTGCGCGCCGGCATGCTCGCGGCCGAACAGGCACTGCATATCTATCGCGAAAAACATCGCAGCTCGATGATGAACCGCGCATCGGAGGCCTTTCGCCTGATCACCGGCGGCAATTATTCCGGCCTGACGACCCAGCCCGATCGGGATAAGGAGATATTGATCGGCGTGTCGCGCGACGGTGGTTCGAAGCTTGCGGACGCGATGTCGACCGGCACTCAGTTCCAGCTGTACCTCGCGCTGCGGCTGGCGGGTTACGAGGAATTCGCAGCGTTTCGCCGGCCGGTACCCTTCGTCGCTGACGACATCATGGAGAGCTTCGACAATCCCCGCTCCGAAGAGGTTTTCCGCCTGCTCGGCGAAATGGCAAAGGTCGGACAGGTTATCTACCTTACCCACCATTGGCATCTCTGCGAAATCGCGCGAGACGTCGTTCCGAACGTGACCATACATCAACTGCCGTGACAGGGCGCAAAGAAACGGGCGCCACTTCTGCGTTTCGGCAGGGAGATCAATCTTGCCACGGATCCAGCACGATAATGCCCATGCCCTCGAAATCCCGGACATTGCGGGTAACGACGGTCAGGCCGTGAACCAGGGCGGTCGCGGCAACCAAGGCATCGGCTTCATTGCGCCGGTCTGGAACATGCAGATGCGCGCAGCGGGTCGCGACCGCATCGTCGATCGATAGGATACGGTCGGCGAATGCTGGTCGAACCAGATTTTCCAGCCACGCACGCAGACGAGCGCCTTGCGCCGCATCGCGGCGCTGTACGCCGAGTATTCCACGTTCCAGTTCCAGGATCGTCATGGCGGAGATGCATAGGCCTGTTGCATCTTGCGCTCCAGCCCATGCGACCACATTGGCATCGGCCTTGCCGTCTCCGACCTTGCGAAGTTCGGAAACAACATTGGTGTCCAGCAGATATTTCAAGATAGATCGATTCCTCGGGGGGCGATCTCAACACGAGGCACTTCGAAATCGATATTCGAGAGGCCTGGCATGGAGAGAGCATCGACGAGACTGCGAGGCTTGCCGGTTAGCCGCTCGAATTCGTCATAGGTCATCAACACGTGGGATGGCTTCCCGCGATCCGTGATGATGACCGGACCATTTTGTGCCGCCTTCTTTGCCCTGCTCACGTCGTGATTTAGTTCGCGGCTGGAAAGACGTGTCACGCTCATAATCCACCTCTGATGTAGGCACTTACCTACATATAGCATTCGGAGAATGAAAGGCAAAAGATCAGCCGACCGTTTCGCGGCAGGAGACGTCGGGTCACGATCGCGAATCGATGCGGGGTTACACGAGCGATGTCGGGATATTGGCTTCCCACATCATCTCTGATCTAGTCTCGCTTCTCAGCCGGGCAGCCCAGCCGCGAGCTGAGGGTATTCGAAACAAGCGAGAGCCGTATTCTCATGACCACTCACCGCTTCATTCCGACGACTTTTCACAATGTCATCGGCTCTCTTCCGCCCGCCTTGCGTGTCGCTGACGGCGATACCGTGGTCACGGAGACGCTCGACGCCATCGGCTATGACAAGGAGGGCATCCGGCGGACATCCGGTCCCAACCCGATGAACGGCCCGATCTTCGTGGAAGGCGCGGAGCCCGGAGATGCGCTGAAGGTCGAGATCATCAGCATGATCCCGACAAGGGACACTGGTTTTACCCGCAGCATCGTCGCAGCCAATGTCATCGATCCCGAGACGGTTCGCGACCTGCCGCCGCGCGATATGGCGATCTGGGCGATCGACCGCGAAGCATTGACGGTCCGATTGGCCGAGCCGGTCTCCGGCCTCGATAATTTCGTTCTGCCTCTTGCGCCGATGATCGGCTGTTTCGGCGTTGCGCCCAGCCTCGGCCAGGCGATCTCGACGGCGACCAGCGGTGAATATGGCGGCAACATGGATTATCGCCTGTTCGGTCCGGGCACGACCGTTCGATTGCCCATATCGGCGCCGGGCGCCCTTTTCTTTTTGGGCGACTGCCATGCCGTGCAGGGAGATGGCGAGATCGTCGGCACCGGCGTCGAGACCACTTTCGAAGTCACGGTGCGGCTGACGGTGGAAAAGAAGGCCGGGCTGGTCTGGCCACGCGGAGAAACCGCTGAAGACATCTTCACCATCGGCAATGCCCGGCCCCTCGATCAGGCGCTTCAGCACGCGACGAGCGAAATGTTGAATTGGCTGGCCTCGGATTACGGCCTGGACCGGACAGCGGCCAGCCATCTGCTGGGTCAGGTGGTGCGTTACGATGTCGGCAACGTCTTCGATCCGGCCTATACGATGGCCTGCCGGGTCGCCAAGAAATGGCTGGTTCGCCAACCGTGACGGACCGGCATAAGCGTCAGTCGTGCTGCGAGAGGAAACGGGAAACGGTCGCCAGGCAAAGCTGCTTTTCCTCGACATGCGGCATGTGGCTGGAATTCTCGAAGAGCACCCATTCGCAGCCGGGGACGCGTTCGAGATAAGGCCTCACGACAAGGGGCGTCGCCTCGTCATATTTGCCCGAGATCAGCAGCGTCGGTGCTTCGATGCGGTCGAGCCTGTCTTCGATCGTCCAATCCTTCATCGTTCCGATGACGTGGAATTCGGTCGGGCCGTTCATGTTGCGATAGACGGTGTTGTCTTCGTCCATGATGGCGAAGGTCCGCGCCACTTCGGGCGGCCATGGCGCCACGCGGCAGACATGGCGGTCATAGAAGATGCGGGAGGCGGCGATATAGTCCGGATCGGTAAGGCTTCCCGCCCGTTCGTGCTTCAGCAGCGTGTCCTGCACCTCTTTCGGCAGTTCCTGCCGCAGCCGATTGGCTTCGGCAACCCAGGTGTGCATGTTGGCCGGCGAGTTGGCGATGACAAGCGCCTTCAGGCCCTGCGGCCGGCGCACCGCATGTTCGGCGCCGAGCATGCCGCCCCAGGACTGGCCCAGGAAGGCGTAACGATGCTGGATCCCGAGATGGGCAAGCAGCGCATCCAGCTCTTCGAGGAAGAGGCCGACTGTCCAGAAATCCGGGCCCTTGTCCGGAAGGCGGGTGGAATTGCCGTTGCCGAGCTGGTCGTAATGGATGACCGGGCGGCCGTCGAGGGCGCTGATTTCCTTGAAGGAATCGACGTAGTCATGCGTGCAGCCGGGCCCTCCGTGGGCAACGATGAGAGGCAGCTTGTCGCTTTCCAGCGAACCGGTGACGCGGTACCAGGTGCGATAATCGCGAAAGGGCAGATAGGCTTCACTGGTTGCGACTTCGGCCACCGACATCTCCATTCCTCGGAAGTTTGGAAACCATAACGCGGCGGCAGCGGCGAAGGCAGCTATCACAAGTTATAGGATGATAATGATCGGCCATGCTCTTCGAGCAGGCGGTAATGGGTGGCGCGTACGACGGCCTGCGTACGATTGCGGGCGCCGAGTTTTTTGGCCGCGGCGTTGAGATGCATGACCACGGTCGGCACGGAGCGGCCGATGATGCGCGAGATTTCCTTGGCGGAGTAACCTTCGGCAGAATGGCGCAGGCATTCGCGCTCCCGCTCGGTCAGGCGGATGCTGCCGACGCTTCGAGCCTTGGTGTCGAAAAGCGAATAGGCGGTCTCATGGAAGACGTGGGCAAGCAGGTTAAAGTCAGCGATAGCGCGCAACGCATGCCGTTCGAAATCGCGATCCCCGCTGAAGCGGATGCCGGTGACCGTCGCATAATCGCCGCCCGGCATATGGACCGGCACGGTGACACCGGTCGACATGTCGCGCTCGCGCAGATAGCGCGTCACCGGCGCGGTATCGTCGCTCATGAAGCGGTTGATCGGCGTGTCGGCATTCGTGTCGTAATTCCAGAAGAACGGCGCGCTGCTGCGCAGCGCCACCTGCTGGACCGGGTCGATGCGGAAATAACCGCGATCGAACCAGTAGTCGTGCATGTCCTCGGCGATGTTCCGGAGCTTCAGCAGCGACGGGAACATGATCGCGCCATCGAGATCGTAGGGCACCGGCGTATAATCGTAGATCAGCGCCTCGAAGCCCAGCTGCTTCATCGCCTCGAAGGCCTGGTCGATCCGCCCGTCCAGCGTTTCATGCGCTGTAAACTGCCGTCTGATCGTTCCGATATCATCAAGCATGAGCAGTTCCCCGGTTCGGTGTGCGCCCCACCCTATCACTTCTTATAGCTGGCATAGAACGCGATTTCCGGTAAAAAATTAACCATGCCCAAATATTGAGCAAGGGAAATTTCTGCTGGAGCAATCAATGTGGCGTGAAATACAGCCGGACGCGCGATTTGAGATCGATGTCGGTGGCTATCGCGTCGTCGCCTATAGCTTCGGAACCGGCAACGAGACGGTGTTCTGTCTGAACGGCGGTCCGGGTCTGCCCTGTGATTACCTGCGCGAGGCCCACTCCTGCCTGATCGACAAGGGCTACCGCGTCGTCGCCTTCGACCAGCTCGGCACCGGCGCCTCCGACCGGCCGGACGATCTGTCGCTCTGGACGATCGGCCGCTATGTCGAGGAAACCGAGACGGTGCGCAAGGCGCTCGGGCTCGGAAAGGTCCACATGCTCGGCCATTCCTGGGGCGGGTGGCTGGCGATCGACTATGCGCTGACCTATCCCGAAAACCTCAAGACGCTGATCCTCGAGGATACCGTCGCCGACATGCCGCATCTAATCTCGGAATTGGAACGATTGCGCGCAGCGCTCGGACCCGAAACAGTGTCGATGATGCAGAAGCACGAGGCGCAGGGCACGTACGATCATCCGGAATATCTCGCCGCCATCACTATCCTCAACTACCGCCATGTCTGCCGCCTGACCGAATGGCCGGCGCCGATACGCCGATCGCTCGACGACTGGAACATGGCGCCTTATGCGACGATGCAGGGCCCGAACGAGTTTCTTTACATCGGCAACCTCAAGGATTGGAACCGCATCCCGGATCTGCCGCGGCTGACGCTGCCCGTGCTGATCACCACGGGAGAGCATGATGAGCTGACGCCGGCCTGCGCGCTGAGGATGAAGCTGGCGCTGCCAAATGCCGAGCTCCGGGTGTTCGCCAATGCCAGCCACATGCCCTTCTACGAGAACCCAGGGGACTATTATCCGGCGCTTCTCGATTTCCTCGACCGGCACAAGGCAGCCTGATGCAAATGAAAGCGGCTCAAACCGGACGAAGACAGAGGGGCGAGCGCCGCCATGCATCGCTATAAATTCGTTCTGACCCGACCGCTGCAGTTCCTGCCGGTCATTTTCGGCATCAGCGTCATCACCTTCATTCTGGTTCGGCTGATCCCTGGCGATCCCGCACGCAATATCCTCGGCACGCGGGCGACGCCTGAGGCACTTGCCAATATCCGTGCCCAATACGGCCTCGACCAGCCGATGTGGCTGCAATATGTCTATTTTCTCAAGAACCTTGCCAATGGCGAGATGGGCAAATCGATCCTCTACAAGATCGACGTGCTGAAACTGATCGCGACCCGCATCGAGCCGACGCTCGCGCTCGTGGCCGCCAGCGTCATCCTGTCGGTGCTGATCGCGGTACCGATGGCGGCAATCGCCGCGCGCAATGCCGGTCGTGCGCCGGACCATGTGGTGCGCATCGTCTCGACCTTCGGCATCGGCTTTCCACCCTTCTGGCTGGGGCTGATGCTGATCATCCTGTTCAGCGTCGAGCTCGGCCTGCTGCCGGTTTCGGGCTACGGCGTGGCCATCGGCGACAAACTTGCGCATCTTGTGCTGCCGAGCCTGACGGTCGCGCTGTCGCTCTCGACCGTGCTGACGCGCAGCCTGCGGGCGGCAATGATTGAGGCGCTGAAATCGGATGTCGCGACGGCGGCGCGCGCCCGCGGCATGCCCGAAGGCATCGTCTTCTGGCGGCACGTGCTGCCGAATTCGCTGGTGCCGACGATCAATCTGCTCGCCGTCAACATCGGCTGGCTGATCGGAGGCACGGTTGTGGTCGAGAGCGTCTTTGCGCTGCCCGGCATGGGCCAGCTGCTGGTCAGAGCCATATTCTCGCGCGATTACATGGTGGTGCAGGGTGTCGCCATGGTCTTTGCCTGCGCCACCGTGCTCATCAACTTCGTCGCCGATATCATCACCGTTGCCGTCGATCCGAGGGTGAAGCTATGAGCATCGAGGCGACATCACCCGCGCCCCTTGGCTCGCGCCGCCTTCGCGGCCGGCGGCTGATGCTTGCCGTCGGCGCCGGTGTGCTGCTGTTCTTCATCCTGCTGGCGCTTACGGCGCCTCTTATCGCGCCCTATGACCCGATCATGCAGAATGCCGAGGTGCGCCTGCAGGCGCCTTCGCTGCTTCACCCCTTCGGCACCGACAATTTCGGCCGTGACATCCTTTCCCGCGTCATCTGGGGTGCGCGCATCGATCTGCAGATGGCGCTGATCGGCGTCGTCTTCCCCTTCGTCATCGGCACGACGGTCGGCACGATCGCCGGCTTCTTCGGCGGGATCGTGGATGCGCTGTTCATGCGTCTGGTCGATATCATTCTTGCCTTTCCCTTTCTCGTGCTGATGCTCTCGATCATCGCCATCCTTGGCCCCGGGCTCGGCAGCTTCTACATCGCCATGGCGCTGGTTGGCTGGGTCTCCTATGCGAGACTGATCCGGGCGCAGATGCTGGTGCTAAAGGGCAGCGATTACGCCGTTGCCGCCGTCAGCCTCGGCTTCAGCCGCAGGCGCATCATGTTCCGGCACTTGCTGCCGAACGCGATTGCCGGCTCGATCGTCTTTTCGATGTCCGATGCGACGCTGGTGCTGCTGAGCGGCGCGGCCGTCAGCTATCTCGGCCTCGGCGTCCAGCCGCCGATCGCCGAATGGGGTGTCATGGTCGCGGAAGGGCAGAGCTTCATCACCACGGCTTGGTGGATCACCCTGTTTCCCGGCCTCTCCATCGTCTGCCTCGCCTTTGGCTTCAGCATGCTCGGCGATGCGCTCGGCGAATTGCTGGGAGTACACGAATGAGCGGCTCCGTACTGTCCGTCCGCGATCTCACAGTCAGGGCGCATCTCGATTCCGGTCCGCGCACGCTGCTCGATGCGGTCTCGCTCGACCTCGGCCGCGGTGAAATTCTCGGCCTCGTCGGCGAGAGCGGCTCGGGCAAGAGCCTGTTCTGCCGCTCGCTGGTGCGCCTGCTGCCCTCCTCGCTGCTGAAGATTGAGAGCGGTTCCGTGCTGCTCGAGGGGCGCGACCTGACGCGGGTCGACGATGGCGAGATGCTGAAGGTGCGTGGCGGCGAGATCGGCATGATCTTCCAGAACCCGACCAGCCATCTCGATCCGGTCATGCGGATCGGTGACCAGATCGCCGAGGGCATCCGGTATCATCAGGGCCTCGGCGCCCGCGAGGCTCGCGCAGAAGCGGTGGAGATTCTCACGCAGGTCGGTTTTCCAGAACCCGGCCGTCAGTACGACAGCTATCCGCATGAATTTTCCGGCGGCATGCGCCAGCGGGCGATGATCGGTGTCGCCCTGTCCTGCAATCCGAAGATCCTGATCGCCGACGAGCCGACGACCGCGCTCGACGTCACCATCCAGGCACAGATCCTGCGGCTGCTGATCGACATTCGCGACCGGCGCGGCCTGTCGATCATTCTCATCACCCACGATCTCGGCATCGTCGCCCAGACCTGCGACCGCATCGCCGTGATGCGCGGCGGCAAGCTTGTCGAAGAGGGACCGAAGCGGACGATCCTTGCGCGGCCACAGCATCCCTACACGATGAACTTGATCGACAGCCACCCCTCCATGTCAGGCGGGACGGCCGCTCCGCAGGCCGAGGCCCGCCAGCCGAGCAGAGCATTGCTCGAAATCGACGATGTCCAAGTCCGCTTCACAGCGGGGGGCAGTTTGCTCCCCGGCAGTGCCAAGACGATCAGCGCCGTTGCCGGCGTCAGCCTGAGGATCATGCCAGGCGAGACTATCGGCATCGTCGGTGAATCCGGCAGCGGCAAGAGTACGCTTGCTCGCGCCGTCCTCGGGCTGACACCGCTTTCTGCCGGCCACGTCACTTTCGACGGTATCGACTTGGCGCAGCAGCGCAGCGCGGGCCTGGCAAAGCTCAGGCGCGAAACGGCGATGGTGTTCCAGGACCCCTACAATGCACTGAACCCGCGGCTGACAATCGGCCAGACGCTTGCCGAAGTACTGAAGGTTCGGGGGAAGGTCGCCGCCGCCGATATAGCGCCGCGGATCGGCGAGTTGCTCGATCTTGTCGGCCTCGAGCGCGAATTCGCGCAGCGTAAGCCGCGCAGCATGAGCGGCGGCCAGTGCCAGCGCGCCGGCATTGCCCGCGCGCTCGCCGTCGAGCCGAAGCTGATCATCGCCGACGAATGCGTGGCCGCCCTCGACGTCACCATCCAGTCGCAGATCATCGAGCTTTTCCGCCAACTCACCGCGACGATGAACCTCACGCTGATCTTCATCGCCCACGATCTCGCGATCGTGCGCAATCTCTGCGAACGCGTCGTGGTGATGTATCGCGGCGAGATCGTCGAGGAGGGCCGCACCGAGGAGGTCTTCGCGCGGCCGAAGCATGCCTATACCGCGGCGCTGATCGCCGCCATTCCCGACATCGATCCCGACAAGCCGCTGCTGCAAGGCACCGGCCGCTGGAACGAACCGCAATCCATGTCGATCAAACGAATGTCATAACAAAGAAGGGAACGAACTGATGACAAACAGGTGGAAATCAATCGGGCTTGCCGCCATGCTCGCAGGCCTGACGCTGAGTGCGAGCTATGCCGAGGCCGCCGGTGTGCTCACAATCGGACGCCGCGAGGATTCGACGACATTCGATCCGATCAAGACGGCCCAGAACATCGACAACTGGGTGTTCTCGAATGTCTACGATGTGCTGATCCGCGTCGACAAGACAGGCACCAAGCTGGAGCCGGGCCTTGCCGAAAGCTGGACCGCCTCGGATGACGGGCTGACCTATACGCTCAAGATCCGCGACACGAAATTTTCCGACGGTTCGCCACTGACGGCGGAAGACGCGGCCTACAGCCTGCTGCGCATCCGTGACGACCCTGCCTCGCTCTGGAGCGATTCCTACAAGGTGATCGACACGGCGGTCGCAACCGACGCGCATACGCTGACGATCAAGCTCAAGAACCCGTCCGCGCCTTTCCTCTCGACGCTCGCGCTGCCCAATGCCTCGGTCATTTCCAAGAAGGGCATGGAATTGCTGGGACCCGATGCTTATGGCGAGAAGCCGATCGCATCCGGTGCCTTCGTGGTCGACGAATGGCGGCGCGGCGACCGCGTCATCCTCAAGAAAAACCCGAATTTCTGGGAAGCCGACCGCGTCAAGCTCGACGGCGTCGAGTGGATTTCGGTGCCCGATGACAACACCCGCATGCTGAACGTTCAGGCCGGCGAGCTCGACGCTGCGATTTTCGTGCCCTTCTCCCGCGTGGAAGAGCTGAAGAAGGATCCGAATCTGAATGTCGCCATCGACGCATCGACACGCGAGGACCATCTGCTGATCAATCACGCGCATGGCGCGCTCGGCAAGAAGGAAGTTCGCCAGGCCTTGGACCTTGCGATCGACAAGAAGGCGATCGTCGACACCGTCACCTTCGGCCAGGGCACCGTCGCCAATTCCTACATTCCGAAGGGTGCGCTTTATTACTACGCCGACAACCTGCAGCGGCCCTATGATCCCGCAAAGGCGAAGGAGCTGCTGGCGGCTGCCGGAGCCTCCGACCTGACGCTGAATTACGTGGTGCGTGCCGGCGACGAAGTCGATGAGCAGACGGCCGTCTTGGTCCAGCAGCAGCTACAGAAGGCCGGCATCACCGCCAATCTACAGAAGGTCGACCCGAGCCAGGAATGGGATATGCTCGTTGCCGGCGACTATGACATCTCAGTTAATTACTGGACCAACGATATTCTCGACCCGGACCAGAAGACCACCTTCGTCCTCGGCCACGATTCCAACAACAACTATTTGACCAATTACAAGAACGAGGCAGTGAAGGAACTGGTCGCCAAGGCGCGTCTCGAGCTCGATCCCGAGAAGCGCGAACAGATGTATGTAAATCTGCAGAAAATGGCCAAGGACGACGTCAACTGGATTGACCTCTATTATAGCCCTTACATCAACGTCTCGCGCAAGAATATCGAGAACTTCCACCAGAACCCGCTCGGCCGCTTCTTTCTGGAAGACACGGTCAAGAACTGAGTTCGTGCAGCATGCAAAGGCTCCGCCGCCTTTAGGGCCGCGGAGCCTCGTTCATTGCCGCGACAAGTGAATGATCGGCTTGCTTATTCGGCTGCCGCGAGCTTGTCCTGCGTTCTGGTTTCGAAGTCGCTGGCGTCGTGACGCTCGTGCAACTGGCTCGACGGGTCGCCGGAGAGGCGGTTGACCATGCGGCCGCGCTGCACGGCGGGCCGGCTGTAGATAGTGTCGGCCCAGCGCAACACGTTCTTATAGTCCTCGACCTGCAGGAATTCGGCCGCCCCGTAGCTCCAGCCCTTCACCAGTCCGCCGTACCATGGCCAGATGGCAATATCGGCGATCGTGTATTGGCTGCCTGCCACATATTCGCTTTCGGCAAGGCGGCGATCGAGCACATCGAGCTGACGCTTCACTTCCATGGCGAAGCGATCGATCGCATATTCGATCTTGACAGGCGCATAGGCGTAGAAATGGCCGAAGCCGCCGCCGAGATAGGGCGCGCTTCCCATCTGCCAGAACAGCCATGACAGGCATTCGGCGCGCTCACCCGGCTCGGTCGGCAGGAAAGCGCCGAATTTCTCGGCGAGATAGGTGAGGATGGCGCCGGATTCGAAGACGCGGATCGGCTTCGGACCACTGCGGTCCATCAAAGCCGGAATCTTGGAGTTGGGATTGACGGCGACAAAGCCGCTGCCGAACTGGTCTCCCTCGCCGATCTTGATCAGCCAGGCGTCATACTCCGCGCCGCTATGGCCGAGCGCCAACAGCTCCTCGAGCATGATCGTGACCTTCTGGCCGTTCGGCGTGCCGAGCGAATAGAGCTGCAGCGGGTGGCGGCCGATCGGAAGCTCCTTCTCATGTGTCGGTCCCGCTATCGGGCGATTGATATTGGCGAATTGGCCGCCATTCGCCTTGTTCCAGGTCCAGACTTTCGGGGGGATATAGTCGGAGGTACCGCTCATCTTTCAAACTCCTGGCATTGATCGGACAGAGCGCGACGCCTGTTGGGTCGCCGCATTTTTCCTGACATAGCAGAGGTGATGAGGGTTTGTCACAGCTATCGGAATGGTTTCACGCAAACGTCAGAGCTTGGCAAAGTTGCGGAAAACGGCCGGTTCAGGCCGCCCCCTCGCCTTCATGGTTGACCGCCGTCCTGGTGCCGGAGGAAAACATGATCAGGGCGAAGAGCGGTTCGCTGCCGAGCGCGCGCGCCCAGTGCCTGACATTGCGGGGAATGCGGATCGCATCGCCGGCTTCGAGCCGATAAAGGGCGTCGCCAAGCTTGTGTTCGCAGCTGCCGGAGACGACGTAGAGAATCTCCTCGCAATCGGGATGCGAGTGCAGCTGGTTGCGCTCGCCGGGATTGATGCGGCAGGTGCCGAAGGTCATCTCGGCGCCGGGTGTGCCGTCGCCGGTGATCTTCCAGTTGAGTTCGCCCCAGGGGGTCGGCATGAATTCGCCGCCGGCTTTCCTGAAAATGATGTCGGTCTCGTTCAAGACTGCGCCTCCGGTCAAAGATAAAAAGTGACGCCGGCATCCGTGCGTCTGTAGAATTCGAAGAGCTTCATGATCTCGCGAGCGATTTCGAGCGTGCCCCTTGTTATCTGCGCGCCGGCAAGGATCGCGTCGGTCAGGTGCAGGATTTCGGGCACATAGCCGAGATAGAAGAGGTTGTTGTTATAGAGCTGGCCGAGCGAATGTTCGGGCTCATAGAACAGCGCCGCATTCTCGTCCGGCTGGATGAAGCTTGCGGCGCGGCCATAGGACGGCAGGTCCGCCTTGCGGAAATAAGTCAATCGGCTGCCGTTCTCGACAATGGCGTTGGCGCCTTCCCCGACGATCTCGACCCGTTCAAAAATGCTGCCGCCCGATTGGCCGGCGGCAAAATGCAGCGTGCCGATCGCGCCGGAGCGGAAGCGCAGGCTGGTGACGCTCGCGCCCGTCAGCGGCTCCCATTCATAGCCCGCGCGCTCGATCTCGCCGCCGAGGAAATTGAGGATCGCGCCCGGATGGTAGATATGGTCGAGGAAACTCTGCATCCTGACTAGATCGGCGCGGTCTTCCGGTCTCGGCAGGCTCTGGGGATAACGGACGTTGATCGAGGTCAGCCTGCCGAAACCGGGCGAGCCGATCAGGTCCTTGAGCTTCTCGATCGTGGGGAAAAAGGTCTTCTTGAGACCGGTCATCACCATGCGTCCGGCCGCCGCACTTGCCGCCTGCAGCCTTTCGATATCCTCGAGACTCGCCGCTGTCGGCTTTTCCATCCAGACGTGGGCGCCCGAGGCAAGTGCGTCGAGCGCAAGGTCGGTCGCCTGCACCCGGCCGTCGGGATGATAGGCGGTGACGAGGAAGACCAGGTCCGGCTTTTCCCGCATGAGCATCTCGCGATGGTCGGTATAGGCTTTGCCGGCGCCGAAGAGTTTGGCGAATTTCTCGGCGCGGCCGATATCGAGATCGCAGATGCCGGCGAGGTCCACGGGCGCATAGCGCAGCGCCGGATAGACATTGCGGTAGGCATGGCCGCCGGCGCCGATGAAGCAGGCCTTGATGCGGTAATCGAATTCGAAATTGTAGCGGATTTCCCGCTGGACATGATGCGACATGGTCAGCCCTTGATTGCTCCCTGCGTCAGCCCCTCGGTGAAACGGCGCTGCATCAGGATGTAGAGAAGAATGATCGGCAGGAACGAAATGACCGTACCCGAAAAGACCAGGCGGTAGTCGGAAGCATAGGTGCTGGCGAAACGCACCAGCCCGAGCGGCAGCGTCTGCACTTCGGGGCTGATCAGCACGATCAGCGGGAGGAAGAAATCGTTCCAGGTGGAGAGAGCGCTGATGATGACGAGCGCTTGGACCGCCGGCGTCGAGATCGGCAGAAAGACCTTGGTGAGGATCTGAAAATGCGAGGCGCCATCGATCTTGGCGGCTTCGATCAGATCGTCCGGCACGCCGATGAAGAAGCTGCGCATCAGGAAAATGCCGAAGGGAATGCCGTTGCTGACCTGCACCAGTACGATACCAGCAAGCGTGTTGACGAGGTTCAGCCCGAAGAGCACCTGGTAGAGCGGGATGACGATCGCCTGGACCGGCACGGTCAGCCCGAGGATGAAGGCGTAGAACAGCCATTCCCGGCCGCGGAATCGGATCTTGGCAAGCGCATAGCCGGCCGGCGCGCAGGTGACGAGCGACAGAAGGACGACGCCGACGACGTTGATAAGGCTGTTGCCGACGAGCTCGCCGAAGCCGCCAATTTGCCAGGCGTCGAGATAATTGCGCCACATCAGGTCGGCGGGCCAGGCAAAGGGATCGGCCTGGCCGATCTCGGCCTCGGTCTTGAAGCTCGATATCAGCAGCCAGACGAAGGGGGCGAGGATCAGGATCAAGACCGGGGTGAGCGCCAGCGCCACCGGCCATTCGCGATTGCGCACACTCATTGGGAAAGCCTCGCGCGCCAGCGGTTGAAGACGAGGGTGATGGCAATCGCAAGCAGGCTGAGCAGGATGCAAAGCACCGCCGCAAGCCCGTGATCCTGGGACTGGAAGGCAAGCCGGTAGATATAGGTCGTGATCAGCTCGCTCTGATAGAATGGCCCGCCATTGGTCATGACGAAGACCGTGGCGAAGCCCTTCAGGCCGTTGATCATTGCCAGCGAGATGACGAAGGTCGTCACCTCGCGAAGCCCCGGCAGCGTCACATAGATCAGCTTCTGGAACGCGTTGGCGCCGTCCACTTCGGCCGCGTCGTAAAGCGAGTGGTCGATATTCTGCAGGCCGGCGATGAAGAGCAGCATGTAAAGGCCAAAACCCTGCCACGAGCTTGCGACATTGACGGAGAACAGCACGAGCGCGGGATCGGAAAGCCAGCCCTGCGTGAAGGCGCCGAGCCCGACCCGTGTCAGGGCTGTGTTCAGCAGGCCGAAAAACGGATCGTAGATATTGGCCCAGATGACGCCGACGACGGCGAGCGAGACCAGATGCGGCAGGAAGAAAGCGGTGCGGAAGAAGACCTGCGTGACCTTGAGCCTGCTGACCGCAAGCGCCAGCAGAAGGCCGAGCCCGCCTGCCATCACCACGTGGTAGGCCAGCCAGATGAAGGTATGGCCGAGGCTTTTCCAGACGATCGGATCCTGGGCCGCCTTGGCGTAGTTGTCGACACCGACGAAGCTCGCGGACGTGTTGAAGCCGGCGGAGCTATTGAAGCTCAGCCAGAAGGTGGCAGCGATCGGCAGCAGCGTGAAGACGGCATAGAGAGCGAGCGCCGGCGCCATCAGCCAGAATGCGGTGCCGGTATCGCCATCGGCCCAAGCCGAGCCTGCCGTCCGGCGTATGGACATACGGGCGGGATTGCCGCCCGTATGCCCCGCCATGGCAGGTGCAGTGCTGAGAGGAGCCACGGCCTTGCTTCCCGGCGTTTCTGGAATGGCCACTATTTCGCCTCTGTCATCTTCGTCTGGATCTGCTTCATGCCGTCCTCACCGCCGATCTGGCCGGAGATGAGACCCTGGATGACCTGGAAGTAGGTGTCGAGTACGGGGCCGGGCAGATAGACGCTCGGATTGTAGCCGACACCACCGGCGGCAGCCGCGAAGATATCTTTGAGAACAGGGGTCGGTGGTTCTACGCCGGGGATTTCGCGCGGATAGATCATCGTGCTTGCCGGATCCTGCGCCCGTTTCTTCATCACCGCATCCGACAGCATGAAGTCGATCCACTTCATCGCAAGCTCCGGCTGTTTTGAGTTAACAGGCACCAGCCAGCTCCAGCCGACGCCGCCGGTCGGTATCGCCGCCCCCTTGATGTCGGAAGGCATGGGCGCATAACCGGCGTTGGCGAGGTCATAGCCGGCCTTACGGGCATTGGCGGTGAACCAGGGGCCGGCAACGAACATGGCGGCGCGCTTGTTGAACCAGAGGCGCGAGGCGCCGTCGAGGTCGAGACCCGCCATTTCCTTTTTGATGTAGCCCGCCTCGACCAGCTTCTGCAGCCGGACGGCGCCGGCGGCGACCGAAGGATCATCGAAGGCGATCTCGCGGCGCAGCGCCTTACCGATCACGTCCTTGCCGCTCGCCGATTGCAGCAGATTGCCGAAGAGATGGCCGGCGCTGCCCGGCGTGCGCGGACCGATGGCGATCGGCTGCAGGCCGCTTTGCTCGATCGACTTCATTAGCGTTTCGAACTCGGCCCACGTCGCCGGGATCTTCCAGCCCGCCTGCTCGAAAAGATCCTTGTGGTACCAGATGCCGAGAGCGTCGAGCCCATCGGGAACTTCGTAGATTTCGCCGCCGAACTGGCCCTTCAGTTCGGTGTAGAGCCACGGATAGATCTCGTCCTTCCAGCCGCGCTTTTCATATTGTTCGGTGAGCGGCATGACCTGCTTGGCGTTCTTGACGACGCTGATGCGGCCGATGCCCGAATTGGTGAGGATTACATCGGGGCCGGCATCCGACTGGATCGCCGCCTGCACCGCGCCGTTGCTGATCGTGCCGGTCGGCGGCATGAATTCGACGGTTACACCGGGATTGGCCTTTTCGAAATCGGCCTTGATGCCGTTCCACAACTGGGCGACCAGTGGTTCGGTGATCTGTTCCGGACCCCACATCTTCAGGGTCTCGGAATGCGCCGGCGAACTTGCGGCGATCATCGCCGCCAGTGCCGTTCCGCGGGCAAGAAATTTCAGCATTGTTCCCTCCTCCGGGCCGCTCCTCGGCCACGTTTTTCGCATGTTGAGAGGAGACCTCCCTCTCCTTCATTCATCCGTCAAATCGCCGTTTT
This sequence comes from Rhizobium sp. L9, assembly GCF_002531885.1. Taxonomy (NCBI): domain Bacteria; kingdom Pseudomonadati; phylum Pseudomonadota; class Alphaproteobacteria; order Hyphomicrobiales; family Rhizobiaceae; genus Rhizobium; species Rhizobium sp. L9. Next base: position 92,724 of record NZ_NWSZ01000014.1, on the reverse strand, counting down.
TCCTTCTGAAAGCGTGCCATGACGGCCTGCTGGACGTCGCTGATATGCGCGTGCATCAGCGCCTTGGCGCGGGTTATGTCGCGCGACCGGAAAGCCTGCAGGATCTGATCGCGCTCCTCGGCTGCCCGCTCGGCGAGATCGCGGCTCTCATTGGCGATCGAGCGGCAGATCTGGATTTGCAGCGCGAGCCGTGCCAACGTTTCGACCAACGGGGCGCTTCCCGAAAGCTCGGCAATCGTCTCGTGGAATTCCTTGTCGCGGATGCCGTAGGTCGCCATGTCGCCGCGGCGCAGCGCCGCCACTGCCTCATCCAGATTACGTTCGAAGCCGGCGATATGCCGGTCGCTCATCTGCGGAACGGCGAGCTCGACGGCGAAACACTCGAGCGTCTTGCGCAGCTCGTAGAGGTCGTCGATCTCCTTGGGCGTGAAGCTGCGTACGAAGAAGCCCCGATAAGGCTTGATCTCGATCAACCCTTCCTTGGCAAGCGTGCCGATCGCTTCGCGGAATGGCGTGCGGCTGACCTGCAGGCGTTCCGTCAGTTCCTTTTCGTCGATGGAGACGCCGCTCGGCAGTTCGCCGGAAACGATCAGCCGAACGATTTCCTCGTAGATCCGCTCTCGAAGGGTCAGGTGGCGCGGTGCGTTCATGGTCTCCACTTCCGTCTGGCATTCGCGATTTAAGTATGCAATATACGTAAGAATATACAATATGGAAAATACAAAACGCGGAATTTTGTTGGAAAATCAGCGGGAGCTGGACCAAAAAGGCGGGGAACACCAATGGGAAAGGTCTATATCGTCGGCACCTCAGACACCAAGGGCGCTGAACTGAACTACGCCAGGGAGGTGGTTCTTTCAGCCGGAACCGAGGCCGTTCTGATTGATGTCGGCACGCTTGGTGAGGGTGCGGGCGCCGATATTCCAGCGCGCGACGTCGCGGCATTTCATCCGGATGGTGCTGCGGCCGTGCTCGGGCAGACTGACCGGGGAACGGCGGTTTCGGCCATGGCCAAGGCGCTGACGGGTTTCCTGAAATCACGCAACGATATCGGCGCTGTGCTCGGCCTCGGCGGTACCGGCAATACTGCGCTGGTGACCGAGGCGATGCGGGCGCTTCCGATCGGCCTGCCGAAACTGATGGTCTCGACGGTGGCCTCAGGCAATGTGGCGCCCTATGTCGGCCCGAATGATCTGACCATGATGTATTCGGTCGTCGACATCGCCGGTCTGAATGCGATTTCACGCAGAGTGATCGGGAATGCGGCCAATGCCGCGGCCGGCATGGCCCGCAACCCCGTTCCCGCCTCCACGGATGATCGGCCGGGCATCGGCATGACCATGTTCGGCGTCACCACGCCTTGCGTGACCCAGGTCCGCGAGATGCTCGGCAAGACCCATGAAGTCTACGTCTTCCATGCGACCGGCGTCGGTGGCCAATCGATGGAGAAGCTCGCCGAATCAGGTCTGCTGCAGGGCGTGATCGACGTGACGACGACCGAGGTTCCCGATCTCCTTGTCGGCGGCGTCTTTCCCGCGACCGAGGATCGCTTCGGCGCAATCATCCGCACCGGCCTGCCCTATGTCGGCTCGGTCGGCGCCGTCGACATGGTGAATTTCGGCGCGCAGGAAACGGTGCCGGCGGCTTTCCGCGACCGCAGGCTTCACGTCCATAATGCGCAGGTGACCCTGATGCGCACCACGCCGGAGGAAAACGGCAGGATCGGCGCTTTCATCGTCGAACGGCTCAACCGCATGCAGGGCCCGGTCCGCTTCCTGCTGCCGCTTCAGGGCGTTTCGGCAATCGACGCCGTCGGTCAGCCGTTCCACGATCCGGAAGCCGACGCCGCGCTGTTTTCCGCCATCCGGACCGGCTGGCGCGACGCGCCAAACAGACGCCTCGTCGAGATAGATGCCCATATCAACAGTCCGGAATTTGCCGCGGCACTCGTCGCCAGCTTCCACGACATCCCTGCCTGAGGAGAGAGTTTTGTCCCGTATCGATAGAAACGACATTCTGAACAAGCTTCGCCGCAAGATCGCCGAGGGCCGGCCGATCATCGGCGGCGGCGCCGGCACGGGCCTTTCGGCCAAGAGCGAGGAGGCCGGCGGCATCGACCTGATCGTGATCTATAATTCCGGCCGTTATCGCATGGCCGGGCGTGGCTCGCTGGCCGGCTTGTTGGCCTACGGCAATGCCAACGAAATCGTAAAAGAAATGGGCCGCGAGATTCTGCCGGTCGTGCGCCACACGCCGGTGCTTGCCGGCGTCAATGGCACCGATCCGTTCATGCTGCCCGATCACTTCCTCGACGAATTGAAGGCTATGGGCTTTGCCGGCATCCAGAATTTTCCGACGGTCGGGCTGATCGACGGATCGTTCCGCGCCAATCTCGAAGAGACCGGTATGGGCTTTGAGCTGGAAATCGACATCGTCGCCCGTGCGCACGCTAAGGATATGCTGACGACACCCTATGTCTTCAGCAGCGATGACGCCGCCGCCATGACCAAGGCCGGTGCCGATATCGTCGTCTGCCACCTCGGCCTGACAACGGGAGGCGCGATCGGCGCCGAAACGGCGCTGACGCTCGACGGATGCGTGGAGAAAATCAACGCATGGTCTGATGCCGCGAGGTCGGTACGCGACGACGTCATCGTGCTCTGCCATGGCGGCCCGATCGCCATGCCCGCGGATGCGGCCTACGTGCTGGCCCGTTGCAAGGGATGCAACGGTTTCTACGGCGCAAGTTCGATGGAGCGGCTGCCGACCGAGGTCGCCATCCGCGCGCAGGTCGAGGACTTCGCAAAGGTTTAGGCGGCTCGGTACGGGTTGCCGGCAGCGGCGATGAGCTATGGCATGACCATTGCGCCGGATGCTCGGTGGGAGCAAAGGATCTCGTCCAGCTGCGCGATGAGGGCGCGGCTGCCTTCCACATCCTCTGCCAGCCTGGAGAAGACATCCGCCATGGCTTGGAAGATGGCTGCTGCCGGATCGCCCGCACCGAGGAAATCGGCGATCTCCTGCATTTCGGCAACCCAACGATAGGCCTTCGGATACATGTCAGGAATGGATTTCGACAGCTTGCGGTCGAAGTCGGGCAGGCTTTCGGCGAGTTCGACCTTCAGGCTATCGGCAGCGCCCGAGCGGGAAGCGGCGAGAAGCATCGCGGCGCCGAGGCCGATAAATCCCTTGTTGATGCCGGCATAACACATCTTCAGTGCTGAAGCTGCACCAAGCGGTCCATCGAGACGGCGGACCTGCAAGCCGTAATCTTCGAGCAGTCTGCTGTGCTCTGCGCTGTCGCCGCTGACATAGATACTCGGACCTGATTTTCCGGCAACCGGCGGTCCTCCAATGATGGCGCCGTCCAGCACCGCCACGCCGCTGCCATCGAAACGGGCCGCAAGCACCTGCATCGTCTTCGGTGCAATGGCATTGAGGTCGATGAAGGGCGGCACCGGCGTCTTAGCTGATATGTCCGCGATCAGTTCGGCGACCTTGATTGCTTCGGCCGGCGGAACGATCGACAGGATCAGCTCGGCCTTGGCCAGCTCAAGGCGGCCTACCGGCACCATGCCGGCCGCCTTGGCTCGCGCGATCGTCTGCTCGCTCCGCCCTTCGAGACAGGTCAGCACCGTTGCGCCGTGGTCGATCAACCGTTTGGCGACAGCGCTTCCCATCGCGCCCGCTCCGATAATAGCAAAGTTCGGCATGTGGAACCTCAACGGTTTGACGGCGTCGCATGAGAGCTATCGCTGATCCGGTCGCCGTCAACTGCGACAATGCGGCAGAATTCGTGTCCTGAACCGCGATCATCCATTGCCCGCCCTCTTTCGATCGTTCGAGAGCGCGGCTTGACTTTAGTCAACGCAGGCGCTGTCGATAGCGCTATGATGACGGAAATGACTCGCCTCGAGGATATTGATCTCAATGTATCGCACCATCATCTGCGGCATCGGCATGGGCTCCAGACAGACGGCAAACCGCCTGCTGCGCCGGGCTGCGGCGCTGGTGGACGAAGGCGGAACCATTGTCGTCGTGCACGTCATTGAGAATATCCCGCACCGCCACCTGACCGACATTCCCGAAGAGTTCGAGACGGCTGCCATTGTCGATGCCGAGCGGAAACTTGCGTCACTGTGCAAGGATCTGGACATCCCGGCGATGATCGAGGTTCGCATCGGCCTTGCCGCCGCGCTGCTGGTATCGGCCGCTAGGGAGAGAGCTGCCGATCTCATCCTGCTGTCATCCCACGTGCCCGATATCACCGACTATGTCTTCTCCTCGATCGTCGAGAAGGTGGTGCGCCATGCCGGGTGCTCTGTTCTTATCGACCGGCGCCTGGACCATGCCGGTGAGGATGCTGCGGCTCAAGCAGAAAACGTCGCTTTGCTCTGATCCTGGCGAGCTTCCGCCGAACATGACACGGCCGGCTTTTGACGCTTGCGGGCATCCCCTCCCCGGCGGCGGCCTGGCAACCTATATCAATCCCAACCCAACCAGCAGTATTCACTGCCCGACCGGAGATGTACATGAGCCAGGATCCCTATGAGCTTCTGGGCGTGAAGCGGGATGCGACGCAGAAGGATATTCAGAGCGCGTTCCGCAAGCTCGCCAAGAAACTTCACCCCGACCTGAACCCCGGCGACAAACACGCCGAGGACAGGTTCAAGGAAATTTCGACCGCTTACGAGATTTTGAGCGATGAGGAGAAGCGCGGCCGCTTCGACCGCGGCGAGATCGATATGTCGGGCGCCGAGCGGGCCCAGCGCAGCTATTATCGCGACTATGCCTCCTCAAGCGGTCCCGACGATCCCTATCACAACAGTGCCGGCTTCGCCGATTTCGGCGATGCCGACGATATCTTTGCAAACTTCTTTTCGCGCCGCACCGGCGGTGGTCGGTCGCGGAGCCATGGTCAGGACCGGCGGTTCTCCATGGAGGTCGATTTCCTCCAAGCCGTCAACGGCGCCAGAACCGAAGTCAAGCTTCCCGATGGACCCGCACTTGAGGTGCAAATTCCACCGGGAACTCGCGACGGCCAGACCTTGCGGCTGCGCGGTAAGGGTGAGCCGGGCATCGGAGGCGGGCCGGCTGGCGATGCGCTGATCGAAATTCATGTGCGCCCGCATCGCTTCTTCACGCGCGACGGCGACGACATTCGCCTGGAACTGCCGATTTCGCTCAGTGAAGCGGTGCTCGGGGGCAAGGTTCGCGCACCGACGCCTTCCGGAGCTGTCAGCCTGACGCTGCCGCCGCACTCCAACACCGGTAAGGTCCTGCGTCTCAAGGGCAAGGGCGTTCCGAAACGCGGCGGTGGGCACGGCGACGTCTATGTTTCGCTGAAGATCGTATTGCCCGATCGCCCTGACGATCGGCTCACGTCTCTTGTGCAGGAATGGGCGGCCGCACATCCATACGATCCGAGAAAGAACATGGAGGCCTGATCATGGATGATCTCGAATTCCGTCTTTACTTGAAAATCGACGTCGTCCAACTCGATTTCTGGATCGAACAGGGCTGGCTGATCCCGGAGACATCGAGCGGTCAGCGACAATTTCGCGACGCTGACGTCGCCCGCGCAAGGCTCATTCTGGACCTGATGGGAAATATGGGCGTCAACGAAGCCGGCGTTGATATCGTCATGGAGCTGGTGGACGAGCTGCATGGGCTGCGGGGAACGATGGCCAGGCTGATGACGGCCATTGGCAGACAGGAGCGGGATGTTCAGCGCCGGCTGTTCGAGATCTTGGAGGATCTCGATCGGTCTTGATTAGACGGCGCCTAGGTCGTGAACCAATAGCGGACGATATGAAAGAACAGCGGCGCTGAGAATGTGATGGAATCCAGGCGGTCGAGCACGCCGCCATGGCCCTCGATCACATAACCCCAGTCCTTGGCGTTGAGATCGCGCTTGATGGCCGAGAGCACGAAGCCGCCGAAGAAGCCGGCGACTACGATGACGGTGCTGACGGCTGCGGCCTGCAGAGGCGAGAACGGCGTCAGGCGATAGAGCAGCGTTCCCACCAGGATGGCCGATGCGCCGCCACCGAAGAGGCCTTCGAGCGTCTTCGATGGGCTGATGTTCGGCGAGAAGCGGTGTTTCCCCAGGAGCTTTCCCCAGACATACTGGAAGACGTCGCTGAGCTGCACCACGATGACGAGATAGACGAGCAGCAGGGCGGGCGGCGTGCCGGTCTCCAGCATCAGGAGCGCGGGGGCATGGCTGATCGAATAGACCGTCAGCATCAATCCCCATTGCACCCTGGCGGTGCGCGCCAGGAATTCGTTCACGTCGCCCGTCAGGGTCGCCACTGCCGGCAGGATTAGGAATGCATAGACCGGGATGAAGATCGAAAAGAGGCCGTACCATAGCGTCCCGAGCAGCACATATTGCACCGGCAGGACGACGAAGAAGGACAGGAACAGCGCCAGGTGATCGCCGCGCCGCGATGGCGTCAGCGTCCAGAATTCGCGCAGCGCCATGAAGGACAGGAATGCGAACAGGACGACCACAGCGGTGTCGCCGAGCAGGATCGCACCGCCGAATATCGCGACCATGATCCACCATGAGCGGATGCGGGCATTGAGGTTATGCACGGTGGCGACGGATCCGGGCTCGGTCGCGCGCCGCTGAAGGATGAAACCAATAGCGGAGGCGACGGCCAGCAGGCCGAGGATTGCGGCAAGCACGATGGAGAAAAAGCTGCTCATGCGATGTGCTTTCCGTCCGCTAACTCGATGACTGCTGCACGGGCGCGGGCCAGGAATGCGTCCTTTCCTTCGCCCGGTTCGACGCGCAGCGGCTTGCCGAACCGGGCCGTGCAGGTGATCGGCACGATGAGCCAGCTTCCCTTCGGCAGGATGCGCTGAAGATTGTCGAGATGGATCGGCACGAGATCGACATCGGGGAAACGACAGGCAAGACGATAGATGCCGCTGCGGAACGGGGCGATCTCCTCGCTGGAGCTTCTCGTTCCTTCCGGGAAGATCAGGACCGAGCACCCCTCCTCCAGCAGGCGCTCGACCGGCTCCAGCGGGTTGCTGTCGGGCAGAGGCTTGCGGTCTATCAGGACGGCGCGCAGGCCTTTCTCGGCAATGAAACGCCGAAAGGCGCTCGTTCCCCAGTAATCGCGCGCCGCGACCGGGTGGGTCAGCCGTCGCACCGGCCACGGCAGGGCAGCCATGACGGCAACAGTATCGACATGGCTGTTGTGATTGGCGAAATAGATGCGGCGGCGAAGGTCGGGCGTACAGCCCCGCCACTCGCTTCGGGCGCCGACCATGATCCGCACGAACAGCACGAGAAGGCGACGGACGAGGGCGATCGCCCAGGACGACGACCGGCTCGCGATCGGCCGCCGCGAGGCGTCTTCTTCTTCACCCATTTCAATTTCCCCAACCCAACGGTTCTATGCATAGCCTGCCGGAGTTGTCGCGCCAAGCCCTGCAGATCCGGCCCGAGAAGCGCGGCGGCACCGGGCATGCAGACCTAGGACGTCTCGTTCATTCAGCCAGGCTGCTGCGGCCGATTAGCCTGATTTTTGAGCCGGTTCACTGCTTGACACGTTTTTAGGCGCTACTATGATTTTTGAACCAGCTGGTAAAAAAAGGGGAACAATCAATGACCAAAGACATGTTGATTTCACGCCGGGCAGTGATCGCGTCGGGCATTGCGCTTGGCGTCAGCGGCTTCGCCCCGCTAGCAAGGGCGGCTGCGCCCCTGAAAGTTGCGGGCATCCATGCGTCGCCGGTTGAAAATGCCTGGAACTCATGCTTGCACAAGGCCCTCCAGGACGCGGCCAAGGACGGAGTCATCGAATATGTGTTCTCCGAAGGCGTCTCAGGCACCGATTATCCCCGCGCCATGCGCGAATATGCCGAACAGGGCAACAAGCTGATTATCGGCGAGGCCTATGCCGTGGAGAAGGAGGCCCGTCAGGTCGCGGCCGACTATCCCGATACCGCTTTCGTGCTTGGTTCGAGCGGCGAGCAAGCCGGCGACAATTTCGGTGTTTTCGGCACCTGGAATCACGACGGCGCCTATCTCGCTGGCATGCTTGCGGGCAAGATGACCAAGTCGAACATCGTCGGTTCGGTCGGCGCCATTCCGATTCCCGAGGTCAACATGCTGATCAACGCCTTCGCCGCCGGCGTCAAGGCGGTCAACCCTGATGCAAAACACCTCGTCGCATTCATCGGCACTTTCTTCGATCCGCCGAAGGCCCGTGAAGCTGGCCTTGCCCAGATCGACGCCGGCGCCGACATCCTGTTCGGCGAACGCATCGGCACGGCCGACGCCGCCAAGGAACGCGGCATCAGGTCGGTCGGCTCGCTGATCGATTATACGCCGCGTTATCCGGATACGGTCTTCGCCAACGCCATGTGGTACTTCCGTCCGATCCTGAATGCCGCGATCGCCGATGTCGCCGCCGGCAAACCGGTGGGCCGAAACTACACATCCTACGGCCTGATGAAGGAAGGCGGCAGCGATATCGTCTTCGTCAAGGGCGTGGCGCCTGCCGAGGCGGAAGCTGCGATGGAAGCCAAGCGCGCGGAGATCAAGGCCGGCACCTTCGAAGTTCCGAAGATGATGGACGAGCCGAAGTAGTTCGGTCCATGCAGGGCGACGCAACGGAGCTGGCGGCAGCGATCAGGCGCGGCAGCCTGAGCGCTGCGGAAGCGATGCAGGCCTCTCTCAAGAGAGCTGCACGGCGTGAGTCGCTCGGCGCGATCGCCTATCTCGATGCCGCCATGGGCCTCGCCAACGCACACGCCAGCGACCGGGAACGGCGGAGCGCGCCGGATCATTTCTCTGCCCGGCCCTTTGCCGGCGTGCCGACCTTGGCGAAAGATCTTGGCGGTCCCTTTCGAGGACTGCCGGTCACGGCGGGTTCCCGCCTGTTGGAAAGAAAGGGCGGCGAAACCGATTCCGATCTCGCTTCCCGCTTTCGCGATGCCGGCTTCTGCCTGTTCGGCCTGACGACGAGCCCGGAATTCGGTCTATCGCTCGCCAGCGAACCGGCAATTGGACCGGTCTGCCGCAATCCGCTCGATCCGGCGCGCACCGCTGGCGGTTCGTCCGGCGGCGCGGCGGCAGCGGTTGCGGCCGGCATCGTCGCGATCGCCCATGCCACCGACGCCGGCGGCTCGATCCGCGTGCCGGCCGCCTGTTGCGGCCTCGTCGGACTGAAGCCGACCCGCGGCGCCATTCCCGGCGGTCCATCCTTCGGCAACCACCTCGCCGGTATTGCCAGCGAACTGGCGGTCTGCCGCTCGGTGCGGGATACGGCGCTGATTTTCGACCGGTTGAGCGGCAATTCGCGCGGACCCGTTCCGGATCCCGCCCCCACCGATATCGACAACGGCCGTCTGCGGATCGGCCTGCTGACCGATACCGGGCCGACCTATCCGACCGAGGGTAGCCGGCTTGCCGCCGTCGAAGACGCGGCGCGCATGCTGGAGAGCGACGGACACGTCATCGTTCCTTTGGCGTGGGCCGATTTCGAATGGAGCGTCGCCGCCAGCGGCCGCGCCTTTGCCGATATCGTTTCCGTCAACCTTTCCGCACTCATCGAGGCAGCGGGTCTTGAGGAAAGCAGGGCCGAGCCTCTCACGCAGGCTTTCGCGGCCCGCGGCCGGGCGCTTTCGGCGTCCATGCTCTGGAACACGCTGAACGATGCCGTTCTGGTGAGCCACGCCCTTTGGGCACTGTTCGACAAGGTCGATTGCATCCTGATGCCGATGCTTGCATCCGCGCCTCTTGCGATAGGCTCCTTTCCGTCCGATCATGCCGACACGAATTTGCATCTCGAACGCATGGCGGCATTTGCGCCGCTTGCCTGTCTGGCCAATATCTCAGGTTTCCCTGCTTTGACGCTCCCTTTCGGACAGGATGAGCACGCCATGCCGCTGCCGGTGCAACTCATAGCGTCGATGGGCCAGGAGCCACGCCTCCTGTCGCTGGCGGCACGCCTGGAGGCCGAGGCGCGATGGCAGCACCGTTTTCCGGTCGCAGGATTAGCGACATGACCGGGCCTGTTCTGGAAATTATCGGTGTCAGCAAACGCTTCGGCGACAATCTCGCCAATGACGATATTTCCATGACGCTCGCGAGGGGCGAGATCGTGGCCCTGCTCGGCGAGAATGGTGCCGGCAAGACGACGCTGATGAGCATCCTTTTCGGCCATTACATGCCGGACGCCGGGCGAATTCTGATCGAGGGCGCGGAGGTGCCGCAGGGAAAGCCACGCGCGGCGATCCGCGCCGGTGTCGGCATGGTGCACCAGCATTTTTCGCTCGCCCCCAATCTGACGGTCCTCGAAAATGTCATGACCGGTACTGAAAAACTGTGGTCCTGGCGGTCGGCAACATCGGCGGCGCGCAAGAAGCTCCTGGCGATTTCCGAACGCTTCGGCCTCACCGTCGATCCGGAAGCCCGCCTTGGCGATCTGTCGGTCGGCGAGCAGCAGCGGGTGGAAATCCTCAAGGCGCTCTACAACGACGCCCGCATCCTGATCCTCGACGAGCCGACGGCGGTGCTGACCAACATCGAGGCCGAGCGACTGTTCACGACGCTCAAGGAGATGGCCCGCCAGGGCCTGTCCTTGATCTTCATTTCGCACAAGCTCGATGAGGTCATGGCGGCGGCCGACCGCATCGTCGTCTTGCGCGGAGGCAAGATGGTCGCCGAACGCAGGGCATCGGACACGAGCAAGGTGGAGCTGGCTGAATTGATGGTCGGACGCCGCGTGACACGGCCCGTTCGCGAACCATCGACACCCGGCGCCGTTGTCCTCGAAGCTGCCGGTGTAACGGTGCGCACGGGCGGGGTCGACCGGCTGAAATCGATCAGCTTGCGGCTGCATCAGGGAGAGGTCCTCGGCATTATCGGCGTTTCCGGCAATGGCCAAGCGGCGCTGGCGCATGTTCTGTCGGGAACGCTGGCGCGCAGCGCCGGCGAGCTCAAGCTGTTCGGGGAAACCATCGGCAATCTCGGCGTCGCCGATGTCGTCGAAGCCGGCATCGGCCGCATTCCCGAGGACCGCAACAATGAGGGTGTGATCGGCGAAATGGCGATCTGGGAAAACGCCGTGCTGGAGCGGATCGCCTCACCGGCCTTTTCGCGCCGTGGTCTCGTCAACCGCAAGGCCGGCATGGCTTTCGCGAGGGAGATCATTGACGGATTCGACGTTCGCGGCGGCAGCCCGGCAATTCGCACCCGGCTGCTTTCCGGTGGCAATATGCAAAAGCTCATTCTCGGGCGCAGCCTGTATCGACGGCCGCGTATCCTGATTGCCGCGCAGCCTGCCCGCGGCCTCGACGAAGGTGCAGTCGCCGCCGTGCACGCACGCCTGCTCGAAGCCCGCCGGCAGGGAACCGCCGTGCTGCTGATCTCGGAGGATCTCGACGAGGTGATCGCACTTGCAGACCGCATACAGGCGATCGTCGGCGGCCGCCTGTCGCCGCCCGTCGAGGCTGAAGACGCCGACGCCCGCAGGCTGGGGCTGATGATGGCCGGTGAATGGCAGGAAACTCCAGGGGCCGGCCATGCGATTTGAGCGCCGCGAGCACCGCCCGCTTTCCCTGCTGATATTCACGCCTGTCGTTGCGGTCATCGCAGCGCTGGCTCTGGCGGGCATCCTGATCGCGATTGCCGGCGCGCCCGTTCTCGATGCCTACCGGCGCATCCTGACCGGCGCCTTCGGCTCACGGCTTTCGGCGACCGAAACACTGACGCGGGCAACGCCGCTGATGTTGACCGGGCTTGCGGCCGCCGTCGCCTTTCGGGCGCGGCTATGGAATATCGGCGCCGAGGGCCAGTTCTACCTCGGCGCCATCGCCGTCGCTGCGGCGAGTTCGAAGCTACTTGGCAATCTCCCCGCGCCCATCCTCATCCCGCTCCTGCTGCTGATCGGCGCCGTCGCCGGCATGGTGCTGATCCTGGTTCCGCTGTGGCTCAGGCTGCGCTTTTCCGTCGATGAGGTCGTCACCAGCCTGCTCCTGAACTTCATCGCCGTGCTTTTCGTCTCGATGTTGATCGACGGCGTTCTCAAGGATCCGCTCGCCTTCGGATGGCCGCAATCGCAATCCGTCAGCGATCACGCCATGCTGCCGAAACTGCTCGCCCGATCGCGCCTGCATATCGGCTTTGCGATCGCGATCGCTCTTGCCGTCGTCGTCCATTTCGTCCAGTCCCGCACCGTCTTCGGCATGCAGTCCCGCGCTGCGGGCCTCAATCCTGCCGGTGCGGTCTTCGCAGGCGTGCCCCTCGGCAAAACGCTGGTGAAGGTCGCCTGTCTCTCGGGCGGGCTTGCGGGGCTCGCCGGCGCAATCGAGGTGATGGGCGTCAAGGGTTGCGTGACGACCGATCTGTCGCCCGGTTTCGGTTACGCCGGCATCGTCGTCGCCATGCTTGCCAACCTCAATCCGCTCGGCGTCGTCTTCGCCGCGATTTTTACGGCCACCATGTTCGTCGGCGCCGACGGCATGAGCCGTGGCCTCGGCATTCCGACCTATATCGCCGATGTGACGGTGGCGCTGTCGCTGTTGACGATGCTGATCGCGTTGTTCTTCACCCAGTACAGGATCCGGCGATGACGCAATTGTTCGACATTATCGCCTCCGCCGGCCTCTGGGCGGCGATCCTGCGGATCGCCACGCCGCTGATCTTCGGCACGCTCGGCGCCCTGCTGTGCGAACGGGCGGGCGTGCTCAATCTCGGCATCGAAGGCATCATGACCTTTGGGGCGATGATCGGCTGGCTTTCCGTCTATCATGGCGCCGATCTCTGGACCGGCCTGCTGATTGCCGCGGTTGCGGGTGGCGTCTTCGGCCTGCTGCATGCGGGGCTGACAGTGACGCTCGGCCTCTCCCAGCATGTCTCCGGCCTCGGCGTCACGCTCTTTGCGTCAAGTTTCAGCTATTATGTCTTCCGGCTGATCGTGCCGCTTGCCAATACGCCGCCCACCATCGTGCCGTTCCAGCCGATCGCCATTCCCGGCCTCTCGACGCTACCGTTTATCGGCCCCGCCTTCTTCACGCAAACCGCGCCGACCTATCTTGCGATGCTGATCGCCCTCTTGATGGCCTACATCATCTTCCGCACGCCCGTCGGGCTTGCGATCCGCATGACCGGCGAGAACCCGCATGCGGCGGAAGCGCAGGGCGTCAACCCGATGAAGGTGCGTTACGGCGCAGTCATTATCGGCAGCGCGCTGATGGGAATGGGCGGTGCTTTCCTGACCTTGTCGGCGTTCAACAGCTTCTTCCCGACCATGGTGCAGGGACGCGGATGGATCTGCATCGCGCTCGTTGTCTTCGCCTCCTGGCGCCCGGGCCGGGCGCTTTTCGGCGCCCTTCTCTTTGCCTTCTTCGATGCCTTCCAGCTTCGGCTGCAGACCGTGCTGAGCGGGCTTGTGCCCTATCAGCTCTTCCTGATGACGCCCTATATCCTTTCCATTGCCGCACTTGCCGTCATGGCGCGCCGCGCCCGCGTTCCGCAGGCGCTGATGCAGGCGTATCGTCGCGGCGAGCGCTGAGACCGTCCACATCCAACGAGGCTCCGATGTTCGATCTGATCGTCAGAAACGCAAATCTCCCCGATGGCCGCACCGGCATCGATATCGGCATTGAGGGCGACCGGATCATCGCCGTCGAGCGCAATCTGCAGGCGCAGGCGGGCGAAGAAATCGACGCCACCGGCAGGCTGGTCAGCCCGCCTTTCGTCGATCCACATTTCCATATGGACGCTACCCTGTCGCTCGGCCTGCCGCGCATGAACATCTCCGGCACTTTGCTCGAAGGTATCGCGCTCTGGGGGGAGCTGCGCCCGATCGTGACGAGGGAAGAGCTGGTCGATCGTGCGCTGCGCTATTGCGATCTGGCGGTGACGCAAGGCCTGCTCTTCATCCGCAGCCATGTCGATACCAGCGATCCCAGGCTGGTGACCGTCGAGGCGATGATCGAGGTCCGCGAGAAGGTGGCGCCCTATATCGATCTGCAATTGGTCGCCTTCCCGCAGGACGGTTATTACCGCTCGCCGGGCGCGATCGACGCGCTCAACCGGGCTCTCGACATGGGCGTCGACATTGTCGGCGGCATTCCGCACTTCGAACGGACGATGGGCGAAGGGACGGCCTCGGTCGAGGCGCTCTGCCGTATTGCCGCCGATCGCGGCCTGCCGGTCGACATGCATTGCGACGAAACCGACGATCCGCTGTCGCGCCATATCGAAACGCTGGCGGCTGAAACTATCCGCTTCGGCCTGCAGGGACGTGTCGCCGGCTCGCATCTGACCTCGATGCATTCGATGGACAATTACTATGTCTCCAAGCTTATCCCGCTGATGGCGGAGGCTGAAATCAACGTCATCCCCAATCCACTGATCAACATCATGCTGCAGGGCCGGCACGATACTTATCCGAAACGCCGCGGCATGACCCGCGTGCGTGAGTTGATGGATGCCGGACTCAACGTCTCCTTCGGGCACGATTGCGTTATGGACCCGTGGTATTCGATGGGATCGGGCGACATGCTGGAGGTTGGCCACATGGCGATCCATGTCGCGCAGATGGCCGGCATCGACGACAAGAAGAAGATCTTCGACGCGTTGACCGTCAACTCGGCGAAGACGATGGGACTTGCAGACTACGGTCTGGATAAGGGATGCAACGCCGACCTCGTCATCCTCCAGGCGCGCGACACGCTGGAGGCGCTGCGGCTGAAGCCGAACCGGCTGGCGGTGATCCGCCGCGGCAAGGTCGTCGCCCGCTCGGCGCCGCGCATCGGCGAGCTTTTCCTGGACGGGCGTCCTTCCCGGATCGACGGCGGCCTCGACTACGCACCGCGCTATTGAGACGCGATGACGCCTGCATACTATCCCGCCGCGCGGCGAGCTGTGATGATCCAGGCGCGGGAGTCGAAAAACACTCCCTCCGGCGTCCTATGCGCCTCGAGCAACTCGCGCAGACGCTGCAGCGGTTTGCCAGGCGGTTCATCGGTGTGTGCAAGCGCATCCTTCACCAGATAGAGGCCGGCGAGCGCATCAGACGCCGCATCGACGTCCGGTCCATAGAAGACAGGCTCTCGCAGGTCGGCAAAGTCGATCGACGTGAAACCTGCGGCGCTCAAAAGGTCCTTGGCTATGGGAGGATCGCCAAGCGAAAACGGGTCGGGACAACCTGCCGAAACCACAGTTCCCGGTGCCAGGGCCTGCCGGATGGCGCCAGACCACTCGTTACGCTCTCGGCTTTGCCACACCATCCACACAAGACGCGCGCCCGGACGCATTGCCCGGCCGATATTGGCAAAGGCCGCCGCCGGATCGGCAAAAAACATCACGCCGAACCGGCTGATGCAGAGATCGAAGCTGGCAGCGGGAAAGGCGTGAAATTGCGCGTCTGCCTGCTCGAACACCACATTTCGCAAACCCTCCGCAGCGCTCCGTCGCCTTGCGATCTGGAGCATCTCTACGGAAATATCCGCACCGACCGCTTCTCCTTGAGACGCGGCGCGGGCGGCTTCACGCGTCGTCTGCCCCGCACCGCAGCCGATATCGAGCACCCGGTCATCCGCGCCGACGTCGGCAGCATCCCGAAGGTGCCGGTTATGGCGCGCCAATTCTGCATCGTAAAAATCGGCACGATCGAACGCCATGACACTGACTCTGCTTCGCGTGAGCTTCGATCATCGGTTTGATGAGAATGCCGGAGTTTCTCCCGGCATCCATGAGCGGTATCAGGCGATCTTCTGGCGGGTCGGCAGTTTCCAGCCGGGCCGGACGAAGTGGCAGGTATAGCCGTTAGGGATCCGCTCCAGATAATCTTGGTGCTCGGGTTCGGCCTCCCAGAAATCGCCGGCCGGCACAACTTCGGTGACGACCTTGCCGGGCCACAGGCCCGAAGCATCGACGTCGGCGATCGTATCGCGGGCGACACGCTCCTGCTCAGGACTGGTGTAGAAAATCGCCGAGCGATAGCTCGTCCCGACGTCGTTGCCCTGGCGGTTGCGTGTGGTCGGATCGTGGATCTGGAAGAAGAATTCGAGGATTTCGCGGTAGCTGATCCGGGCGGGGTCGAAGATGATCTCGATCGCCTCGGCATGGGTCCCGTGGTTGCGGTAAGTGGCATTCGGCACATCGCCGCCAGTATAGCCGACGCGGGTCGAGATCACGCCCTTGTAGCGGCGGATGAGGTCCTGCATGCCCCAGAAGCAACCGCCGGCGAGCACTGCACGTTCTTCGGTCATTGGAGGTCTCCTTGTTTGCCATGAGATAGTGTCTCACGTCGCCGATTTCCATAAGATGGAAATCCGCCGGCCGCGGCGGCTTATGTCCTAATCTGGAAACCCTCCCTGAGCCAGGGATGCAGCGCCCTGCTGGCGGCTAGGATGTCTCCAGCGCCGTCGACTGTCGCGCCGGAAAAACGCGTGACTATGCCGCCGGCCTCTTCGACCATCAGCGCCGAAGCGCCGAAATCATGGATCGAGAGGCCGTCCTCGAAGAAGCCGTCCAGCCGGCCGCAGGCGACATAGGCGATCGACAGCGCTGCCGAGCCCAGGCGACGCACGCCTGCCGTATTCGCCATAAGGCGCTTGATGGCTTCGAAATAGCTGTCTTCCGCCACCGCCTTGACCTGGCCCGGGATGGGCAGGCCGGCGCCGATCAGCACGTTCTCGATGTCGCCGACATCGGCGCAACGGATGCGCTCGCCATTGAGATAGGCGCCGCCGCCGATCTCGGCGCTGAAGAGCTCGTCCTGCATGGCATCATAGACGACGCCGACCACCTGCCTGCTGCCTTCGGCGATCGAGATCGTGATACCGAAATGCGGGAGGCCCCAGGCGTAATTGGTCGTGCCGTCGATCGGGTCGATGTAGATGATCGGCGTCTCCGGCCCGGCCGTGCGGTTGCCGACAGCCTCCTCGCCCTGGATGGCATAATCGGGAAAGGCCTTCGTAAGCTCCTCGACGATGATACGCTCGACCGCGACATCGATCTCGGTCTGGTAATCGCGGGGCGCCTTGGCCAGCATTTCCCCGGATGTCCGCCGCCGTAGGGAGGCTCGGGCCGTCTCGCCCGCCTTCAACACCGTTTCGGCAAGCACGATGAGGCGGGGCGACGCGTTCGGGGATAGGCGCGCTGATGTCGGGGAGGATGCCATGAAGAAAATCCGGATGCTGCAGATATGAACGAAGTGAACCGTGCGGAGCCACCCCCTTCGCAGAGACCGGTGAGGGTTTTTTGAAGCTGTCCGCGCCTGACGGGTCTTATATCAGGCGCTCGGTCGATGCGTCAAAGAGATGGACTTGGGCCGGATCGACCGATAGTCCGATCATCTCTCCTGGTCTGACCTTGTCGCGCCGCGTCTCGACGATCGTCAGTTCCGGCTGCGTCGCTGCGACGATGAAGGTCGAGGAGCCTGTCGACTCGACAAAGGCGATCGGCACGTCGAAGCTGCCCTGCCCGGGCGCGACCACCTCGATATGCTCCGGCCGGATGCCGGCGACGAGCTTACGTCCGGGTTCGACCACGCGTGCTATCGCAACCCTCTGCTTCACCGCTCCGAAATCCAATACAAGGCTCTTGCCGTCTTCGGCAGCGATGGCGGGAATGAAATTCATCGCCGGCGAGCCGATGAAGCCGGCGACGAAGCGGTTGGCCGGACGGTCGTATAGGTCAAGCGGCGCGCCCTGCTGTTCGATGATGCCGTCACGCATGACAACCACATGATCGGCCATCGTCATCGCCTCGACCTGGTCGTGCGTGACGTAAACGAAGGTAGCGCCCAGCCGGTCGTGCAGGGCGCGGATTTCCTTGCGCATCGAGACACGTAGCGCAGCATCAAGGTTGGAAAGCGGCTCGTCGAATAGGAAGGCCTGGGGATTGCGGATAATGGCGCGGCCCATGGCGACGCGCTGCCGTTGGCCCCCGGAGAGCTGGCGCGGATAACGGTCGAGCAGCCGGGAAAGACCGGTGATAACAGCGACTTCCTCGGCTTTCTTTTTTGCTTCGGCCTTAGGGACGCCGTGCATTTTCAGCGAATAGGTCAGATTCTGTTCTACCGTCATATGCGGATAGAGGGCGTAACTCTGAAAAACCATGGCTATATCGCGTGCCCGCGGCGGCACGTCGTTCATCACCTTGCCGGCAATCTTCAGCGTACCGCCGGTAATTTTTTCCAGCCCGGCAAGCGAACGGAGCAACGTGGACTTGCCGCATCCGGACGGACCGACCAGCGCCACGAACGTGCCCTTGGGAATTGAAAGGTTGACGTTCTTAAGCGCGTGAAAAGCGCCGTAGTGCTTCTCGACGCCCGAGAGTTCGATTTGGATGTCCTGGCTCATACCGAAAACCTTGCTGGCCCCCAAACGGGACCGATGAGATGGTCAAGGGTGAAAAACGTGGTCACTTGACCGCTCCGGCGGCGATGCCGCGTGTTAGGGTACGCTGGAAGATCAAGAAGAAGATCACGGTCGGTATTATACCCAGGAAAGCCGCCGAGGCCTGCAGCACCGGGTCCGACATGTTCTGTCCACGGGTAAGGCCCATGGCAACCGAGACCGTCTGGTTGTTGTTGGACACCAGCATGACGAGCGGGATCAAGAATTCGTTCCAGGTCCAGATGAAAAAGAAGGTTCCGAGGACCATGAGCGTAGGTCTCAGCACCGGGACGACTACGAACCAAAGCGTCTTCCAGTGGGTCGAGCCATCCATCTCCGCCGCTTCAAGGATTTCCTTGGGAAAGGTACTCAGCACGGTCGAGAGCAGGTAAGTCCCAAAAGCGCTTTGCAGGACCGCAAAAATGATGATCACGGAAAGCTGTGTATCGTAGAGGCCGCTCGCTTTCGCCATGTAGTAAAGCGGGTAAATGATGGACTCCTGCGGCACCATGATGCCGAGAAGAAAGACCACCAAAATCACGCGCGACCCCGGCACCTTGCCGACGCCAATCGCATAGGCGTTGAACAGGCTTATCAGTACCCCCAATACCGATACGGAGAGACTGATCACCACACTGTTGAGCAGCTTGCGGCTGAAATCAGACACCGTCCAGAATTTCTCGATCGCCGTGAGATCGATCGACCTGGGAATTGAAAGCGGTCCGCCGACCGCGTATTCGGCGCTCGCCTTGAAGGCGTTGAGCAGAGCAAGGAAAAAGGGAAAGAGCGTAAAGGCGAGGAGTAGAATTAGGATCGCCAGCACCACCCACCGCATGGAATCGCGTCGCGCGCCATCGGCTGCCGCCGTCGCCTTTGCCTTGGTCTTACCATCGCTGAGAACTGAGTAAGCCATGATCTACCCCTTCGACTCCTGCCGGCTCTGGAAGCGTAGGAAAATCACAGCCAAAGCGATCGTCAGAGTCGTCTGCACGACCGCGATAGCTGCGGCATAGCCGACGCGTTGGGTTGTGAAGAAGTGGTAGTAGGTCAGATAGGATGGCACCAGGGTCGAGTTGTCGGGGCCGCCGGCGGTGATGACAAAAATTGGCGCAAAGACTTTCAGTGCTGCGATCAACGTGGTCAGCACGACGACGAAAATCTCCGGCGCCAGGAGTGGGATCGTGAGTGTCACCAGCCGGCTCCACCAGTTTGCCCCGTCGAGGTCGGCAGCCTCGTAGAGAGACGGGTCGATGCGCGAAAGACCGGCCATGAAAACCACCAGGCAATAACCGACCTGTATCCAGACAATAACGAGCGAGACGGCAGCAAGCGCGTATGTCGCGTCGCCAATCCAGTTCTGGGCAAGATTATCGAGGCCGATGGCCTTTAGCGTGATGTTGATGACACCGACGGGGTTGAGAATCCAGCCCCAGAGCACGCCCGCGACCGTTACCGGCAGGATCTGCGGCAAGTAAAAACCGGCCCTGAAGAAGCTTGAGACCCATTCCCCGAATTGGTCCCTGACATAGTCGAACAGCAGAGCGGCCAGGACCAGGCCGATGCACACGGGTATCACGGTCATCGAGACGATGAACAGCAGCGTGTGATACATCGATCCCCAGAATTGATCGTCCGCAAGTAGGCGATGATAATTCTGCAGGCCGACCGGTCGCGGCGTGCCAACGCCTTTCCATGCCGTGAAGCTCAGCCCGATATTAGCAAGCTGCGGTATGAGCACGATCAGAATGAAGCCGATCACCCCCGGGATGAGGTAGAGGCTATAGCTTTGTGACCCGTCGCTCGATCGCTGGCTGGATATGGCCATGTCATTCTTCCTTCAGCCTACCACAATGGGCTGCGCCGGAGCGCAGCCCAGCGTTCAAGGTCGCGCTACTGGTTCTCCTGCGCGTCGTCGTAGACCTGCTTGATCTCTTCGACGAACTGCTCCGCAGTCAGACTGCCCTGGAAGAGGCCGGTGTCTTTCTGATTGAGCACGTCGTAGTAGCCGGGGACCGGCCAGTCAGGATAGAAGCCGAGGCCGTTTTTGTCAGAGATCTGCTTGAAAACCGCTGCGGCGTTCTTGCCGATGGGATTGGTGATGGCGGAAAGATCAGCGGCGATCGGGACGCCCCCCGCATTGCCGAGTTCAGCTTGGTACTTCGGCGACAAGGTCAGGCTGATCCACTCGGCGGCGAGGTCGGGATTCTTGCTGCTCTTGGGAACGACCCAGAGATTGCCTGTCGAGCCGACAGAATATTTCGGCGTCGGAATCACGAACTGACCCCACTTGAAGTCCTTGATCGTCGAGGCAAAGGTGCCGAGATTCCACGTGCCCGAGACGTACATCGGTGCCTTGCCGGAGGTAAACAGCAGAGCAGCGTCCGGGTCCTTCATGCCCGTGGAGTCCTTGCTGATGTAGCCCTTGCTAACCCAGTCGACCAATGTCTGCGCCGCATAGAGGTAAGGCGCGCCGTCGAGAGGGGCCTTCAAACCCTGATAATTCTGGATCCAGGCGTCATCGGCCTTGGTGTAGGCGAGAGAGGCAAGCAAGTGCTGGCCACTGGTGTCGATGGCGCCGAGCGCGAGAGGCGTGATACCTTTCTGCTTGAAGGCTTCCAAGTCAGCGACCCACTCTTCAAGCGTCGTCGGCGGCTTGAGGCCTGCCTTTTCGAACATGTCAATATTGTAGAAGCACGAAACATATTCGCCGAAAACAGAGACGCCCCAAACAGGGCCGGAGCCATAGATGCCCTTTTCGTCATAACGGCTTAGGACAAAATCGCCCTCGTTAAGGATCTTGTCCCAGCCCTCCTTCTTTACGTAGTCATCCAGATTGGTCAGCAATCCCTGGCTTGCAACCAAGCCAGCGGTCGCATTGCCCTTGTTGTACTCGAGCACGTCAGGAGCCTGGTCGGAATTGAGGATCATGCCGCCTGAGGCCTGCAACTGCTGAAAGGTCTTCTGCTCAAAGCTGACGGTGATATCAGGATGTTTCCCCTTGAACTCCTCGAGCGCCTTCTTCCAGACAATGCCCTGAGCCGTGGTCGGCTCCTCGAACCACCAGATCTTGAAGGTCTTCTGTTCGGCATGGCCGATCGATGTCATCAGCATCGCCGTGCCGAGTGCTAGCGCAAGTGTTGCAATTCTTTTCATGCCTTCCTCCCAAAAAAGCGGCTGCGCCGCGAAAAGACCAGATAGTCAGTCATGGCGCCCCGCCCAGCCTCCCAGCCCGGCGGCGCTCCATTTTAGGCGGTTGATCAGGGATCAACAATGAAATCTCCGCCCCGGCATTTCTTTAGATAGTTGAGCCCGTGAACCTGGCCAGTCATCTCAAGTTCGTCGCGATAGACCGGGTCGTGCCATCCCTCGATGTCGATCGAGCCGGACCAGCCGGCAAGGCGCAGTTCGGAGATAATGTCGGTCCAGTTGCTGTCGCCAAAGCCCGGCGTGCGCATGTAGACGAACTTCTCCTTGCCGAAGATGCCGTGTTCCTTGATGACCTCCCAGCGGATGGTCGCGTCCTTGCCGTGGACGTGGAAAAACTTGTGCGCCCATTTGCGGATCTGCGGCATGGGATCGATCAGATAGACCATCTGATGGCAGGGCTCCCATTCCAGCCCGATATGATCATCCGGCGTCTCGTTGAAGATCAATTCCCAGGCATCCGGGTTGTGAGCGATGTTCCAGTCGCCATTCGCCCAATTGCCATCCATGGCGCAATTCTCGAAGGCGATCTTGACGCCCTTGTCGGCGGCGCGTTTGGCGAGTTCGCTCCAGATCTCTTTGTAGCGCGGCAGACTGTCGGTCAGCGGCTTGCCGCGAATGCGTCCGGTGAAGCCGGCGACGCAGGTGGCGCCGAAATGATGAGCGTTGTCGATGCAGTCCTTCCAGCCCTGCAACGTCTCCAGGTCGATCGCGTCCTCTTCCAGTGGGTTGCCGAACATGCCGAGCGTCGAAATGGTGATGTCGCGGTCGCCGATCGCGTCGAGGCAGCGCTTGCCGAGCTCGGCAAGGTTCTGTCCCTTCGTCGTCTGCCAGAAGAACGGTTCGAAGCTCTCGAAGCCCAGCTCGGCAATCTGGCCGATGCGTGTGGCGGCGTCGCCCTTGTTGCCGCTGACCATGGTGCCGATGCGAATGGATTTTGCAGGATTGCTCACGTCAGTTGATCCTATGCTGAAATTTCGATGCGCCGGCCTGTCTTGGCGCTTTCGATCGCGCCGAAGACCATCGCAAGGCTTCTGATATTGTCGGAATTGACGGTCTCGGGCTGATTGCCCGTGCGGATCGCCGCGATGAAATCGGCAATGACGCTGGCGTGGCCGTGGGTTTCCTCGTCATGTTCTGGACCGGGAACGTTTACGGAAACAATGCCGCGCAACAGACCCGGCTCCTCGCCGGCGACGGCGGCCTTGAAATTCTCTTCGCCGTCCCAGGTCACCATTCCCTTCGAGCCGACGAGACGCCACTGGCTTTCCCAACTGGTGCGCTCACCCTCGGCGCACCATGAGCCGCGATAGGTGAAGACGATGTCGTCGGAAAATTCGAAGATGGCGTTTGCCGACGCGCCATGCCGGTACCAGGAACCCTTCGGATTGCGTTCGACGCAATAGACGGCGAGCGGCTTCTTGTCCGCGACGTAGCGCGCCGCATCGAAGGTATGGATCGCCATGTCGAGAAGCAGCACATTGTCCATCTCCTCGCGGAAGCCGCCAAAATGCGGCGCGAGGAAGAAATCGCAATGAATGGCGGTAAGCTCGCCGATCGCACCGCTGTCGACGAAACGGCGCAGGCGCCTGATCCCCGAAATGAAGCGGCGGTTTTGGATGACCGCGTGGATGCGGCCGCTCTCGGCGGCGAGATCGATCAGGGCGGCCCCCTCGGCGAGCGAGGCGGCCATCGGCTTTTCGCTCAGCACATGGCAGCCGGCCTTCAGCGCCGTCGAAACGACATCGTACCGGGCCGCTGGAATGACGATATCGAAGACGAGATCCGCCTTCGTGGCAGCGATGACCTCGGACAGGTCAGAGCCGATGACGGCACCTTCCAGATCGAACTCGGCGGCGAGCTTTTCTGCCGTCTCCCGATTCAGGTCGACGAGGCCGACGATGGCGATGGACTCTGCGAGTTGAGGCTTGGAAGCGATCGCGCGCAACCAACCTTTGGACATAGCTCCGCACCCGCACAGAATGGCACTGAATTTCACGATTTCCTCCAAGAGAATGGCGCCAACTCTCCTCGTGACACGCATTCCGTAAACGTTTACGACTGTAGGCGAAAACATTTTACGCTGTCAATAGAGGCGAAATGCGAAAATGCAGAGCAGAGGAAAAGCGCCAGCAGCGAGAGGCATCCGCCAGCTTGCCGAACACCTTGATATCTCGATCGGCACGGTCTCCCGTGCGCTGAACAACAAACCTGACGTGAACGAGGAAACCCGCCGGCGCGTGCTGGCGGCGGCCGAAGAGCTCGGCTACGTCGCCAATCAGTCGGGACGGAGCCTTCGACAGGGAGAAACCAAGGTCATCGGCTTGATGATTGAATCCAGCCGGGAAGTGGTCGAAAATGCCGACAACTTTTTCCTTGGGGTCACCAGCGGGCTGCAGCATTGCTTTGCCCGCCATAAGCTCGACCTCCTGATGCTTCCCTGCCCGGCCGATGAGGACCCGCGCGAATATCTCAAGCGCATGGTGGCGCGACGTGTCGTCGATGCGATGATCATCTCCAACACGCAGCGAATCGATCGGCGTATCGATCTTCTCTCGCGCGCGAAGCTTCCCTTCGTTGCTGTCGGCCGCAGCCTTTCGCCCGGCAATTTTCCCTGGGTCGATCTCGATTTCGAGGGGGTCGCCGAGAGCGCTGTCGAACGGCTGGTCGCGCGCGGCCATCGCCGGATCGCGATTACGGCGCCATCGACTGAGGCCAATCTCGGCTATCTCTTTGTCGACAGCTATCGCCGTGCGCTCGAACGGCACGGCATCCGTTTCGATCCCTTGCTGGTCATTCGCGTCAAGTCGAGCGAACAAGGCGGCTACCACGCAGCACATGAACTGCTGCAGCTTGAAGACCGGCCGACCGCAGTCATCTTGATCTACGAGATCATGGCGATCGGCCTCTACCGACGGCTGATGGAGTCGGGGATTCTCCCCGGTCGCGACCTTGCGGTCATAGGTTTCCGCGATGCCCCGCGCGCACGCTTCCTGCAGCCCTCGCTCAGCTGCTTCCGCATGTCGCTCCATGATCTCGGCATAGCGATCGGCCAGACGCTTCTCGCCAGCATGCCGGCCTATCGCGGGCTCTATCCGGATGGCGGCCGCAACATCATCTGGCCGCTCGAACTGTCACCGGGAGAAAGCGACGCGTTTGAGGTCGCAGCCCCCGTCTGAGCGCCTCGAAACTCAGATAGCACAGACAAACGCCCCTCTGCAGACGCGATGATCGCTGCCACTGCGCTGGAACACGGGCTGAAACTGGTTACGCGCAATATCGCCGACTTCATCCCTTTAGGCGTCGAATGCATCGATCCCTGGCGTTTTGAAACGCCGGACTGAGCATCCCGCGGCCGTGCCTCATGCACGTGCAGCGAAAAAGCGATTTTCCGGCCGCGGCAGTCCGAGATGCTCGCGCAGCGTCGTGCCTTTGTATTCGCTGCGGAACAGGCCGCGGCGCTGGAGCTCCGGGATCAGTCTTTCGGTGACATCTATCAGGCCCTGCGGCAGATAGGGGAAAACGACGTTGAAGCCGTCCGAGCCTTCTTCTTCCAGCCAGCGTTCCATCTCGTCGGCAATGCTTGCTGGCGTGCCGACGAAGGCGAGGCCGGCATAACCGCCATAACGCTGCGCCAGCTGGCGAACGGTCAGCTTCTCCTCGGCGGCGAGCTTCAGCACCTGTGCCCGGCCAGTCTTGCTGGCATTGGTGTCGGGAATATCGGCCGGCAGTGGCGCGTCGGGATCGAAGCCGGAAACATCATGGCCGAGCGCGATCGACAGCGAGGCGATGGCGCTGTCGTAATGCACAAGGCTGTCGAGGGTGGCGCGTTTGGCGCGGGCCTCCTCGATGCTGTCACCGACGATGACGAAGGCGGCCGGCAGGATCTTGAGATGGTCGCGATCACGGCCGATTGCTTGCATGCGCCCCTTGATATCGGCATAGAGCGCCTTGCCCGCGGCCAGTTCGCGCGGCGAACAGAAAACCACTTCGGCGGTCTCGGCTGCGAGCTGACGGCCGGGATCGGACTGGCCGGCCTGCACGATGACAGGCCAGCCTTGCGGCGGGCGGGCAATGTTAAGCGGCCCGCGAACGCTCAGTTCCTCGCCCTTGTGGTTAAGCACGTGCATCTTTTCCGGATCGAAGAACAGGCCGCTTTCCCGGTCTCGGATGAAGGCATCATCGGCGAAGCTGTCCCAAAGACCGGTCACGACATCGTAGAACTCGCGCGCACGATGATAACGCTCGCCATGCTCCACGTGCTCGTCTAGGCCGAAATTGAGCGCGGCGTCTGGATTGGACGTGGTGACGATGTTCCAGCCGGAACGGCCACCGCTGATATGGTCGAGCGAGGCAAATCGCCGGGCGATGTGATAGGGCTCGTCGAATGTGGTGGAAGCGGTCGCGACGAGGCCGATGCGCTCCGTCACCGCCGCCAGCGCGGACAGCAGCGTGAACGGCTCGAAGGAGGTCACGGTGTGGCTGCGCCTCAGGGCCTCGACCGGCATATTCAGCACAGCGAGGTGATCAGCCATGAAAAAGGCGTCGAACTTCGCCCGCTCCAACGCCTGCGCGAAGGATTTCAGGTGTGCGAAATTGAAGTTGGCGTCGGGATAGGAGCCGGGATAGCGCCATGCGCCGGTGTGCAGACTGACGGGACGCATGAAGGCGCCGAGGCGCAACTGCCGTGGGGTCATGATGTTCCTCATGGATTGGGCACGGCGGACGCCTGCCCCGGATCTCGGATACGTAGGAATGCGATGAAATCAAATCGAGGCCGCAAGCGGCATTTTCAGCCGCAAACTTTTCCGGCGTTCCAAGTGGCACCGCAGCGCGACCCTTCCTTCCAAACCGTAATGGCGCGGGCGGGAGGCTGATAAGCAAACACTTTTTATTTTCGATCACATCTATAGAATTTGTACTCTTATCTCGGCGCCCGATTTCTTTCACCGATAGCATCGTCAGAATTGGAGGCATCGATGAACAGCGTGCTGAGGCAAGCAGACCAGATTCGGCCAGTGGCCGCACGTATCGGCAGCGACGAGGAGGCGATCGCCACCGCGCGGAAGCTGGCTGCACTATTTGCGGCGCGCGCCGCCGAACGTGACGCCGACCGGATCCTGCCTTTCGCCGAGCTTGATCTCCTCGCCCAGTCCGGACTCCTCGCGATCACCGTGCCCGCGCAACTTGGCGGGCTCGACGTTTCCAACGCCGTGCTTGCCGAGATCACTGCGATCCTGTCGGAGGCCGACGGTTCGATCGGCCAGATCCCGCAAAATCATTTCTACATTCTCGAGTCGTTGCGAACCGATGGCAGCGAGGAGCAGCAGCGCTATTTCTTCGGCCGCGTACTGGCCGGCGACCGCTTCGGCAATGCGCTTTCCGAGCGCGGCACCAAGACCGTCGGCCACTACAATACGCGCATCACCCGCGACGGGCCCGGCTACCGGATCAATGGCCGCAAATTCTATTCGACCGGTGTCCTCTTCGCCGACTGGATCACCGTCTTCGCGCTTGATCCGGAAGACCGGCTGACCATGGCTTTCGTGCCGAAGGGCACCGAAGGCGTGGAAATCGTCGACGACTGGGACGGCTTCGGCCAGCGCACCACCGGCAGCGGCACGACGATCCTCGACAATGTCTATGTCAGCGCCGATTCCGTGGTTTTACATCACAGGGGCTTCGAGCGGCCCACGACGATCGGCTCGGTGGGGCAGATCATCCACGCGGGTGTGGATCTCGGCATTGCGCGCGCGGCCTTCGCCGCAACACTGGATTTCGTCAGGACGAAATCGCGCCCCTGGATGGATAGCGGCCTCGATCGCGCCTCAGACGATCCTCTTACGATCGCCAAGGTGGGGCAGATCGCCATCCGGCTGGAAGCCGCGACGGCACTGGTGGAACGTGCCGGTCACAAGGTTGACGCCGCGCAGGTCGAGACGACGGAGGAAAAGGTGGTCGAGGCGACACTTGCCGTTGCCGCCGCCAAGGTGCTGACAACCGAGGTGGCGCTCGAGGCTTCCAACACGCTCTTCGAACTTGCCGGCACCTCGTCGGTGCAGATCGGCCTCAATCTAGACCGTCATTGGCGCAATGCCCGCACCCATACGCTGCACGATCCCGTGCGGTGGAAGTACCATGTCGTCGGCAACTATCACCTGAACGGCGTCAGGCCGCCAAAGAACGGCGCGCTCTGAATTCGAGCCCCCAACAAAAAACCCACCGCCGGCGCGCCGGCGGTGGGTTTGCTTTCATGGCGGGCGTGGTCGCCTCAGCTGTAGAGGCTGACCTCCGGTATCTTATCGTTCAGCACGAATTCGCCGACTTCCTTGGCCTTGTAGAAGACGGGATCGTGCAGCGTATGGGTGCGGACATTCCGCCAGAATCGGTCGAAGCGGTATTTGTCGGCCGTCGAGCGTGCACCGGTCAGCTCGAAGACGCGCGAGGTGATGTCGAGCGAGACATGGGTGGCGTGAACCTTGGCGGCATAGGCTTCGGCCGCCGCTTCGCCGCGCTCGCGTTCAGTTACCTTCAGGCCACGGGCAAGGCCAGCCTGCACCGCAGCGGCCGCGCTGTCGGCAAGCGCTGCCGAGGCCTTGAGCGCCGCGGTGAATTCGCCGACACGTTCGAGGATATAGGGATCGTCGGCCGCCCGCTCTACGCCCGAGGTGATCCACGGCCGGGTGGTGGTGCGCACATAATCCACCGCCGCCTGCAGCGCGCCTTCGGCGGTGCCGAGATAGAAGTTGACGAAAACAAGCTGGATGAAGGGCGTGTTGAAGGTTGAAAGCACCGGCGCGGCGGCATCAGGTGCGGCGGGGGCGCCAACGAAATCCTCCTCGTAGACGGGAAAGTCGCGGAATTCGACGCTGCCGCTGTCGGAGAGACGCTGGCCGATATTGTCCCAGTCGTCATTGGCGACATAGCCCGGCCGATTGGTCGGCACGGCAAAGCCGGCGATCTTGTCGTCGAGCGCTGCATTGGCATTGATGTAATCGGAGACACGCGCCGCCGTGGAGAAGGACTTGCGTCCGTTCAGCACATAGCCGTTGCCGCGGCGGGTGAGCACCAGACCGGGATCGCGCGGGTTGACGGCGGCGCCCCAGTAGAGGTTCCTGGCGACGGTTTCGCTGCCGAGTGCATGGGCACGCGCCGGATCGAGCGCCCAGTAAATGTACTGGCTGTTGACATAATGGTAGCCGAGCAGCTGGCCGATCGAGCTCTCGCCCCGGGCGAGGATGCGCACCAGCTTCAGACCGTCGACCCAGTCGAGGCCGCCGCCACCAATCTCGGTAGGATGCAGCGCATTCAGCAGCCCGGCATTCTTCAGCTTGACGATTTCAGCGAGCGGCGGACGACCGTCGCGATCGAGGTCTGCGGCGCGGCGGGAAAGGTCGGCCGAAATCTCCTCGGCACGGGCAAAGAGGTCTTCTCGCGTCGGGTTGCGGCTCACCGCGAAGACGACATTGGACTGGCTCATGGACGGGGCTCCAATTCTCCAAAAAGATGATCCGGCGGGAGCCGAGTGCTCCCGCCGGAAGGATCGCGCTGAAAAGCCTTAGAACAGCTTGTCCGGGATCCAGCTCGCGGTCGCCGCATCGCTCGTGCTGAAGGCCGGGATCTTGGCCGCCAGGTCCTCGATCGTCTTGACGCCAGCGGCGCGCAGGCTTTCCTGCGTCAGAAGGGTCGGCTTGACGGTAATCTGATGAGGAACCGTCTGCCCGGCGATTTCCAGCGCCGCAGCGCGGATGGAGACGGCGCCGACGACGGCAGGATTGGTCGCCACCGTTGCGACCCAGGGGCTGCCCTCCTCGGTGATCTCCTGGATATCGGCTGTGGAAACGTCGGCCGAATAGATCTTGAGTTTCTTGGCGATGCCAAGGTCGTTTGCGGCAAGTTTTACGCCGCGGGCGAATTCGTCATAGGGCGCGAAGACGACAGATATATCCGGATTGGCGGCCAGGGCGGCCTTGGCCTGGTCGGCGGTCGAGGTCGCCGTCGTGTCGCTGACATTGCCGAAGCGGGCCTTTTCTACGACGCCCTTATTCTCCGACTTGAATTTGTCCCAAACCTCATTGCGGCGGTCGAGGGGCGCAAAGCCGGCGACATAGACATAGCCCGCTTTGAATTCCTTGCCGTTGTCCTTTACCACCTGCTCGAGAGCGAGGGATGCGAGTTCATGGTCGCTCTGCTCGACCTGCGGAATCTTGGGGTTGTTGAGGTTGACGTCGAAGGCCACGACCTTGATGCCCTTGTCGAGCGCCTGCTGGACCACGTCGCCGAGCGATTCCGGCAGGCCGTGGTCGATGACAATGCCGGAGACGCCGAGATTGATCGCCTGCAGGATCTGTTCTCGCTGCTCGGCGGCATCCTGCCGGCCGGGGAAGACGCGCAGGTCGATATCCAGCGCCTTGGCCTGGGCCTCAGCACCGGCCTGATATGCCTGGAAGAAATCGCCGGCCGAGATATAGCTGATCAGCGCCACCTTGACGCCGCCCTTGTCGAAGGGTGCCGGAGCACCGGACAGGCCGTCGGCGTGTGCGCCTTGAATGAGAATAAACGGAGTGACGGCGGCGGAGAGTGCGAGCCGTGCGAGGGATTTCATCGTCGCGTTCCTTCTAACAATCGGAGGCGTCGTCTGACAGGTTCCAGCCCTCGCGACGCGTCGATTTATTAGATATAATATCTATACTTTTAGTAGATTAAATGATCCGATTTTGCCGGCTGCGGGAGATTCTTTGTTTCCCGGGCATAGTTCACCAGGGAAATGCGTGCCTGGAATTCGCTCCCACGAACGGGGCACAATTCCGCTTCGAATGCAGTTCCGGATCTTGTCGATGCCGCTTCTTCACATTGGAAACATCACCCGCAGTTTCGGGTCGACGCGGGCGCTGGCTGGCGCGGATCTTTCTATAGAGCGCGGCGAGATCGTGGCGCTGATGGGTGCAAACGGCGCCGGCAAATCGACACTGGTAAAGATCCTTTCCGGGGTGCTCGCGGCTGATGGCGGCACGATCCATCTCGAGGGCCACCCTTTCGCGCCGCGCAGCCCGGCCGAAGCGGCGAAAGCCGGTGTCGTCACCGTGCACCAATCGACAGATATTGTCGGCGCGGCGGGACTGACCGCTGCCGATGCGCTGCTTCTTAATCGTTTCGCCGATCGCAGCACACCCTTCTTCGTGTCACGCGCCGGCATCCGCCGCGCCGCACAGGCGATGCTCGATGCTGCCGGCTTCAGCCTGCCGCTCGACCGTGATTTCGGCGAGCTTGCCAGCGCTGACCGTCAGCTGGTGGCGATCGCCCGCGCACTTGCCAATCGCGCCGATCTCCTCATCCTCGACGAGCCGACGGCAAGCCTTTCCGGCGAGGAAAGCCGACGGCTGTTCGATATTCTGCTGCGGCTGCGCAAGCGAGGCCTGGCGATCCTCTATATCTCGCACCGCACGGCCGATCTCGAAGCCATCGCCGACCGCGCAATCGTCATGCGCGGCGGCCACGTCGTCGGCACCTTCTCGCGGCCGATCGATTTTTCGAGCGCTATCGAGACAATGATCGGCCGCAAGCTGGAAGCGGCGCGGCCTGATGCGCGGCCGGCGATCGGCCCGGCGATTTTCGAAATGCGCGATGTCAGCCTGCTGCCGGAAGGCGCGACCTTCGACCTGTCGCTCTATGAGGGCGAGGTGGTGGCGGTCACCGGGGTGCTCGGCGCCGGCAAGAGCCGATTGCTCCAGGCGATCTTCGGCGTCACCGCGCTCAAGCGTGGCGCGATGTTTCTGGACGGCCGGCCGTACCGGCCGAAAAGCCCGGCCGAAGCGATTGCATCAGGTGTCGCCATGGCGGCGGAAGACCGGCACCGCTCCTCGCTGATGCCGCCGGCATGGCCAGGTCATTCGCTGTCGGCAACCATCAGCCTGCCGCATCTCGGCAAATGGTACCCGCATGGTTTCCTTCTCGGCGGCCGTGAGCGACGCGAGGCCGAGCAAGCGATCGTCCGTCTGGGCATCAAGGCCGCCGGGCCGCTCGCATCGATCTGGTCGCTTTCCGGCGGCAACCAGCAGAAGGCGGTGATCGCCCGCTGGGAGGCCGAACCGAGCCGGCTGCTGCTGCTCGACGAACCCTTCCAGGGCGTCGATGTCGGCGCCCGCCGCGACATTATCCGGGCCATCCGCGCCCGCACCGACCGGGCGACGCTGATTGCGACCTCCGATCCGGAGGAGGCCTACGAAGTGGCCGACCGCATCCTCGTTATCGACCGCCACGTGTTGAGACCTGCGGCCGACGATGCCGCCCTTCATCCTGAAATCCAGGGAATATCCGTATGACGACGATCGACGAAGAAACCGTGCCGCAGGCAGGCGCCGTGCCGCGGGCCGACCGCAATCCACTGGCCGCCCTCGGCGCGTTTCTGCGTGCGGGCGCGGTCTTCATCCTGCTTGCGCTCCTCGTCGTCGGCTTCACCATCGCCGAGCCCGCCTTCATCAATATCGCCAATCTGATGAGCATTCTGCAGGCGGTTTCCGTGGTCGCCATTCTTGGCGCCGGCGTCACCGTCACGCTCGCCGTCGGCGGCTTCGATCTGTCGATCGGCGCAGTCGCCGCATCGAGCGTCATGGCGGCGAGTTACGCGATGATCGTGTGGGGCTTCGACGCTTATGCGACTGTGCCGCTGGTCCTCGCCTTCGGCGCCCTGGTCGGTCTCGTCAACGCCTTCCTCATCGTCCGCCTGAAGGTGCCGGACCTGCTGGCGACACTGGCGATGATGTTCCTGCTCTCCGGCCTGCAACTAATCCCGACGGCAGGCCGGTCGATTTCT
Source organism: Rhizobium sp. L9 (assembly GCF_002531885.1). Taxonomy (NCBI): domain Bacteria; kingdom Pseudomonadati; phylum Pseudomonadota; class Alphaproteobacteria; order Hyphomicrobiales; family Rhizobiaceae; genus Rhizobium; species Rhizobium sp. L9. The sequence goes on along the minus strand of NZ_NWSZ01000014.1, from coordinate 60,326 downwards.
GCGGGTCTCACCTTGCCCGACGGCTCGAAGGCGACCGGGGCCTACGACCCGGCCTTCCTGCTGATCGGCCGCTACAGCATCCTCGGCACCCTGCCCGTTTCCGTGGTGCTGATGGCCGCCGTCGCTGTTCTCCTTTTCATCCTCACCGAGCGCACCCGCATAGGCCGGCTGCTGTTTGCGACCGGCGGCAATGAGGTCGCCACCCGGTTTGCGGGAGCCTCGACCGTCAAGCTGAAGACCCTTGCCTATGTCCTGTCGGGCACGCTGGCATCGCTCGGCGGCATCGTCATCGCCGCCCGTGTCGGGCGCGGGGACGTCTCTTCCGGCGGCTCGCTGCTGATGGATTCGGTCGCTGCCGCACTGATCGGTTTTGCCGTCTTCAATCTCAGGCGTCCGAACGTGCTCGGTACCATCGCCGGCGCCGTCTTCGTCGGCGTGCTCTTGAACGGTCTCACCATGCTGAACGCCCCTTACTACACCCAGGATTTCGTCAAGGGCGCCGTGCTCGTCGGGGCCTTAGCCCTGACCTACGGCCTCGGACGAAGCAATCCGTAATTTCAAGGAAGAAAAGACATGACCCGCCAAATCAGGCTGAACGCCTTCGATATGAATTGCGTCGGACATCAGTCGCCGGGACTGTGGCGCCATCCGCGCGACAAGTCCTGGACCTACAAGGATCTCGACTACTGGGTGCATCTGGCAAAAACGCTGGAGCGCGGCAAGTTCGACGGGTTGTTCATCGCCGACGTGCTCGGCGTCTACGATGTGCTGAACGGCAATGTCGATGCCGCACTGCGCCATTCCGCGCAGGTGCCGGTCAACGATCCGTTGCAGCTCATTCCGACGATGTCTCACGAGACCGAGCATCTCGGCTTCGGCCTGACCGCCTCACTCTCCTTCGAGCATCCCTACACTTTTGCCCGGCGCATCTCGACGCTTGACCACCTGACGAAGGGGCGTGTCGGATGGAACATCGTCACTTCCTATCTCAACAGCGGCGCGCTGAATATCGGCCAGCCCGCGCAGACGAAACATGACGATCGCTACGACCTTGCCGAGGAATATCTCGAGGTCTGCTATAAGCTGTGGGAGGGCAGCTGGGAGGACGGGGCTGTCGTCCGTGACCGCGAAACCGGCATCTTCACCCATCCGGACAAGGTTCATCCGATCCGCCATTCCGGAAAGCATTTCAACGTGCCGGGCATTCATTTGAGCGAGCCCTCGCCGCAGCGCACGCCGGTGCTCTACCAGGCCGGCGCCTCCAGCCGGGGCAAGGATTTTGCCGGCGCCCATGCCGAATGCATCTTTGTCGCCTCGCCGTCGAAGGCCGTGCTGAAACGCTATGTCGCCAATGTCCGCGAGGCAGCCGAACGTGTTGGCCGCGACCCGCGTGAAATCCTCGCCTTCAATCTGCAGACTGTGGTGCTCGGCGAGACGGATGCGGAGGCGCAGCGCAAGTTTAACGAATATCGCAAATACGCCTCCTTCGAGGGCGCATTGACGCTGATCTCCGGCTGGACGGGCATCGATTTTGGTCAGTTCGCGCCGGATGAAGTGCTGCGGCATCGGCATACCAATGCGGTGCAATCGGCCGTCGAAACCTTCACGACGATTGATCCGACGAAGGAATGGACGGTGCGCGAAATGGCCGATTGGGTCGGCGTCGGCGGCTTCGGTCCGGTTTTCGTCGGCTCGCCGCAGACGGTGGCTGATCTGATGCAGGAATGGATCGAGGATACCGATGTCGATGGATTCAACCTCGCCTATGCCGTGACGCCCGAGAGTTTCGAGGATGCCGTCGACCTGCTGGTGCCGGAATTGCAGAAGCGCGGCGTCTACAAGACCGAATATGCCAAGGGAACGCTGCGGGAAAAGCTTGGGGGAGCAGGCCCGCGGCTTGTCGCGCCGCATCCGGGGGCCGCCTACCGCAATCTCTCGGGTGAGCCGGCGCGCCTGGCCGCCAACGGTTGAGCAAATAATGGCTGGGTGACAAGAAATGTCTCGCGAACCCCGATCATTCGAAATTAATCTCGATGACGATCGGCATTTCGACGTGAATATGGCCGCTCGGAATTTGATCGATCAGGAGGGCGCATGACCATTCCAGAAATCTCACGGCGCACGCTGATGAAGGGCACCGCCCTGCTGCTTGCCTCGACGGCGCTTGCCAGGCAGGCCCTGGCGCAGGCCGAGCCAAGCGGCGGTCGGCTGGTCGTCGCGGCTGATTCCGAACCGAAGAACCTCAATCCCGCCATTGTCGCCTCGAACGGCGTCTTCTTCATCGCGAGCAAGGTTATTGAACCGCTCGCCGAAGCCTCGTTCGACGGCAAGGACCGTCTTGCGCCGCGCCTTGCCACCTCCTGGGAAGGCTCCCCCGACGGCCTCTCCGTTACCTTCAAGCTGCGTGATGGTGTGACCTGGCACGATGGCAAGCCCTTCACCTCGGTCGATGTTGCCTTCTCGGCGCTCAACATCTGGAAGCCGCTGCAGAATCTCGGCCGTCTGGTCTTCGCCAATCTGGAAGCTGTCGACACGCCCGACGATTACACCGCCATCTTCCGCTTCTCCAAGCCGACGCCGTTTCAGCTCATCCGCAACGCGCTGCCTGTCGTGACAAGCGTCGTCGCCAAGCACATTTTCGACGGCGCCGATATTGCCACCAATCCTGCCAACAACGCGCTTGTTGGCACCGGCCCGTTCAAATTTGCCGAACACAAGCCCGGGGAATACTACCGGCTGGCGCGCAACGAGAACTACTGGGACAAGGAGCAGCCGAAACTCGACGAAATCGTCTTCCGGGTGCTGCCCGATCGTGCGGCCGCCGGTGCGGCCCTCGAAGCGGACGAAATCCAGCTTGCCGCCTTTTCGGCGGTGCCTCTGGCCGATCTCGACCGTATATCCAAGGTCGACGGCATCAAGGTGATCTCGAAGGGCTACGAGGCTCTAACCTATCAGCTTGTCGTCGAGATCAATCATCGCCGCAAGGAACTGGCCGACCTCAGGGTGCGCCAGGCAATCGCACATGCGATCGACAAGAAATTCGTGGTCGATACCATCTTCCTCGGCTATGCCACCGCCTCTACCGGGCCTGTGCCAAAAAATGCGCCGGAGTTCTACACATCCGATGTCGCGATCTATGATTTCAACCCCGCTGCAGCCAACGATATTCTAGACAAGGCCGGGTACAAACAAGGGCCGGACGGCAACCGTTTCAAGCTGAAGCTGCGCCCGGCGCCCTATTTCAACGAGACCCGGCAGTTTGGCGATTACCTTCGCCAGGCGCTCGCCGTGATCGGTATCGATGCCGAGATCGTCAATGCCGATGCGGCCGCGCATCAGAAGGCTGTTTATACCGATCATGATTTCGACCTCGCGGTCGGCCCGCCGGTCTTCCGAGGCGATCCGGCGATCTCCACCACCATTCTTGTTCAATCCGGCGCACCTGCTGGCGTGCCCTTCTCGAACCAGGGCGGTTATGTCAATCCGGAACTCGACAAGATCATCAAGCAGGCATCCGAGACAGTCGACACGGCGGCGCGTACCGACCTCTACCGCAAGTTCCAGGAACTCGTTGTCGCCGACTTGCCACTGATCAACGTGGCGGAATGGGGTTTCATCACCGTCGCGCGCGATACCGTGCTCAACGTCTCGAACAACCCACGCTGGGCCGTCTCGAACTGGGGCGATACCGCGCTGCAATCGTGATAGGATCGGCGGCAACTCTCTTCCAGAGGCCCTCTCCGGCGTGAAACGAGCGATCATCCTCCTGAGGCGCAGGGCAATCAGCAGCATTCCGGTGCTGCTGATCGTGGTGATTTTCACTTTTTTCCTGCTCGAGTCCGCCTCCGGAGATGCGGTGGATGCCTATCTTGGTTCGATCGGCGGCGGCGATGCTGCGCTGATCCAGTCGCTGCGCGAAAGCTATGGCCTCGACCGCTCCATGCTCGCACGCCTCTGGCTCTATCTTTCGTCATTGGCGCGCTTCGATCTCGGCTGGTCGGTCGCCTTCGACCGGCCGGTTGGTGAACTGATCGCCGAGCGCCTGCCCAACACGCTGCTCCTGATGGGCAGTGCGACAGCGCTTTCCTTCGGCCTCGGTTCAGCGCTCGGCATCTTTGCCGGCGCGCGGCCGGGCAGCATGCGGGACCGGCTGCTGTCGATTGGTTCTCTTGTTGTTTATGCCATTCCGAGCTTCTGGCTCGGCCTGGTGCTCAGCATTGCGTTTTCGGTGAAGCTGCGCTGGTTTCCGATCGCCGGCATCGAAACGATCGCGTCCGGCAAGACCGGCCTTGCGCGCGCGCTTGACATATCGGACCATCTGGTTCTTCCGGTCGGCGCGCTTGCCCTGATCTATCTCGGCCTGTTCCTGCGGGTCATGCGTGCTGGCATGGCGGATGCATGGAAGCTCGATTTCGTGCTCTTTGCCCGTGCCAAGGGGCTGTCGCGCAGCCGCATCGTGCTGCGCCATGTCGCGCGCAACGCGCTGCTGCCGCTCGTCACCATGCTCGGTCTGCAATCGGCGGCCATGCTTGGCGGCAGCGTTGTGATCGAGAGCGTTTTCGCCATTCCAGGTTTCGGGCGGCTGGCACAGGAGGCGGTCAACGGCCGCGACGCGCCGCTTTTGATGGGCATCGTCGTTACCAGCGCGGTTCTGGTCATCTCGATCAATTTCCTCATTGATCTCGTCTATGCCGTGCTCGACCCCCGCATCGGCGCTTCTGAGGGTGGTGCATGAGCGGTCTCCAGCGATTCCTGCGCCAGCCGGAAGGCATGACAGGGCTCGTGATCCTGATCACCCTGCTTTTAGCGAGCCTGTTCGCACCTATCGTCTCGCCGGGCGATCCGTTGAGGATCGCCGGCCGCGCGCTGATTGCGCCATTCACCGATCCGGCTTTTCCGCTCGGCACCGATCGGCTCGGCCGCGATGTCCTCGCCGGTCTGCTTTACGGAGCACGCACTTCGTTTGCCGTCGGTCTTGCGGCGGCGCTTTCGGCGATGTGCCTTGGCGTCTGCGTCGGCATGGCGGCCGGTTTTGCCGGCGGGGTCGTCGACGAGGCGCTGATGCGTGTGGTCGATGCCTTCCAGATCGTGCCGGCTTTCCTGCTTGCGCTCGCCTTCGTCAGCACCATCGGCGTCTCGACGCCTGTCGTCGTCCTTGCCATCGCGCTCGGCGCCTGGGCCGATCCGGCGCGGCTGACGCGGGCGCAGGTGCTGGCGATCCGAGAACAGGATTACGTCGCCTCGGCAAGGGTAATCGGCATGCATCCGATTGAGATCGCCGTCCGCGAGATCCTGCCGAACGCATTGCCGCCGGTGCTGGCGCTTTCCGCCACCATCGTGGCCGGCGCGATCCTCACCGAGGCGGCACTTTCGTTTCTTGGGCTTGGCAATCCGAATATTGCCACCTGGGGGTCGATGATTGCCGAGGGACGCAGCGTGCTGCGTTCGGCGTCCTATCTCTCGGTTATCCCCGGCTGCGCTCTCGCGGTGACCGTACTCGGCGTCCATCTCTTCAGCGAGGGCCTCGGCAAGGCGCTGGCCGACAACGGCGTGAGGGCGGCATGAGCGACGCTTTTTGCAGCCTGCAAAAATTTTCGGTCGTCTATGGACGTGGGAGGAACGGCACAACCGCGCTCGACGGTGTCGATCTCGATCTCATCACCGGCGAGAGGCTGGCCATCATAGGCGAAAGCGGCTCCGGCAAGAGCACGCTCGCCCGCGCGCTCGCCGGTCTGCTGCCTGAAGAGGCGAAGGTCGAAGGCGAGATGCTTTGGCCGAGACTTCGCCACCCGCCCCGTCCGGGTCGTGACTTCGGCTTCGTCTTTCAGGATCCAGGCTCCAGCCTCAACCCCGTGCTGAGGATCGGCGAACAGATCGCGGAAGGCGCCAGGCGTCATCTCGGGCTGAGCTGGAAACAGGCTTATGCCAGAGCCGAGGAATTGCTCGAGCGAGTGCGAATGCCTCAGCCTGACAGGGCGATGCGGGCCTTTGCGCACCAGCTTTCAGGAGGTCAACGCCAGCGCGTGGCGATCGCAGCGGCAATTGCCGCAAAACCTGCGCTGTTGATCGCCGACGAGGCGACGAGCGCGCTCGACGTCGTCGTCCAGGCCGAGATCATTCGCCTGCTCGACGGTCTGGTACGCGAGGATGGCATGACGCTTGTCTTCATCACCCATGACATCGCCCTTGCCTCCGGCTTCGTCGACCGCCTGGCCGTCTTCCGCAATGCGAAACTGGTCGAGAAAGGTCCCGCGCGCTCGGTGCTTTCGGCTCCCAAAAGCGATTATACCGCCGACCTCATCGCCAGCCATCGCGACCTGTTGACGCCGCCGCTGATCGCAGGGGCGCCGTCATGAAGCCGACGCTGCTTTCCATAGCAAATATCTCGAAAGACTTTTCCTCTTCAGGCCATCGGCTCGCCGCTCTCGATAATGTCTCGCTGACGATCGCGGCCGGCGAAACGCTCGGCCTCGTCGGTGCTTCCGGCAGCGGAAAATCGAGCCTGTCGCGCATTCTGCTGCGGCTTCTCCCTTGTGATGCCGGTTCGATCTGCTTCGAGGGAGAGGATTGGCTTGCCTTGAACGGCGCATCTCTACGCCGCAAACGGGCGCGCATGCAGATGGTATTCCAGGACCCGCTTGCCGCTTTCAATCCGCTGGCGAGTGTTGCTGCGGTTCTCGATGATCCGCTGCGCATTCATGGCATCGTGCCCAGGGATCAGCGGGCCGGCGAGATCGCGATGCTTCTCGACCGCGTGGGCCTGCCTGCCAGTTATGCCGGCCGCCCGATTCGTACGCTCTCGGGCGGCCAGCGCCAGCGTGTGGCGATTGCCCGGTCTATTGCCACGCGTCCCTCTCTTTTGGTGCTGGATGAGGCAGTCTCAGCGCTCGATGTCACGGTGCGCGGCAAGGTCCTCGAACTTTTGGTGAGCCTGCAGAAAGAACAGGGCATTGCCTGTCTGTTCATTTCGCACGATCTTGCCGTCGTGCGAGCCGTTTCTCACCGCATCGCCGTCATGGATCGCGGGCGGATCGTCGAGACCGGCCACGCGGCGGCTATCGTGGCCGAACCGAAATCGGCTGCCGGCCGCGCGCTTGTGGAAGCTGTTCCCCGTCTCGTTACCAATCCATCTTAAGGAAACGTCCATGTTCGATCCCGGTTGGAATCCCCTGCACGGCGCCCCCTCCTATCCAGCGGAACGCTACGCTACCCTGGCCGACAGGATCGGCGGCGTCTTGCAGAGCCGCAACGATATATTGCTTGTGCAGGCCGAGGCGGTGGTGGCGCTGGAGGCGGTAGCCGCCAGCCTGGCGCGTCCGGGCCTTTCAGTTGTCAATATCGTCACCAGCCCCTATGGCGGCTGGTTCGGGCAATGGCTGCGGCGGGGCGGTGCCACGCTCCACGATATTATTGCCGAGCCGGGTCTGCCGATCGACATCGAGGTGGTCGCAAAGGCACTCGATCTCGCGCCTCACATCGACGTCCTCGCCATGGTTCACGCGGAATCGGCGAGCGGCATCTTGAATCCGCTGCCCGAGATCTTGGCGCTTGCCCGTGGCCGCGGCATCGTCACCATCGTCGATGCGGTCGCCTCGATCGGCGGCCATCGGCTCGAGATCGATAGTCTCGGGATCGATGTTGCGGTAATCGGGCCACAGAAGGCGCTCGGCGGCCCGGCCGGCGTTTCAGCGCTCTCCGTCAGCAGACGCGCCTGGGATCTCATTCTCAGGAAAGGTGGGCCGCGCGACTCGATCCTGTCGCTGGCCGATCTGAAGAGCTGGGTCGATGATCGCAGGCAGGGTCTGCCGGGAACGCCGGCACCGCTGGAATTCTTTGCGCTTGAAGCTGCGCTCGACCGCATCGAGGCCGAGCGTCTGGAGAATGTCATTGCCCGCCATGTGCTGGCAGGCTCGGCCACGCGGGCTGGACTTGCCGCACTGGGCGTTGCAACCTGGGTACCGGCGGCAAAGGCTTCCAATCTGGTGACGGCGGTGCGGGTGCCGGAAGAGCTGGGACCAGCAGCGCTAATCGCGACCGCCAGACGCCTGGGCGTTGAACTCGCCGCAGGTGTCGGAGCCGCCGCCCATCTCGTGCGCCTCAACCACACGGGGCCGCGCGCCTCATTCCAGACGGTGCTCTCGAATGTCGTTGCCTACGGCGCTGCCCTCAGGCAGGCAGGTCATGCCGCCGATATCGCCGCCGCTTCAGAGGCCATAGCGGTAGCTTATGGTCGCTGAACGCGATGCGGGTCTTGATAATCGCGGCTTGGCAAGGCAGGAGAGTGACATCGCGGAGATTAGATGCAGATGACGAGATTGGCGGATTCGCAGGGCCTGGAGATTTCGCATGAGGGGCATCGCACCCGTCTGAAATGGCACCGGCTGCGCAAGCGGTTTGCCGATCCCCTGTTCTCCGCCGAGGTGATGGCGGAGGGTTTTGCGGCAGGCGCCTCGATGGAACTCGATCTGCGCGTGCGTGCCGACGGCGGCTTCGCCGTGCTGCACGACAGGGAGCTCGAAGGTGAAACGACGGGCCGTGGACCAGTCGCTGCCAGGAACGTTGCCGACCTCCGCGATCTCAGGATGAAGGACGGCGCCCGGCCGCTGATCCTTAGCGAGGATCTTGCCGACATGATGCAGGCAACGCATCCGGCCGCATTGCTGCAATTCGACATGAAGGACGATTACGAAGCTATCGGCACCCGTGGAATCGAGCATCTTGCCGTGCATTTCCGCAATATCACCGCCTCGGTGATCGTCAGCGGCGGCAGTCTCGACCTCATCGTGGCAGTCAAGGAAAAGCTTCCGCATCTCATGCGCGGGATCGATCCGACCGACAAGCTTTACGATATCCGACAGGCCAGCGGCTGGAGGGCGGCCGAAATGGAACTGCGCGCCGACCTGCGCGGTCCGACCGAACCTGACACGATCTATCTCCACTGGCAGTTGATCCTTGATGCCGCCAAGGATGGCCTAGACCTGATCGGTCTCTGCCGGGACGAAGGCAAACGCGTCGATGCATGGACCTTCACCCTGACAGATCCGGAGGCTGGATTCAGCCAAGAGGAATGGCGCGGCTTCTCGACATTGATGGCCCTCAAGCCGGATCAGGTCACCACCGATGAAGCGCCAGCGACCGAACGCGCCTGGCGCCGGCGCATGACCGGCTAGCCTGCGACCATCAGCCCTGCGGTCTCAAGGATGAAGGCGAATTCGCCGGCGAGCCCGGGCGCGTGGGCGACGACGGGTCCACCCTGCGCGAGTAGGCTGCCGACCGGCGGAATCGCGACTGTCGCGCCGGCTTCTTCAGCGATCAGCGCACCGGCGAGCATATCCCAGGCATTGAGGTGACGTTCGTAACAGAGGTCAGCGGCGCCCTCGGCGACGCGCACAAGGTCGATGGCGGCTGCGCCCATGCGCCGATAATCCATGCCGCGCTCATGTAGTCGCCTGGAGAGCGCGAGATACTCGTCGAAGCTCGTCTTGCGCGAATGCCCGAGAATGATGAGCGCACTGGCGGGATCGGCAGTCGTCGCCGCATGGATCGGCAGCCCATCCTTGAAGGCGCCGCCGCCGCGAACAGCGTGACAGACTTTATCCTCAGCAGCGTCGTAAACGACGCCGATCTCGACCTTGTCGCCGACGACAAAGGCGATCGAAACGCCCCAATAACGGAACCCCCTGATATAGTTGGTCGTGCCGTCGATCGGATCGACGACCCAGGTGCCGGCTCCTTCCGATTGCCCGCCGCTCTCTTCTCCCATGAAGGTATCGTCCGGGAAGCGCGAGATGAGCCCCTGGCGGATCGCCTGCTCCGCTCTCCCGTCGGCGATGGTGACGAAGTCCTGCAATCCCTTACTTTGAACGGCGAGAGTGCCGGGATCCGACTCGCGCCGGAACCTGGCTGTCTCCCGTCCAACCTCGAGCGCAACAGCAATGGCGGCCTCAGCCCGTGCACGGATGGCAGCGGCGTCGAATGCGGCATTCATCAGGCGGTCCTTCTTCTTATCAATGTCACCGGCGTGGACTCGACACGCGCCGTCAGCTCCGGTTCGGCCATCCGGCTGATCAGCAGGTCGACGGTTTGTTCTGCCTGGATGTCGCATGGCTGGCGGATGGTCGTCAGGTCGTAGGCGGTCCACGCGGCCTGGGGGATGTCGTCATGGCCGATAATGCGGAGCGGCGGCGTCTCGTCGCGGCTCCTGCCCTGCATGACTCGGTCGATCACCCCGCAGGCCATGTAGTCATTGGCGCAGAACAGCCCATTGATGCCGGATGCGGCCAGGTCGGTTGCCGCGTCATAACCGCTCCGATAGTCGTTGATTTTGACCTGCAGGAACTGCCCCTCAACGCCAAGCTGCTTGCAACGGGCGATGAAGGCCTCGCTGCGACGTCGCGCCGTATAGGATCTGGCCGGGGCGGCCATCACGGCGGGCTTACGCACGCCGCTATCGATCAGATGGCTGGCCGCCAGATGACCCGCCATGCTGTCGTCGGAAATGATGCGGTCGACAAAAGGAATGTCGTTGCCCTTGTTGATCAGCACGATCGGCACGCCTTCGGCCGCGCATTGTTCGCAGATTTCGGTCGGCGGTGCGTCCGATGTGACGATGACGCCTGACACGGCGTAATGCAGCAACTGGCCAATGACCGTTGAAGTATCCGCCTCCTGTGAGGTTGGCAGCAGGATCGGGCGGAAGTTACGGGCGAGCAGCGCCCGGGACAGATGCTCGATCTGCAGCGTGCGGAACGGGTTGTCGAAACCCGCGGCGACGAGACCGACGAGATCGGAACGCTTGTTGGTGAGGCTTCGCGCAAGATAATTCACTCGATAGCCGAGTTCCTTGGCGGCCTGATAGACCTTCTCGCGCGTTTTCGGCGAAACGCTGGCATCCGGCGTGAAGGCGCGCGATACGGCGGCGCGCGAGACGCCGGCCACCCGCGCCACGTCGAAGGAGGTTACCTTGCGCGGTCCCTTGTCCTTGTCAGCCAAGTGCTCTCTCCTTCGTCGGCGGCGGCCGCATCAGATCGGGCAGATCGGTGCAGATGCCGAGAACCGGGAGTTTCATGAGGTCATCGAGAATGGTCCGCCGCTCTTCGTGCCAGAGCACGATCTCGCGGCCCACCTCGAAGGCACGATGCAGCAGCGACTCGGTCACCAGATCCTGCGGACGCTCCCCTGCCCTTTCCCAGCAGAGATGGAGGATATCTGCGCCGGCCTCATCACCGAGAGCATGCGGGTCGTGGCCGACACGGATCAGCACCGAGAGCGGAAAATCGCAGGCAGCGTCCCTGAGTTCGCGCACCTGAGCGGTATCGAAGGAGCCAAGGCAGGCAAAGCGCTGGTTCATTTCGACAAGGTGCTGCCAGCATCGGATGCCGGTCCCCGGCGCCTTGAGCTCGACATAGAGGCCGGTCCCCGTCTCTCGAGCGAGAGCGGCGACCTGCGAAAAGCTCGGCACGTCGACGCCGTCAAGGTCGGCAAGCTCCGCCGCCGTCATTTCCGAGATGCGCCGGTCGATGCCGTAGACCCGGTCCAGATGGTCGTCATGCGAGACGACCACCACGCCGTCGCCGGTCAGCTGCGTGTCGAGCTCCCACATCTCCGCGCCGAGTTCGGCTGCGCGGCGGAACGCGGCGATAGTGTTTTCGCGTTCATGGCCGCTGGCGCCGCGATGGCCGATGCAGAATGGAAGCCGGCCCTTGGCCGTCGGCCAGCCATAACGTTCGAAGAAGGTCGAAAAATCGCGGGTCATCAGAGCCTCGTTCCGTTCTCGTCGAAGACGAACACGCCGCGGCTGTCGATCCCCCAGGCGACATCGTCGCCGACGTGAATATCGTTGCGCGCCGGCTGGATCGAGCGTAGCAGCGGCCCGCCGGCAAGGCGCACGTCGTAAAGATTCTCTCGCCCTTGCGTTTCGGCGAAGGTGATCTTGCCAGAGACGGCGATATCGCCGGCCGGCGTAAAATGCTCCGGCCGGACGCCAAGCATCAGCTTGCTGCCTTCGGCGGCGCCGATCGCGTCGGGCAACGGCACCCGGATCTCACTTTCCGGAATTGCGAAAGCGCCTTTTTCCATGACGCCGCGCAGGAAGGTGATCGGCGGATTGCCGAGAAAACCGGCGACGAAGGCGGTCCTCGGATCGTTGTACATCTCGGCCGGCGTGGCGATCTGGACGATCTCGCCCTCTTTCATTATGGCGATACGGTCGCACATGCTCATCGCCTCCACCTGGTCATGGGTGACGAGGATGGCGGTGATGCCGGTCTCGCGCTGCAGGCGTCGGATCTCCGAGCGCATTTCAAGGCGCAGCTTGGCGTCGAGGTTGGCGAGGGGTTCGTCGAGCAGCAGCACGTCGGGCTTGCGGATCAGTGCCCGGGCCAGCGCCACACGCTGCTGCTGGCCGCCGGAAAGCTCGGCCGGCCGGCGGCTCATCAGATTGCCGATGTGAACCAGGGCTGCGATACGATCGACCTCTTTGCGGATCTCGGCGGCAGGCGCGCCCTTGACCTTCAGAGGAAATCCAATGTTCTCGGCAACCGTCATATGCGGGTAGAGCGCGTAGGACTGGAAGACGACACCGACATTGCGGGCTTGGCTCGGCAGGTCCGTGACATCCCGATCGCCGAAAAGGATGCGTCCGCCGGTCGGCCGGTGGATGCCGCAGACTGCAAAAAGCGTCGTCGACTTGCCGCAGCCGGACGGGCCAAGCAGCGCCAGCATCTCGCCGCCGGCGACCTCGAGCCGCATGTTCTCGATGACCTTGGTGGAGCCGAAGCTCTTCGAGAAATTGTCGAGGAGGATGCGCATCAGCCTTTGCTCCCGCCGCCGTAGATGTTCATGAGGTATTTGTTGAAGAGCGCGTAAGCGATCAGCACCGGAATGAGGTAGAAGAGGCCGACAGCCTTGAACATGTTGAAATCGTAATTGTTGTCGTCGGCAAGGAAGCCAGCGAGATAGACCGACAGCACCTGCACCTGGTTGCCCGGCGCCAGCACCTGCGGCAGGATGAACTCGCCCCAGCCGGACAGGAAGGAGAACAGGCCCAGCGCCATGATGCCGGGCTTGACCTGCGGCAGCACCAGGCTGCGCCAAACCCTGAAACGCGATGCGCCGTCGACGACGCCGGCCATTTCGATTTCCCAGGGCACGGTGTCGTAGAAGCCTTTCATCAGCCAGATACCGAGCGGCAGGTCGATCGCCGCCTTCACCAGGATGACGCCGATCAGCGAGTTATAGAGGCCTATCATCTGCAGCACGATGAAGATGGCGATGATCAGCGTCACGGACGGGAAGGCATGCAGCACCATGACGCCGGCAAGGAAGAAGCCACGCGCCGGCACGTTCAAGCGCGAGAGCACGTAACCGGCCATCGACGAGACGATGAGCACGACGCTGGTGGTGCTGGCTGCAAAGAGCAGCGTATTCACGGTCACCTGCCAGATGTTGGCTTTGCCCGGCGTCGTCTGCCACAGGAAACGCCAGTGATCGAGCGTCAGGCCCGACGGCAGCAACGCGTCCTGCTGCTTTATCGTCACGGTGTCGAGGAAGAGATAGACATACATCAATAGCAGCGGCAGGCTGACGATGGTAAGCGCCGCCATGACGGGCCAGCTGCTGTAATTTGCCGAGGGTTGGGATCGTTCGGCCATGGTCAATCCTCGATCAGGGGCTTGGCGACAAGCGTGCGGTAGTTGAAGACTCGCAGATAGAGGAGCGACAGCATCACGCCAATGACGACGAGCACCAGCGCCATGGCGGCTCCCAGCCCGTATTCGAGATTGCCGGCATAATTCCTGAGCGCGGTGTGATAGGCGGAGAGCGCCCAGACCTCGGTCGCGTTGCCCGGCCCGCCATTGGTGGCGAGCAGGATTTCATTGAAGGAGGCGAGCAGCGACAGCGTCTGATAGCAGGTGACGAAGAGGATCGGCCAGCGCATCTGGGGCAGGATGATGTAGCGGATCTGCTGCCAGCGTGAGGCGCCGTCGACCTCGCTCGCATAGAACTGGCTCTTCGGGATGGCCTTCATCGCCGACGAGAACACCAGCATGCCCATCGAGGCGCCGATGAAGCCGTTGATCAGCACGACGAAAGACCAGGCATTATAGGCGGTATCGAGCAGATAGTTCTTCGGGGGGTAGCCGAATTTGCCCATCAGGATGGAGATGAAGCCGCTGTCCCAGGCGAGCCACTTCCACAACATGACGTAGATGACGACGGGCGTGATGCGCGGCAGGAGCCAGATGCCGCGAAAGATCGAGGCCGGCGTCGCAGGCATGTAATGCGTCCAGATGGCAAGCAGCAGAGCATAACCGACGTTGAAGAGCATCAATACTAGCGCGACATAGAGCACGGTATTGAAAAGCACACGCGCCATGTCGGGCGATCTGGTCATGCGTGAGAAATTGTCGGTCGTCCAGGTCCAGCCGGTATAGGTGGTCTTGGCGACGGTTTCCTTCTGCTCCGGCGTCAGCTTGAACCCCAGTCCGTCCAGCGACGAAAACAGCTGTTCCTTGCTGTCGAAGCGCGTATTGAGGACGGAGCGGTTGAACTGTTCGGAGATCTGTTTGACCTCGCGCGTCGAAGGTCGTTCGGCAAGATCCTTGATCATACGTTCGGCCTCGCGCCGCGTCGCAAAGACCTCGCCGGCGTGCTTGGCACGCAACTCCGCCGCGATCGCAGGCGCAAGGCCGAGGCTCTCCACGGCCTTGAGGCCGGCTTCGTCGATCGTGTAGCGCGGCTCGGCCAACTCGGCCGCGATCTCCGGCATCACCGATTTCAGCGTGACCAACGAATTGGGTGCGATCTGATAGACGCCTCCTGAAATGCCGGTCGCCGTGGTCATGTTCGTCATAGAAAAGACTGCCGTCAGAACGACCGGCATCAGGAAGAAAAGCACGATCATAATCGCCGCAGGCGCGATCATCACCAGGCCGAGCGCTCTGGACGATTTCATGGAAGCCTCCTCGAAGGGATCGATCGGGCGGCGGGTCGCCGCCGCCCGGAGGGACGCTTCGATCTTAGCGGATGACGATCTTGTCGCCGAGCGTGCTTTTCAGCTCGCTTTCGGCGTCGCCGACTGCAGCGTCGACTGCCTTGGCGCCGGTCCAGGAAGCTTCGAGGTTCTTCCACATGATGTTCCAATAGGTGCCGAAATCGGAATTGTTCGGCATCGCGTTGGCATGCGGCAGCAGGCGTTCGGTGGCTTCGCGGGTCCAGCGGTCGGCGGAATAGAAATCGACCTGGGACTCCGCCTCGGAAATGCCGAGATGGGCTGATTTGACCGCATGCAACGCATTGGTGCGGGGCTCAGAGGCGATCTTGACCAGCTGGGCAGCGATCTCCGTATCATCCTGGCTGTGACCTGCGGTCAGGAGATAGACGAGCGGATGCGTCAGCGTATTGGCCTTGCCACCTTCGCCAGCCGGTATCAGCGTGAAGATCACGTTTCCGAAGAAATCCTTGAGGCCTTCCTGGTTGACGAGACGGGCATAGTGCCAGGTGCCGCCGTCCCAGATGCCGGCCTTGCCGGTGGCGACTTCCTTCCACCACTGGTCGCCCGGCATGCCGATGTGGTTCTTCTTGGTGACGCCTGCTTTAACGGCGTCGGCAAAGAACTGATATGTGCGTGTCATCGCGGCCTTGTCGAAAACGAGCTTGCCACCTTCTTCCATCGTGCCGCCGAAGCTGGTGTAGAACTGCCAGTAATCCGGACCGTTGCTGGTGCGCGGATAAAAGCCGTAGCCGGGCTGGACGAGGCCTTTGTCCTGCATCTTCTTGGCGTCTTCGAGCAGGTTCTTCATCGTATACTTGCCGTCCTGCACGTTCTGAGGCAGGGCGTCGAGATCGGCGTCGCTGTAGCCGATCGCCTTCATGTAAGGCTTCCAGAAGAACATCGGTCGGGATTCGGCATCCTGCGGGATGCCGTAGACGGTGCCGTTGTAGGAGGCAATCTTCAGAAGATTTTCGTAGATGCCGTTGAGCGGCCAGGAATCGAGGTCGACATAATCCTCGATCGGAACGATCAGGCCGGATTGCGACCAAGGCGCGATGTCCTCATGGCCGCTGACGACGATGTTCGGGGCGGTCTTTGCTTCTGCGGCAAGGGTCAAGGCCTGTTTGAAGTCTTCCCAGGCGCTATAGGGCTTCTTCTCGACGGTGATTTTCAGATCTTCGCCCTTGAGGGCGGCTTCGCGCTGCAACTGCTGAGCCGCGATCTCGATGGCATCGAGACGATAGACGTCGTTCGGGCCGGTGCCGCCGGCCCAGACGCTGATGGTGACGTCCTTGGCAAGTGCGAATACGGAGGTCGAGGCCAGGATGGCAGCCGCGACAGTAAGGGATTTCAACGTCGGCAAAATGGTCATCTTCTTCATCTCCCCAGAAGAGCAGTGTGAGGCCTCTTTGACGGGTCATCACTGGTGTTGACGACCGCTTCGAAAAGCCCGCGAAAACGTGACGAGTCCCGCTCTATGGGCTTGTTGTAACGGCCGAATGACAAAATTGAGCACGTGTGCAAAATTATTATGACGATGTCCGCGGCACTTGCAAGCGGCGGTGTTCGGCGAGCATCTTTTATGCTTCAAATTGCGCCTTTCCTGGTCTAGCATCCGATCCATGAGCCTTGAATCCGTCCGCGCCTTCTTCGGCACCCACGCACCCGACATCGAAATCATCGAAACCGCCGAGAGCTCCTCGACGGTGGCGCTTGCCGCCGAAGCCCATGGCGTTGAGCCCGCCCAGATCGCCAAGACGATCTGCCTGCGCGTCGGCGAGCAGATGATGCTGGTCGTTGCCGGCGGTACGGCACGGCTCGATAATCGCAAGTTCAAGGACACTTTCGGGGCCAAGGGGCGCATGCTCGATGCCGAAGAGGTCATGGCGGTGACCAGCCATCCCGTCGGCGGTGTCTGCCCGTTCGGCCTGCCCTCACCGCTGCCTATTTATTGCGATATTTCGCTGAAACGCTTCGATGAAGTGGTGCCGGCGGCCGGCTCGACCAATTCGGCCGTGCGCATCGCCACAGGAAGGCTGGCCGAGCTGACCGGCGCCAGCTGGGTCGACGTCTGCCAGTAAAGCGGCCGAAATACTTCAAACAGAAGAAAGACGACCTATATTCTATCCCGACATGCCGTGATTGTGCATGACAGGAGACCAGGAATGCCGAGTACCGTTTCGCGTTTTGCCAAGATGGCCGCCATTGCCGTACTGACGAGCGCTACCGTTTTTGCCACGATCAGCGATGCCGATGCGCGCCGCGCCGGCGGCTTCGGCGGGTTCGGAAGCCGTGGCACCCGTACTTTCAGCGCGCCTCCGGTTACCCGCACGGCGCCTGCCCCGGCTGCCCCCATTGAACGCTCGATGACGCCGCGCCCGCAAACCACCGCCCCCTATGGCACGCAGCAGCCCGGCTACGCCCAGCAGCGCCCGGGTTTCTTCAATGGCTTCGGCCGTTCGATGATCGGCGGCCTGATCGCCGGTGGCCTTCTCGGCATGCTGCTCGGCCACGGTTTCGGCGGCGGCTTCGGCTTCCTCGGCATGCTGCTGCAGATTGCCTTGATCGGCGGCGCCATCATGTTCGCCATGCGCTATTTCGCCAACCGCCGCCAGCCCTCTTACGGCATCGGCGGCCAGAGCCGGTCCGCCGGCCAGTCCTTCAACATGGCGCCCACGAACAATTCGTCGTTCCAGATTCCGGCGATCGGCTCGGGCGCCGGTTACGGCGGGCAGTCGCGCCGCGATCACCCGGGCGACGAAATCGGGCTGACCCAGTCGGATCTCGACCAGTTCGAGGAGTTGCTGACTAAGGTGCAGACCGCTTACGGCGCCGAAGACTACAGCACGTTGCGCCGGCTGACGACGCCCGAGGCCATGTCCTACCTGGCCGAGGAACTGGGAGAAAACGCCACCAACGGCGTGCGCAATCGTGTCTCCGACGTCAGGCTGCTGCAGGGCGATATTGCCGAGGCCTGGCGGGAGAACGGCCAGGAATATGCGACGCTTGCCATGCGTTATTCCTCCATCGATGCCATGGTCGAACGCGACAGCGGTCGTGTCGTTTCCGGCGACGACCGCCGTCCGAGTGAAAGCATCGAAATCTGGACCTTCGTGCGCAAGCCGGGCGCGGATTGGAAGCTCGCTGCGATTCAGGGCACCGGCCAGCGCGCCGCCTAGAAAAACCAGCCACTATGGATGCCGCCAAGCTGACAACCAGCTTGGGCGGCATTTCTAATTCACTGCCACCGGCTTGGAGCGCATGCGGGAGACGGTCTCGCGTTCGGCCCGCTTGCAGCGCATCGGCGGCAGACCGCGATCCATCAGGTCCATGTCTTCCAGTACCATGTCGCCCATCTTCTTGAAGGCGCTGTCGAGCGCTCCGGCCCGGTGCGCCGAGCGGATGAAGCCTTTCAGGCTGCGTACCGGATGATCAGACGGCAGTGGCTCCTCGGGGTAGACGTCGCTCGCCGCAAGGATATGGCCGGACGCCACGGCCGCCATCAGCGCATCGAAATCGACGACGTCGGCGCGGCTGAGCAGGATGAAGGCGGCGCTCCTGCGCATGCTAGCAAAGGCGTCAGCGCCAAGAAAACCCTTGTTTTCACTGGTGACGGCCGCGACGACGAAGACGAAATCGCTCTTCGTCAGCACATCTTCAAGGCTCGCAGGTTCGACGCCGTTTTCCTCGAGGATCGAGCGCGGCAGCCAGGGATCGAACACCCTGATGCGCGCTCTGAAGCCGGAAAGGACCCGGCGCAGCGCCTTCCCGAGATCGCCGAAGCCGACGATGCCGATCTCGGAACCGGCGATCAGCCGCGCACCTGCATTGCCCTCCCCGCCCCAAAGCTCGCTGCCTTCGCGAAAGGCGACGTCCGCATCGATGATCCCGCGCGCCAGCGCGAGCGCAAAGCCGAGCCCGATTTCGGCGACCGGCTCGGCAAAGACCTGGCCTGTCGTCACGACATGGATACCGCGCTCGAAGAGCAGGTCATAGGGCATGTTGTTCAGAAGATTGCTTTCGACGTTGAGGATCGAGCGCAGAGCCGGCATTCTGGCGAGCGTTTCGGCCGAAAGCGGCGGCTGACCGATGATGTAGCGGGCCCGGCCGAGGATTTCGTCGCCGAGACCGGCGATATTCTCCGGATCGGCTTCGACGATCTCGTATTTCGCATGCAGTTCGGTGCGCGCCTTGTCGCTGAAGATCAGGTCGAGCGTGCGCGGCTCGGGCGCGCTGATCGCCAGCGGTCGTTCGGCATTCGTCATGGACATCTCCTCCATCGCGGCGGTAGGCGCCGCCTCTGCTCTTCGATTGATAGCTCCTGTGCGAAACGCTTTCCAGTTCGTGATGCTTCGCTACATCGCATGGAAGCGGCGACGCTGTCGAAAGCGGCATTTGCCTATCAGATAAGCAATTGAATCGCCTTGTTATTTCTTAGAGTTTTCGTTGACGACGTAAATTCCTTGAACTAGCCTGCGCGCACGTCTTTGCTGGCCGCCGCCACATACCGGAAAACTTAAGAGGGGATCGAGCAATGAAATCAGCATTCAAGAGCAGCTTGCTGGCTTTGGCCGCCATCGCGCTTCCTGCCGTCGCCTCCGCCCATCCCGCGATCGGCGAAGCGGCGGGTTTCAGCCATGGCTTTGCCCATCCGATATCCGGCCTCGATCATATCCTCGCCATGGTGATGGTCGGCGTTTTCGCCTTTCAGCTTGGCGGCCGCGCCGTATGGCTTGTGCCGACGACCTTCGTTCTGGTGATGGCACTCGGCGGTCTCCTTGGCGTCTCCGGTATCAATGTTCCCTTTGTTGAAACCGGTATCGCGCTTTCAGTCGTCGTGCTTGGCGCCGTTGTGGCGTTCAATGTCAAGGCGCCGCTCGCCGCAGCGGCCGGTATCATCGGCATTTTCGCCATTTTCCACGGTCATGCGCACGGCGCTGAAATGCCGGAAAATGCTGCTGGCGGCGCCTATGCCGCCGGTTTCATGGTCGCCACGGCACTGTTGCACGCCGCTGGCCTCGCGCTTGGCTACGCCGTCGGGCACGCCGGCAAACGTCAAGGCGTGTTGGTGACGCGCACGGCCGGCAGCCTTGCTGCCCTCGCCGGCGTCGGCCTCCTGTCCGGCTTGATCTGAGCCTGACGCCATCCCAGCTGGCCCCGCATGGGCGGCCGCACCTGATATCGCAGTCACCAAACGCCCGGTAACACCTTGCCAGGCGTTTTTTCGTCGCCTCGCAAATTGCTACAGCTTGATTTAAGTCAAATCCATCGGCGCCGGGGCAGGCTATATATGGTGCACGATCAACGAACCGACGGGCATCCAAATTGACGCAGGGCCGTCTTGCAGATTGTCGGCCGGGTCCGAAAGTCTGTATATTAGTTTCAGAAATTTCTGAAATCACAGACGCCACGGAAACGACCATGAATCTTCCGCCTCTTGTCCAGTCCTTTGTTCTCCATTTCGGCGAAATGGGCTCGCGCTGGGGGATCAACCGCACAGTCGGCCAGATCTACGCCCTGCTCTTCGTCTCCCCTGCACCGCTTTGCGCGGAAGAGATCGCCGATTCTCTCGGCATCTCGCGGTCCAACGTGTCGATGAGCCTGCGTGAATTGCAGGCCTGGAACCTCGTCCTGCTCAAGCACAAGCCGGATGACCGCCGCGATTTCTTCACCACGCCGGATGATGTCTGGCAGATATTGCGGACGCTCGCCGAGGAGCGAAAGAAGCGGGAAGTCGATCCGACGCTGTCGGTTCTGCGCGAGATCCTGATGCAGCGCCCTGCCAGCGAAGCCGAGCGCTATGCCCAGGAGCGCATGGGCGAGATGCACACGCTGATCGAACAACTGACCCATTGGTATGAAGATGTGAAACAACTTGAAACGGAAAGGCTCGCAACGTTACTCTCGCTTGGCGCGAAGGTGACAAAGCTTCTGGAGGCCAAGGACCGGGTCGTCTCGCTCGGCCGAGCCCGCCGGCCGAATCCTGCGAAAAAGAGTTAGCGCCATGGGCACTGCTTTCTTCGACGCGACAAACGAAGTGGAAATCCGGCCGCGCAATTGCGAGCCGCTATCACCGCACGCCGACGCGGGAAAAGGCCAGTTGCGCAATGCGGCGATGCTGCAGGCGCTGGCCGCCGCCTTCTGGATCCCGGAGGCGGGATTGCTGGCCGTGTCGGTCGATCGTATTGCCGATGGCGGCGGGCTGCACGACGTACTTTGGCTGGCCTTCGGCATCCTCGCCCTTGGATTGATAAAAAGCTGTCTGGAGGCGGCTGGCGGCCGTCTGGCCTTCCGCGCCGCACGCACGGAACTCACTCGCAAGCGCCAACTCGCTGTCGCTGCCCTTTCCCAATCGTCGCCGACCGACCGCAGCCGGCCGGCATCAGGCAAAGCCGCAAGCGTCACCGGCGAACAGGCCGAACTCATCGTGCCCTATCTCGCGCGCTTCCAGCCGGCACGCATCAAGGCGAGCCTTGTGCCGTTCGTCATCCTTGTCTTTATCCTGCCGGTCTCCTGGATCGCCGCTCTGCTCCTGCTGCTTGCCGCGCCGCTGATCCCCATCTTCATGGCGCTGATCGGCTGGCGCGCCCAAGCGGCAAGCGAAAGACAGCTTGTCGCAACCGGGGGTCTCAACGGCTTCCTGCTCGATCGGCTGCGCGGACTGACGACGATCCGCGCGCTCGACGCAGTCGATGCAACGGCGGGGCGGCTGCGTCACGAGGCGGAATTGCTGCGCGCGCGCACCATGTCCGTGCTGAAAATCGCCTTTCTGTCCTCGGCTGTGCTCGAGCTTTTCGCAGCACTCGGCGTAGCGATGATAGCCGTCTATGTCGGCTTCAGCCTGCTCGGCGAAATCCGCTTCGGAACCTGGTCAGGCGGGCTCGATCTGCAAGAAGGCTTGTTCATCCTGCTGCTCGCGCCCGCCTTCTTCGAGCCGCTGCGTGAACTCTCGGCCGTCTGGCATGACCGGGCGGCCGGTGAATCGGCGCTGAAGGCCCTGGATGCGCTTGCCGCCGATGGCCTGCCGATCCACGGGGCGGCTGAGGCCGCGGCACCCGCTGGCGGCGAGGCTCCTGACATCTACCTCGAAAACCTTGCCTTCCGTTACGGCGCCGACGAGCCGCTTGTCCTCGACGGCTTCAACCTTAAAATCGCTGCCGGTGAACATCTGGCGCTGCTCGGCGCCAGCGGTTGCGGCAAGTCGACGCTTCTTTCGCTGATATCAGGGCTGGCGCCATGTGGCGGCCGCATCGTCGTCGGCGGCATCGAACTTCGGGATGAAACTGCCGCCAGCCTGAGGGGTGCGATGGCATGGATCGGCCAGAAGCCGCATATCTTTGCCGGCACCGTCGCGGCCAATATTGCGCTCGGAAGGCCCGGCATCTCACGCGGCAATGTGGCGGACGCGCTCGATGCCGCCAGCCTCGGAAAGGTGGCCGACGCCTATGGCAGCCGGCCGCTCGGAGAAGGCGGGATCGGGCTTTCCGGCGGCGAGGCGCTGCGGCTTGCGATCGCGCGCGCGGCCTGCAATCCGCATCTGAAGATCATTCTGGCCGATGAGCCGACCGCCCATCTCGACGCCGCCACCGCGGCTGATGTGGCAGAGAGCCTGCTTGCGCTCGCACGGGGCCGTACCCTCGTCGTTGCGACACACGATCCGCAGCTTGCCGCTCGCATGCATCGAACTGTCCGCATCGACACCGATTTCGTCATGAGGGAGGCCGCCGAATGAGTTTCCTTGTTGCAGACATCAGACCGATCCTCATTCTGTTCTTTGCCGAGCGCCGGCGCGCGCTGCTGCTCGGTGCTGCGCTTTCGGCAGCGACGGTGACGGCGGGCATTGCACTGCTGGGCCTGTCCGGTTGGTTCATCACAGCCACCTCGCTTGCCGGCCTTTCGGCCGCGGCTGCCATGACCTTCGACGTCTTTGCGCCGGCTGCCGCCATTCGCCTGCTCGCCATCATCAGGACAGCGGCTCGCTACGGTGAAAGACTTGCCACCCATGAGGCGACGCTCGGTGTGCTCGCCGCGCTCCGCGAGAGGCTGTTTCGCGGCTTTGCCGAACCGGGTGCCGCCCGGGCTCTCTTGCGCCGCCCCGCGCGGTTGCTCTTCCGGCTGACGGCCGATATCGATGCGCTCGATTCCCTTTATCTCCGCATTCTCGTGCCGGCCGCCGTCGCAATCGGCGCAGCACTGGCTGCGAGCGTGGTGCTGGGGCTGATGCATCCCTTGTTCGGCCTATCCTTCGGCCTCTTTCTCGCCGGCGCCGGCCTCGGCCTGCCATGGATCGGCGGCCGCGCGGCGCGCAAGCATGCCCGCCGGCGCGCCCATGGCATCGAGGCACTGCGCTCGCGGACGATCGATCTCGTCGCCGGCCAGACCGACCTGCTGATGGCCGGCCGGCTTGAGGCCCAGAGGAGCGCGATTGCTGCTGCCGACAGCTATGCCGCTCATGCCGATGACGGGCTGAATCGCGTCGAAACCGGTCTGATCTTCGGCTTCGGCCTCGTCTCGGCCTTTCTGCTCACGGCTTCGTTGCTTGCCGTGGCGGTGCTTGGAGAGACGAAGGCGATCACCGCGCCTGTCGCGGCCCTCGGCCTGCTCGTCGCCTTGGCGGCCGTCGAACCCTTCGCGGTGCTGCGTCGCGGCGCCCTGGAACTCGGCCGGACGCTGCTGGCAGCGAGACGCATCTCGCCAAGGCTTGCCGCCGCGGCGGCAACCGAGCCATTGGCGCTACCGATGCCCGGATATGCCTTTGCACTCGCTGGCGCGTCCGCCTTCCATGAAAATTCCGCGGTGCCTGCTCTTGAGAGCATCAAGCTCGCGCTACGGCAGGGCGAACGGCTGGCAGTCATCGGCGCGAGCGGCGCGGGCAAATCAAGCCTGCTGGCTCTGCTTTCCGGCGAATTGCCTGCGAGGTCGGGAAGCGTCGCCGCAGTGACGGCGACCCTGCTGACGCAACGGACGGAACTCTTCGAGGATAGTCTGCGCGGCAATCTGCTTCTTGCCGATCCGGATGCGAGCAAGGCCCATCTGCACGATGCGCTTGCCGCCGCCGGCCTGCTGGCCGATGTCGATGCCATGCCGCAAGGGCTTGAGACGCGGCTCGGCGAAGGCGGCCTCGGCCTGTCCGGCGGCCAATCGCGCCGGCTGGCGCTTGCCCGACTTTTCCTGCGCGATACGCCGCTCTGGCTGCTAGACGAGCCGACCGAAAGCCTCGACGGCGCCACCGCCCGCGATGTGCTCCAGCGCCTGTCGGCGATGGCAGTGGGCCGCTCGCTTGTCATCGCGACCCATATCCGCCGCGAGGCCGCGATTGCAGACTGCGTCGCCGTCATCGAAGGCGGCCGCATTTCAGAGATTTCGCGCCGCGGAGAGGCGGCGTTCGAAAAGGCGCTCGACCGGCTTCGGCCGGATTGAGCCAGAGCCGCATGCCCTCAGGCGCCAGCCGGCGCTGAGGAACGCTCCGTACCCCGTGGGACCGTGGGAGAAAGACAATGGAATTAGATATCGTCGCGCTATCGCGCTTCCAATTCGCGCTGACGGCGCTTTACCACTTCCTGTTCGTGCCGCTGACGCTCGGCCTTTCCGTGCTGCTCGCGATCATGGAAACCGTCTATGTCATGACCGGCCGCCAGATCTGGCGGCAGATGACGAAATTCTGGGGGACGCTGTTCGGCATCAATTTCGTGCTCGGCGTGGCCACCGGTATCGTCATGGAATTCCAGTTCGGCATGAACTGGAGCTATTACAGTTACTACGTCGGCGACATCTTCGGCGCGCCGCTGGCGATCGAGGGCCTGATGGCCTTCTTCCTTGAGGCGACCTTCGTCGGACTGTTCTTCTTCGGCTGGGACAAGCTGTCGAAGGTCGGCCACCTCGTCGCCACGTGGGCGGTGGCGCTCGGCTCTAACTTTTCCGCACTCTGGATCCTCATCGCCAACGGCTGGATGCAGAACCCGGTGGGATCGGCGCTCAATCCGCAGACGATGCGTATGGAGATAACAAGCTTCTTCGACGTCGTCTTCAATCCCGTCGCCCAGGCGAAATTCGTCCATACGGTGTCGGCGGGTTACGTCTGCGCTTCGATCTTCGTGCTCGGCGTCTCGGCCTGGTATGTG
Organism: Rhizobium sp. L9; assembly: GCF_002531885.1. Lineage (NCBI taxonomy): Bacteria > Pseudomonadati > Pseudomonadota > Alphaproteobacteria > Hyphomicrobiales > Rhizobiaceae > Rhizobium > Rhizobium sp. L9. Next base: position 35,210 of record NZ_NWSZ01000014.1, on the reverse strand, counting down.
ATCAAGGGCCGGCACATCGAACTGGCCAAGCGCTCGATGACGGTGGCGGCATCCTTCGGCCTCGCCTCGGCGCTGTCGGTGGTCGTGCTTGGCGACGAGAGCGGTTATCTCGCGACCGAGAACCAGAAGATGAAGCTTGCCGCGATCGAAGGCATGTGGAAGACCGAGCCGGCACCGGCCGCCTTCACCGCCTTCGGTTTCCCCGACCAGGATGCGCGTGAAACACATTTCGCCGTGCATATCCCGTGGGTCATGGGCCTGATCGGCACGCGGTCGCTGACAACAGAGATTCCCGGTATCGACAAGCTCGAACAGCAGGCCGAAACCCGCATCCGCGACGGCATCAAGGCTTACGATGCGCTGATGCAGATCCGCGCCGCACCCGCCCAGGATCAGGTGGCCCAGGAAGTGCGCAGCTCTTTCGAGGATCTCGGCCATGATCTCGGTTACGCGCTTCTTCTGAAGCGCTATGTCGACGATCCGCGTCAGGCGACCGACGCGCAAATCGCTCAGGCGGCGCGCGATACCATCCCGCACGTGCCGACGCTCTTCTGGTCCTTCCGCATCATGGTCGGCCTCGGCATCTTCTTCATCCTGCTGACATCAACCTTTTTCTGGCTGTCGGCGCGGCGCCACCTCGACAAGTATCCGCTGCTTCTGAGGATTGCCGTTCTAGCGATTCCCCTCCCCTGGGTCGCCATCGAGCTTGGCTGGGTGGTCGCCGAATTTGGCCGCCAGCCCTGGGTGATCGAAGGCGTGCTGCCGACGGCGGCGGCCGTCTCAAGCCTCGGCGCAGGCACCGTGCTTCTGACGATCATCGGTTTTGCCGCGCTTTACACGGTGCTGATCGTCATCGAGATGAGCCTGATGATCAAGGCGATCCGCCAGGGGCCGGAACCGGACGACGAGCCGGAAGCCGTCCTGATTTCCGAAACCCTCGTCCCGGCCGCGGAGTGACCTGCCATGATTCTCCATGAACTCCTCGATTATGAAACCCTGCGCGTCATCTGGTGGCTGCTGCTCGGCGTCTTGCTGATCGCCTTCGCGACAACCGGTGGATTCGATCTCGGCGTCGGCACGCTGCTGCCTTTCGTCGCCAGGACCGATACGGAACGGCGCGTGGCGATCAACACGATCGGCGCCACCTGGGAAGGCAACCAGGTCTGGCTGATCCTCGGCGGCGGCGCCATCTTCGCCGCCTGGCCGCCGCTCTATGCGGTCTCCTTCTCAGGCTTTTACCTCGCAATGTTTGCGATCCTGTTCGCGCTCATTCTGCGTCCGGTGGGTTTCAAATACCGGTCAAAGCGGGACAGTTCGCGCTGGCGCAACGGCTGGGACTGGGCGCTCTTCATCGGCGGTTTCGTGCCGGCGCTGATCTTCGGCGTCGCCGTCGGCAATGTCCTGCAGGGCGTGCCCTTCCGCTTTGCCGACGATATGCGGATTTTCTACGAAGGCTCGTTCTTTGCCTTGCTCAACCCCTATGCGTTGCTCTGCGGCCTGCTCTCCGTCGCCATGCTGACCATGCATGGCGCGGCCTGGCTGGTGCTGAAGGCGCGCGGGCCGGTTGCGGAACGGGCGAGGAGTTATGGCAGCATCGCCGCCCTTGCCGCCATCTTGCTGTTTGCCCTCGGGGGCCTCTTCCTGTGGTTCGGTGTCGGCGGCTACCGTATCACCAGCGATATAAGCCCGATCGGACCTTCCAATCCGCTGCTGAAAACGGTGGTGATCGAAAAGAGCGCCTGGCTTGCCAACTACACCGCCCATTCCTGGATGATCCTGGCACCCGTCCTCGGCTTTGCCGGTGCGGCATTGGCCTTCATCGCCATGCGGGCAAGGCGCGAGGTGATGACGCTGCTCTTCAGCAAAGTCGCGATCTTTGGCATCATTTCGACGGTCGGTCTCTCGATGTTCCCGTTCATCCTGCCCTCCTCGCTCGATCCGCGATCGAGCCTGACGGTCTGGGATGCATCCTCCAGCCATATGACGCTGTTCATCATGCTCGTGGTGTCGGTAATTTTCCTGCCGATCATCTTTGCCTACACCGCCTGGGTCTACAAGGTTTTGTGGGGCAAGGTCGACGAGAAGTCCGTCACCGACAAGAACAGTCACGCTTACTGAGGGAGACGAAACGATGTGGTATTTCGCATGGATCCTCGGCCTGCCGCTGGCAGCCGCCTTCGCCGTCCTCAACGCCATGTGGTACGAGCTGATGGACGATGCCGCCAGAAAGAAGGCGTCAGAGGCGCAGAAGTAGACATGGAAAGGGCGCGGTCCGAAGCCGCGCCCCTCCCCTCGTTCATCAGCCTTCCAGCCACTTCACCTGATCGGGCGTCAGCTTGATGTCGAGCGCCGAGAGGCTGTCCTCCAATTCGGCAATCGTGCGCGGACCGATCAATGGAATGACGGGGAAAGGCTGGGCGATGACATAGGCGAGCGCGATATGGATCGGGCTGCGGCCGAGCTTGCCAGCAAGCTCGATGGCGCGGTCGCGGCGTCCAAAATTGCGCTCCGAATACCAGACGCGAACGATCTCCTCATCATCCTTCTTGTCGCGGCCGGCGCGGTCGGTAAAGAAGCCGCGGCCCTGGCTCGACCAGGCGAAGTTCGGAATCTGCTTCTCGTTCAGCCACGTCTTCCAGTCGTCGTCGGAGGCGGCGACGCAGCCGGCCCAGATGGGATCCAGCATCTCGGCGAGCGAGAAGTTGTTGGAAAGCGCTGCCGGCGCCGCCTTGCCGGTCTTTTCGGCGTAGGCGATCGCCTCGTCGAAACGCGCCCGCGTCCAGTTCGAACCGCCGAAGATGCCGCGGATACGGCCGCGTTTGACCTCGGCATCCATGGCATCGACGAACTCGCCGACGGGTATATCGGTGTTGTCGCGATGCATGAAATAGATGTCGACATAGTCTGTTTTCAGCCGGGCGAGCGACTGGTCGAGCTGCTTTGCGATCATGTCCGGGTAGCAGAGCGGCGAGTGCGCGCCCTTGCCGATCAGCACGATCTCCTCGCGCGGCACCTTGCGGCTGGTGTGCCAGTCGCCGAAGATTGCCTCCGTTTTGCCGGCGCCATAGACAAAGGCAGTGTCGAAGGCGTTGCCGCCCGCCTCGTAGAAAGCATCGAGCGTCAGCGAGGCGGCGGCGAAGTTCGGGAAGAACTCGAAGCCGAGGGTCACGACCGAAGCGGGCTTCGAGATGCCCGGAATCTGTCGCTGCGGAATGCTGTTGCCGCGCGTGACCGCGCCGCCTGATATATTGGACGTGCGTTTGATGGCCTTCTCGACGCCATATTCGAGACCGACCGAGGCCCGCCACTGGTCGAGCACGCGCAGGTTTGCGATCGAATCCGCCCAGCTCATGCCGGGAGTGCTGAACTCGGTCCTGCCGGCCCGGATCGCATCGCCCGCGGCATCCGCCTCGAAGGAATAGAGCCAGCGCTCTTCCCGGACTTCGATCGTCTCTCGGCTGCCGCCCTTGAAGACTTCAATCTTGCCGACGCCGCCCTTGTGGCCGGAGGCGAACCAGAAGTCAGCGACCTCGATCCGGCCCTCGGAGCCGATGATGCGCAGCACATTGTCCTGCTGCGCCATGATCGAGCAGGAGACTTCGGCGATGATCTCGTTCGGGAACTTGAGCACGGCCGACGCCCATTCGTCGACGCCGCTCTCTCCAAGATGGGCGACGCCCGACACCTTTTCCGGTTCGAGGAAGGCCTTGCCCTCCGCGGCGCCGGCGATCAATCGTGCCATGGAAACAGGATAACCGCCGACGTCGAGAATGCCGCCGCCGGCAGTATCATTGGCGAAAAGCCGATGCTCCGGCTTATAGCTGCCCATGTTGAAGCCAAAACTCGAGCGGATGATGCGGATTGTGCCGATGACGCCGCTCTTGATGAGCTGAACCAGCTTTTCCGTCTGCGGATGCACCCGGTACATGAAAGCTTCGCCCGCAAAGACGCCGGTTTTCTTGGCTTCGTAGTAAACGGCTTCGGCATCATAGGCCGAAAGCGCGATCGGCTTTTCCACAAGGATGTGCTTGCCGGCGCGCGCCGCCTTGATCGCCCATTCGGCATGGCCGGTATGGGGCACAGAAATATAGACGGCATCGACCTCGGGGTCGGAAAGCAGCGCCTCGTAACCATCGACGATGCGGGCGCCTGGGAAGTTTTCGGCAAGTCCTGGCTTGGAAGGATTGCGGGTGGCAATCGCGACCAGTTTGCCGGTGCGCGAGTGGGCAACGCCATCGGCAAAGGTGCGAGCGATGGTGCCGGGGCCGATGATGCCCCAGCGGATCGGTTGATCGGAAGTCATGGGAATCCTCTTTCGTCTTTCTGCCTTGGGATTGGTTCAGCGGAGCCGTTTGCCGGCGCCGTCGAAAAGGAATGTGCGGTTGGCGGGAAGGCCGACGGTCAGCGTCTCTCGATTGCCTGATGTGCGCGATTCCGGCCGCTCAATGATCAGTTGTTCGTCGCCGACGGCGGCATAGATGTAGCTGGTATTGCCGAGGTGTTCGGCGACATCGATGGCAACGGTAAGATCGGTATCGCCAGCACCCCCATCGACGAAATGTTCGGGCCGGATGCCGAGGGTCACTTTCGCGCCGGTTTCGATGGGATCGGCGATGCACAGCGGCAGGCGCGTCTCCGGATTGCTCTCAAGCGCGATAACCGCCCGGCCCGGCTGCGCCTCGACGACCGCGGCTTTCAGGAAATTCATCTTAGGCGAGCCGACGAAGCCAGCGACGAACTGGTTGGCCGGGTCGTCATAGAGGTCGAGCGGTGCGCCGATCTGCTCGATATTGCCGGCGCGCAGCACGACGATGCGGTCAGCAAGCGTCATCGCTTCGGTCTGGTCGTGGGTGACATAGATCATCGTCGTGCCGAGCTGTTTGTGCAGCCTTGAGATCTCGACGCGCATCTGCACGCGCAGCTCGGCATCGAGGTTCGATAGCGGTTCGTCGAACAGGAAGACTTCGGGCTCTCGAACGATGGCACGGCCGATGGCAACGCGCTGGCGTTGGCCGCCGGAAAGCTGCTTCGGCCGCCGTTTCATCAGTTCGGTGATCTGCAGGATATCGGCGACATGGCTCACGCGCCGCTCGGTATCGGCCTTCGGGTTGCCGTTCATGCGCAAGCCGAAACTCAAGTTCTCCTCGACCGTCAGATGCGGATAGAGCGCATAGGACTGGAAGACCATGGCGATGCCGCGATCTGCCGGCTCGACGTCGTTGACGACCTTGCCTCCGATCCGGAGCTCGCCCGATGTAATATCCTCAAGGCCGGCGATCATCCGCAGCAGCGTGGACTTGCCGCAGCCGGAAGGGCCGACGAAGACGACGAATTCGCCGTCCTTCACCTCCAGATTGGCGCCATGGATGATCTCAAAGCCGCCGAAGCGTTTGACGATGTTGGTAAGTGAAAGCTCTGCCATTCGGCTTCCCCGATTACTTGCCCGATTACTTGATTGCGCCGGCCGCGATGCCGGCGATGAAATGGCGCTGGAGCGCCACGAAGACGACGAGGATCGGCGCAGTCAGCAGCACCGCGCCGGCCATGATTCCACCCCAGGAGACCTTGGTGAGGCCGATCAACGTTCCCAATGCCACCGGCGCCGTCATCATCCCCGGTCTGGAATTGATGAGCAGCGGCCAGAGGTAATTGTTCCACGAATGCAGGAAGAGAATGATCGCCAATGCCGCCATGGTCGGGCGCGCCAGCGGAAGGGCGATGCGCAGGAAGATCTGCCATTCCTTGACGCCCTCGACGCGTGCCGCATCGAAGAGCTCGCCCGGCATCATCGAGAAGGACTGCCGCATGAATAAGACGCCAAGCGAATTGAAAAGCGGCGGCACGATCAGTGCCACCCAGGTGTTTGCCAGCTTGAACTCGCGCGCCACCATGATGAATTGCGGTATGACCACCACGGAGAAGGGCAGCGTGATCGTGCCGAGGATGATGGCGATGACAACGGACCGGCCGACAAAACGATAACGCGCCAGCGCCCAGCCGGCCATCGAGGTCAGCATCACCGAGAGCACGGTATAGATAAGCGCCACGCCGATAGAGATTACCATTGCGCCGATGAAATCGGTATCTGCCTGCAGATTTTTGAAATTCTCGACGAAATTGGTCGACGGCCACAGCACGATCTCGGGATTGAAGATGCCGTTGTCGGGCATTGTCGAGAAGACGAACATCATCCACAGCGGAAACAGCCAGATCAGCGCCAGCGGCGCTAGTGCGGCGTGCAGCGCGATCTGACGGACGAGAAGGGATTGCGACTTGGATCTCATTTCGGGTCCCTCCCGATCCAGAGATTGAAAAAGGAGATCACCACGGCGAGAGCTGCCATCGTGTAGGCGATCGCCGAGGCATAACCGAAGTTCAGCGAGGTGAAACCCTGGCGGTAGAGGAAGAGGCCGAGTGTCTCGGTGCCGCCGCCCGGACCACCGCGATTGGTGATGAGGAAGGGTTCGGTAAAGAGCTGCATCGTGCCGATCACCGAGAGCACGACGCAGAAGAGGATGATCGGCTTCAAGAGCGGCAGGGTGATGTGGAAGAATTGCTGTGTCTTGCTCACCCGGTCGAGCGTCGCGGCCTCGTAGACATCGTCGGGGATGGCCTGCAGGCCGGCCAGGATGATGATGGCGTTATAGCCGGCCCAGCGCCATGTGACGGCGAGGATGATCACCGCCATCGCGGCATTGGCGTTGTCGAACCAGGAGATCGGGCTGAAGCCGACCGCCGAAATAATCTTGTTGATGATGCCGAAATCAAGGCTGAACATCAGCCGGAACACGGCTGCGTAGGCGACCTCGCCGACGACGACGGGGGCAAAGAAGGCGAAACGGAAAAGCGGGCGCGCCTTCAGAAGCGGCGAATTGAGCAGCACGGCCATGACGGTCGCCAGCGCGATCATCACAGGCACCTGGATCACCAGGATGATCAGCGTGTTGTAGAGAGCGTTATAGAAGGCAGGGTCGTAGAAGAGCCGGCCCCAATTGGCCTGGAAACTGTATTTCCAGGGATTGATGCGCGTGTTCTGAAAGGAAATCAGGAACGAGTCGATGATCGGCCAGACCCAGAAGGTGGCGAAAACAAGCAGATAGGGGGCGAGGAACGCATAGGCGCTCCGGGTTCTGAACGGCATCGAGCCTCCTCCTCACGAACGAATGAATGACGGGCCGCGCTGCAGGCGGGTGAAATGCCGGGCGCGGAAGCGCCCGGCATCGTCATTCATTGCGCGATCGGAAGTCCGGTTGCGGAAGCGATCTGCTTGGCGGCATCGTCGAGAGCCGCCTTCGCATCGGGATAGCCGCCGGCGAAGAATTTCGCCTGCGTTGCCTTGAAGATGCCTTCGGCATCACTTTGGAAGGCGGTGCCGCGGCTCGGCACGATCTTCGGCAGGGTCGCGAGAATGTCGGCCCAGACCTTCTGGCCGCCCCAATAGGGCTGCGGCTCATTGACGAAAGGATCCTTCTCGGCAGACAGCAGCGACGGGACCAGACCGAATTCCTTCAGCATGGTGACCTGGCCTTCATTCGTCCCGAGGGCGTAGTTGACGAACTTCCAGGCGGCTTCCTTGTTGGCGGAGGTCGCTGAAATGGCGAGCGACGAGCCGCCGAGATTGGCGGCATGCGGGCCGTCGGCCGTCAGGCTCGGCATTCTGTAGACGCCCCACTTGCCCTTGAGATCGGGTGAGGTCGAGCGCACCGTGCCTTCATACCAGCCGCCATAGAGCTGGCTTGCGGCCTTGCCGGCGGTGTTGGCCTGAATCTTCTCGTCCCAGTTGGCTGCGGTCAGCGTGCCTGCATCCTTCATCTCCTTCACCTTCTGCAGCGCGGCGACGCAGGCCGGCTGGTTGATGGTGATGTTCTGGCCGTCGGTCGAGAAATAACCGCAGCCCTGTTCATTGGCGATCATGCGGAACCATTCGCTGTCGCCGTTGAAATCGGCCTGTGCCATGACGACGCCGGGATTGGCGGCAGAAATCTTCTTGCCGGCGGCGATGAAATCGTCCCAGGTGCTGATCGTGCTCGGATCGACGCCGGCCTTTTCGTACATGTCGCGGCGGTAGAAGACGGCAACGGGACCGGAATCCCACGGCATGGCATAGGCGACATCGCCGACCTCAAGTTCGGTGCGCTTGAAGTCGGGGAACTTCGCCTGGATATCGGCCGTGTAGCCGAGCTCCTTCAGATTGGCGAAGCAGTCCGGAAAACGGCTCCAGAAGATTTCAGCCTCGAAATTTTCGATGCTGACAATGTCGGGCAAGCCGTCGCCGCCGGCAGCGCAGGCTGCGAGCGTCTTGTCGAAAACCTGGCTGTTGCCAAGATCTTCGACGGTGACCTTGATATCGGGAAATTGTTTGTTGAAGCCGGGAAGCGTGGATTTCAACGCCGATGCGGCGACATTCCAGCTCCAGATTGTGAGATTGGCCGACTCAGCGAAGGCCGAGCCGGAAGCAAGCAGTGCGACAGCTGCGGTCGCAGCGAGAAGTTTGAAGCGCATTGAAAATCCTCCCTTTTCAATTGCCGATCTTTCACGAACGCGGTTAGACTATCCGCAAGGGAGCGGCTGTCTCCTAAAAAGGGAATATGGATTTGGCGGAAAGTAAGGTCGGCACGCGCGCAATCTATCAGCCCGGCGCTAGCAGCATCGAGGGTTCGCCGACGGCACTGCAGATGTTTCACGCGCACCCGCCTGTCATGGCCATGCCGCACTGGCACGCGCAGGTCGAGATCAACTATGTCATGCGCGGAAGTGTGCATTACCGCATGAACGATCACGCGTTTCGGCTGAACGCCGGTGATATGTGCCTGTTTTGGGGTGGGCAGCCGCATCAGATGGACGAATCGTCAGATGATTCGCTCTATGCCGGTGCTCACCTGCCGCTTGTCTATTTCTTCCGGCTGCGCCTGCCGCTCAGCATTTCCAGTCGTCTTATGAAAGGTGAGACGTTGCTGACCTCGGCAACGGACGCTGCTGATAACGAAAACTTCGCTCGCTGGTTTCGCTATGCCAATTCCGGTGATTCCGCCAAGGCCCAGCATGCCGTGGACGAATTGCTGCTGCGCATCGAGCGTATCGCATTCGAACCCTATTCGATGACGACATCGAAGACGACCGCCAGCCTGGACGGCGATCAGTTGCATCCCAACTCCTCGCGAAGCGTCGCGCGCATGTGCGATTTCATCGCCGCCAATTTCCTCCAGGACATCGATTCGGTCGATATCGCTCGCGCCGCGGATCTGCATCCGAAATATGCCATGAATCTTTTCAAGCGATCGACAGGCATGACGCTCAGCAAATATGTGACGCTGCTCAGGCTGTCTCGCGCCCAGGCAATGCTGATGAGCGAAGGCGCCAATGTTCTGCAGGTGGCGATGGACAGCGGTTTCGGCTCGATCAGCGCCTTCAACAAATCCTTCCGCCACATCGCCGGCATGTCGCCATCCGATTTCCGTCGCGACATCCGCCTGGTGACGACGATGCCCGCCGGCGCCTTCCGCAACTAACGCATGTTTCACCTCGGTGACCGTCATCGGCGGCTCCAAACGCTGAGCTACCTCTCGGCGAGCTCTATCTGGATGCCATCGGGATCACGAACGAAGGCGACTTTGTGCAGAACCTCGGTGTTGATTGCCAGACGCGGCCGCTCCTTGATCTCGACGCCGGCCTTTTCCAGACGAGCGAAGGTCACCTCGACATTTTCGAACAGGAAGGTCAGGTGGCGCAGGCCGGCCGCACCGTCCGGCACGTCGACCGCCCTCGCCGCGCCTTCTGCCGGCGCGAAAATTTCCAGCATGCCGCCGCCGGCATCGAGAAAGGCGATCTCGGCGCCATCGGCCATCCTCTTGCGCAGATGCAGGCGCAGGCCGACAGACTGCAGTAAAAATCGACGGAGCGGTCCATGTCACTGACCGTCATGCCGACGTGTTCGAAGGATTTCAGCATGGGTGCTTCTCTCGGTTCGGATTGCAAAAGGTCTAAGGCTTTCAAGGAGGATCGAAGGGCGTTGACGGCAGTCGACGAGGCAGTTGGTTGTGCTCTGTGGACGTCACCTGTACGGTGGGAGTAAAAACGGGGTCAGAACCATATGCATATTCGAAGGGCGGTATCCGCCGACTCGGAGGAGCTGTGCAGTCTCCTGAACAAACTCATTCTGGCCGGCGGAACAACCGCACTCGAGACGCCGTTGACGGCTGCGGAATTCGCGGATTGGTACATCGACGGCGAGTTCCCCCTTATCTGTCATGTCGCGGAGCATGATCGGTCGCTTGCCGGCTTCCAGTCGTTGAGTCTCTACGGCGATCCGCCGAGAGGTTATGCCGATATCGCGACATTTGCCCGCATGAACCCCAAAATTTCCGGCGTCGGCAGCGCCCTTTTTCCGGCGACGCTGGCAGCAGCCGAGGAACTCGGGCTTGAATTCATCAATGCGACCATTCGTGCCGACAATGTCGGAGGTCTTGCCTATTACACAAAGATGGGCTTTGAGCCTTATGACCGGCTCATTCAGGTCCCGCTTTTGGACGGAACTCCGGTCGATCGGATCAAGAAGCGTTTCAGGGTGGATGCCAAGCGCCGCCCGGCATCCACCGCGTAATCGTTCAGAGGCCGTCGGACCTACGCTGTTCTTCCGGGAGCCAGGAGCGATAGAGCGGATGATCGGCGGCAATCGGCATCGGCGTCGGCCGGCCGGTGCGCTGGGAGAAATAAGCGGCCGTCACCAGCTCCAGCGAATTGCGGGCATCCTGCAACGTCACCGGCGGTTCCGTGTCCTCGACGATCGCCCTGTGGAAAAGCTCGAACTGGCGGGTATAACCATCCTCGCCCGGCACATAGGCGGCGAGCGCCGCATCGACCCGCGCCTGGTGCTCTTCGGTTCCGGCGGTAAAGACCCAGGGATCGCGGCCCATCGTATAGGGTTCGAGGATGCTCTCGGCGACGAGATCGCTGAAGCAGAAACGCAGCCGTGAGATTTCCTTGCGCGAGCCGAGCGTCATCGACAGCGTCGCCAGCGAGCCATTCTGCATTCTCACCGAGAGGGCGGCCGTATCCTCGACCTCGATCGGATTGACCAGCGTCGCCCCATAGGAAAATACTTCGGCGCAGGGACCGTGCACATAATTCAGCATGTCATGGGCATGGATCGCGTGACCGAGAAGGCCGCCGCCGAGTTCGCTCGTCCATTTGCCGCGCCACGGCACGGCGTAATAATCCGGCCCGCGCCACCAATGGGTCTCGATCGTCGTCAGGAACGGCTTGCCGGCAAGGCCCTGCTCGATCAGCAGTTTCAGCTTCTGCAGGCCGGAGCCGTAGCGATACTGAAAGATCGGCATCAGCTTCCTGCCCGGGAAGCGGGCGAGGATGCGGCCCATCTCATCGACTTCGGCAATCGAGCCGAAGAGCGGCTTCTCGCAAATCACATGCTTGCCGGATTCGATTCCCTTGCGGCAGAGTTCGAAATGCGAGCTCGGTGGCGTCGAAATGTCGATGATGTCGAGATCGTTCCGGGCAAACAGCGAATCCGCATCCTGCGTATATTCCGCAATGGCGAATTCGTCGCACAGCGCCCGGCCGCGATCCTCGTCCAGCGAGCAAAGGACGGGAACCTCGAAAAGATCTTTGTTCCAGCCGAAGCCCGTCAGGTGCCGCGCGGCAATACCAGCGCCGATAACGCCGACGCGTAATTTTCTGGCCATGATATCCTCCTCAGCGAGCGCCGATACGCGCGGCTTTCGTCTGGGCTTCGAGCGAAAGCCGGCAGACTTCGAAAACGTGATCCTGCGTCATCGCCGTTTGCGTGCGGTTAGCGACATCGGCGGTGAACGCGTCGAAATAATCGAGCTTCTCACTGCTGCAATCGATATGGGTCATTTCCCTGCCATTGACGAGGAAGAGGTGATCCTTGCCCGGCCGACCGGCAATATCGATATATTTGCGCAGCTCGATATAACCCTCCGTACCGAGGATGGTGAGGCGGCCGTCGCCCCAGGTCGGCAGCGCCTCCGGGGTGAACCAGTCGACGCGGACATAACCGGCCGCCTTGTCGGAGCGCAGCAGTACCTCGCCGAAATCCTGGAAGGCGGGTTTATCGGGCATGCCGAAATTACCGATCGAGCTGGCGATGACTTCGCCCGAGGTCGAGCCGGTATAGAACATGAACTGATCGACCTGGTGCGAGGCGATGTCGACGATGATGCCGCCGAAATATTCCGGATCGAAGAACCAATCGGGTCGGGTCGGCAGCTGCAGCCGGTGCGGACCGACGCCGAGCGTCTGAATGACCTTGCCGATCGCACCTTCCTTAACCAGCTTGCCGGCCTTGACGGCGGAGCGCACGCAATGGCGCTCGGAAAAGCAGATGGAGAAGATCTTGCCGGTCTCGGCAACGGTGCGCTTAACCTCCTCGAGCTGGGCAAAGGTCGTCACACCCGGCTTGTCGGTCATCACGTCCTTGCCCGCTTTCATCGCGCGGATGGCGAGCCCGGCCCGGTCGCGCGGAATGGCGGAAATGCAGATGACATCAATCGAGGGATCGTCGAACAGTTTCTCCCGGTCGATCTGCGGCGCATCGGGATAGGTCTTCTCGAAGGCTTCCCGCAATGCCGGCACGGAGGTCTGCGGGCAATAGCCAACGAACTCGCCGCCTGCGGCGAGCAGTCCCTTCACGTGATCGAACGTATGCCCATGGTCGATTCCGACGACGGCAAATCTCAACATCGCTGCAATATCCTCCCGGGATTTTCGTGCGGCCGGCTGGTGCCGGCATCCTCCATATCGGCCAAAACAGATAACGAAAGCTGGCTCCTGTCAAGGCAAGCTGGGGGGTGAAATCGCCAGTGTTCGTATTCAACCATCTGAAAAATAAAGCTTATTATGTATCTAAATAGTTATTTATGACCTTCATTCGAATTGATGCAGGCAGCAGATCCGCTCAATCCGATCCGGCAAAAGTCTTTTTCCCCGCCTATCTTGCTCCGCTCGGCCGAATGTGATCGATTTCGGCGGCCGCCGGGCTGGAGGGCGGCAACAATCTCGGAATTCTTTCAAGAGCGCTCGCCGCTGCCTGTAACGGAGGATCACCATGTCTCATCCCCTTCTCGATGCTGCCGCTTGCGGCGGAATTTTTGTCGGGCGCGTCTGGAATCCCGAAGTTGCCGGCCCGAGCATCGTGACGCTTCGTGACGGAATGCTCATCGACATCACCTCGCACGAGGCGCCGACGCTGAGCGCCCTGGTCGAGAGCCAGAATGCCGCGGGCTTCGTCCGAGCCGCAAGTGGCAAGGAGATCGGTCCTCTGGAGGAGATTGCCGCCAACAGCACCGGAAAACCGGATGCCGGACGGCCCTACCTCCTAGCGCCCGCCGACCTGCAGGCGGTCAAGGCCTGCGGCGTCACCTTTGCCCAGTCGATGATCGAACGCGTCATCGAGGAGAAGGCGGCCGGCAATCCCGATCGTGCCGCCTCGATCCGTGAGCGCGTCAGCGCGCTGATCGGCGGCAGTCTCACCAACCTCACGGCCGGTTCGCCCGAGGCCGCCAAGGTCAAGCAAGCGCTGATCGACGAGGGCATGTGGTCGCAATATCTTGAGGTCGGCATCGGCCCCGATGCCGAGGTCTTCACCAAGGCGCCGGTGCTCTCTTCGGTCGGCTGGGGTGCCGATGTCGGCCTGCATCCGATCTCGACATGGAACAATCCGGAGCCGGAAATCGTGCTCGCGGTCAACAGCCGCGGTGAAATCAAGGGTGCGACGCTCGGTAATGACGTCAACCTTCGCGATGTCGAAGGGCGCTCGGCGCTCCTGCTAGGCAAGGCCAAGGACAACAATGCGTCCTGCTCGATTGGTCCGTTCGTCCGGCTGTTCGATGCCGGTTATGGGCTGGATGAGGTGCGCAGGGCCGAACTCGATCTGAAGGTGACGGGCGAAGATGGCTTCGTGATGCATGGGAAAAGCTCGATGTCGCAGATCAGCCGCGACCCGACCGATCTCGTCAAACAGACGCTTGGCCCTCATCATCAATACCCCGATGGTTTCATGCTCTTTCTCGGAACGCTGTTTGCGCCAACGCAGGACCGTGATGCGCCGAAGCAAGGCTTTACGCACAAGATCGGCGATGTCGTCGAGATTTCCTCGGCCGGGCTCGGCACGCTCGTCAATACCGTGCGCCTCTCCACCGAATGCCCGCCGTGGACCTTCGGCATATCGGCGCTGATGCGCAACCTTGCGACGCGCGGGTTGCTCTAAGCAAAGTGCGCAGCGGGTTGCCTCCGGCTGCGCAGATTTTATGAACTACTGGTTTCGCCGTTTGCCCTCTAGCAGGTCGAGAACGGAGTTTGCCGCTTCCAGAACGTTCGTGCCCGGGCCGAACACGGCCGCAACGCCGTGTTCATGGAGGAATTCATAGTCCTGTCGTGGGATGACGCCGCCGCAGACGACGATGACATCGTCGCCACCCTTTTCCCTGAGCCTCTCGACCAACTGCGGCAGCAGCGTCCTGTGGCCTGCGGCGAGCGACGAGACGCCGACGACATTGACCTTTCGATCAAGCGCCAACTCGACAGCCTCGTCAGGCGTCTGAAACAGCGGACCGGCGAGCACGTCGAAGCCGATGTCGCCGAAGGCCGAGGCGATCACTTTGGCGCCCCGGTCGTGCCCGTCCTGACCAAGCTTGGCGACCATGATTTTCGGCCGGTACCCCATCGCTTCCGTCACCCCTGCCATACGCTCCCTCAGGACGGCAAGTTCCGGCTCATTGTCATAGGCTTCGCCATAGACTCCCCTGATGACATCAGGTGTCGCGGCATGATCACCAAAGGCAGCGCGCATCGCATCCGATATCTCGCCGACAGTGGCGCGGGCGCGCGCCGCCTCGATGGCGGCCGCCAGCAGATTGTCCTTGCCGCTGCGTGCGGTTTCTGCCAGGGCGGCCAGCGTTTCGCGCACGGCGCTGCTATCGCGCCGCCGCTTCGTCTCCTCGATGCGGCGGATCTGCGCGTTGCGCACTGCGCTGTTGTCGATCTCCAAAATGTCGATCGGCTGTTCGTTGTCGAGCCTGTAGCGGTTAACCCCGACGATGACCTCCTCGCCCTTGTCGACGGCGGCCTGGCGGCGCGCCGCCGCTTCCTCGATCAGCCGCTTCGGCAAACCGTCGTTGACAGCCTTCGTCATGCCGCCAAGCGCTTCCACCTCCTCGATTAGAGCCCAGGCCTTGTCGGCAAGTTCCTTCGTCAGGCTCTCGACATAATAGGAGCCCGCCAGCGGATCGACCACCTTGGTCACTCCGGTTTCATGCTGGAGGATTAGCTGGGTGTTGCGGGCGATGCGGGCGGAGATTTCCGTCGGCAGCGCAATCGCCTCGTCGAAGGAGTTGGTGTGCAGCGACTGCGTGCCGCCGAGCACGGCCGACATCGCCTCGAAGGCAGTGCGGATGATGTTGTTGTAGGGATCCTGCTCCTGCAATGAAACGCCGGAGGTCTGGCAATGGGTGCGAAGCATCAGCGAGGATGCCTTCTTCGGCCGGAACTCCTCCATGATGCGGGTCCAGAGCAGCCGGGCGGCGCGCAGCTTCGCCGCCTCCATGAAGAAGTTCATGCCGATCGCAAAGAAGAAGGAGAGTCTTCCGGCGAAATCATCGACGTTGAGGCCCTTGGCGATCGCCGCCCTGACATATTCGCGGCCGTCGGCCAGCGTGAAGGCAAGCTCCTGGACCAGCGTCGCGCCGGCCTCCTGCATGTGATAGCCGGAGATCGAGATCGAGTTGAATTTCGGCATCTCCCTTGCCGTATAGTCGATGATGTCGGCAACGATCCGCATCGAAGGTTCTGGCGGATAGATATAGGTGTTGCGGACCATGAACTCCTTGAGGATGTCGTTCTGAATGGTTCCCGACAGCTCGGCCCTCGGCACGCCCTGCTCTTCGCCGGCGACGATGAAGGAAGCGAGGATCGGAATGACGGCGCCATTCATGGTCATTGAGACCGACATGTCACCAAGCGGAATGCCGTCGAACAGGATTTTCATGTCCTCTACGCTGTCGATCGCGACGCCCGCCTTGCCGACATCGCCCTCGACGCGAGGGTGGTCGCTGTCATAACCGCGATGGGTGGCAAGATCGAAGGCGACCGACAGGCCCTTCTGGCCGGCAGCGAGATTGCGGCGATAAAAGGCGTTCGATTCCTCTGCTGTGGAGAAGCCGGCATATTGGCGAATGGTCCATGGCCGGCCGGCATACATCGTCGCGCGCGGTCCGCGGGTAAAGGGCGCAAAACCGGGCAGCGAGCCGAGATGCGCGGCGCCTTCGAGGTCCTCAGCGGTATAGAGCGGCTTGACAGCGATGCCTTCCGGCGTGTGCCAGGTCAGTGTCTCGGGTGAGGCGCGCAGCTCCTTCTGCGCAAGCTCCGCCCAATCCGACAGCGTCTTCTTCGTCATGCGTTCCTCCGGCTGCTTCATGGCCACCTTATCACTTCACAGGTGGATCACGCGATACAGCCTTAGGACAATTAACACAGCAAGCCATTCACCCGCCGCAAGCCTCCGACTGTGACCTATCTGTGGTCGAGCTTGGCGACTAGTCGGTCGCCGAGCCATTGGATGCCGCAGACGAGGATGACGAGGACGGCGACCACTGCGATCATGACATTGGTTTCGAAGCGCTGATAGCCATAGCGAATGGCAAGATCGCCGAGGCCGCCGGCGCCGATCGCGCCCGCCATGGCCGAGGCGCCGATCAGCGTCACCAGGGTGACGGTGAAGCCGGCGACGATGCCCGGCAGCGCTTCAGGCACCAGCACCTCGCGAATAATGGTCCAGCGATTGCCGCCCATGGCGCGCACGGCATCGATCAGCCCGCGGTCGACCTCTCGCAACGACACCTCTGCGATGCGCGCATAGTAGGGTGTCGCGGCGATGGCGAGCGGCACGATGGCGGCCCCGGTGCCGAGCGCGGTGCCGACGATCAGCCGCGTCAGCGGGATCAGCGCCACCAGCAGGATGATGAATGGCACCGAGCGGAAGCCGTTGATGGCGGCACCGAGGATGCGGTTGATCCAGAGATTTTCGGCGATGCCGCCGCGCGCCGTGACGACGAGGGCAAGGCCGAGCGGCAGACCTGCGACGAGCGAAATCACCCCCGAGGCGACAGTCATCAGGACCGTCTCCCAAAGCGAGCGAAGAAGCAGTTCAAGCATGATCGGCGTCATAACCAAGCACCTCCACCCGGGCGGACCGGGCCGTCAGGAATTGTTCGACCTTTCCGGCAAGCGCTGGGTCGCGCGCGGGAACGGCGATGAAGAACCGCGCCACCGGCTGGTTCTGGATATGGTCGATGCCGCCATGGACGAGGCGGAAGGAATGCGGCAGAGCCGCGGAGAGTTCGGCAAACAGCGCCCCCTGCGCTTGCGGCCCGGCAAGATCGACACTGAGGATCACTTCACTGCCCGTCGTCGCCGACAGCCGGCCGAGAATGTGATCGGGAAGTTGCGGGCGGATGCCGCCAAGCAGGCTCCTGGTGATGTCAGTTTGCGGATTGGCGAAGACCGACCAGACCTGGCCCTCCTCGACGATCCGTCCGGCATCGATGACCGCGACGCGATCGGCAATGCCGCGCACCACTTCCATCTCATGCGTGATCAGCAGTATGGTCAGTCCGAGCTTACGATTGATATCCTTGAGCAGGGTTAGGATCGATCGGGTTGTCTCAGGATCGAGGGCCGATGTCGCTTCGTCCGAGAGAAGTAGCGCCGGGCGCGCCGCCAGCGCCCGGGCGATGCCGACGCGTTGTTTCTGGCCGCCTGAGAGCGAGGCGGGGTAGGCCTGCGCCTTGTCGGCAAGACCGACGAGCTCGAGAAGTTCATGGGCCCGCTTCAGGCGCTCGGCCTTGGCAATACCCTCGATCTTCAGCGGCAGGGCAACATTGTCCTCCACCGTTTTGGCCGAAAGCAGGTTGAAGTGCTGAAAGATCATGCCGATGCGGCGGCGCAGCGGCTGCAGTTCCTGTTCTTGAAGCCGGGTAATATCGCGGCCGTCGATACGGATTTCGCCGCTATCGGCGCGCTCCAGCCCGTTCAAGCAGCGGATCAGCGTCGACTTGCCGGCGCCGCTGCGGCCGATGATGCCGAGGATCTCGCCCCTGTTCACGCTCAGCGAAATACCGTCAAGTGCCGGCGTGGCCCCGAACCGACGCTTCACGTCGATAAGCTTCACCACCTCTTCGGCCGCCTGCGGCCCCGGCTCGATCGCCGCCCTGGAAACAACGGAGTTCATGTACTTTTCCCTACAAATGCTGAAGGCGGCCCCGGCAGGAACGCCCGGGCCGCCTTTCGGCAGGCCTTAACCGCGGCCCAGTTTCGGATCAATAGGCGCTGAGACCCGTCCCCTTGTATACCTTGTCGAACTCGGCCTTGACGGTGTCGTTCTGGTAGGAAGACACCAGCGTCTTGACCCAATCCGCATTCTTGTTCTCTTCCTTGACGGCGATGAAGTTGCGGTACGGGTTGTCGGCGATCGGCTCCTGCGCGATGCGCTCGGCCGGAGAAAGACCGCTTTTCAGAGCCCAGTCGGTATTGACGACGCCGGCGTCGAGATCGTCGATCGAGCGGCCGACGATGCCGGCATCGAGTTCCTTGATCTCGATTTTCTTCGGATTGTCGGTGACGTCGGCGACGGTTGCGAGAATGCCGGTGCCGTCCTTCAACTTGATCAAGCCCTGGCTCTGAAGAACGCGCAGCGCCCGGCCTTCGTTCGAGGGATCGTTCGGCACGCCGATGACGGCGCCTTCGGGGATCTCGGCGACGGCCTTGTGTTTCTTGCTATAGAGGCCGATCGGCCAGACGCCGGTATAGCCGACGGGGACTATGTGATAGCCGTGCTGCTGAATCTGGTTGTCGAGATAGGGCTTGTGCTGGAAGGCATTGGCGTCGATTTCGCCGCGCTCCAGCGCTTCGTTCGGCTGAGTGTAGTCGTTGAAGATGACGGTCTCGATCTTGAGGCCCTTTTTGGTGGCTTCGCTGGTCACCACCCGCCATACATCCTCATCCTCGCCGGCCATGATTCCGACCTTGATCGACTTGTCCTCGGCAAAGGAAGGTGCCGGTGCGGCAAAGACTAAAAGGGCAGCTGCGGAAACAGCGGCGGCCGCAAGAGCCGCGCGGCGCGAAAAATTGAGGCCGTGAAGTTTTTTGTTCTTGGTCATTTTATATCCCGTCTGACTGATGAGGCCGAGCGCCCCGAGCCGGCTGATCATGTCAAAAGGCTGGATCGCGGGCGAAGCAAGAATGTCTGATGTCCAGGAAGGGTCGGAAAAACTCTTGCCGTGCCATCAATACTGGCAGCATAAATTTTCCATCAAATTTATGGATTAATTGCGGCTTATGAGCAGATTCTAAAGAAGGAGAACGCGCCTCCGGTCGCCGTTTCCATCCACGGCGGCCAAAGGACGACACACTTCCGGAGCTCGATATGCCAATCGCGACGTCGAGGATGGCCTCAGGCCCGCGTGTGTTTCGGAATGCGCGGCAGGAAGACGGTCAGCAGGCCGAGCAGCGGCAGGTAGGAGCAGATGCGGTAGACGAAGGCGATGCCGTGAGTGTCGGCAAAATCGCCAAGCAGCGCAGCACCTAGCCCCCCTGCCCCGAATGCAAAGCCGAAGAAGACGCCGGCAATCAGCCCGACGCGGCCGGGCACCAGTTCCTGCGCGAAGACGACGATCGCCGAGAAGGCGGACGCGAAGACCAGGCCGATAACGATGCTGAGCACGCACGTCCAGAAAAGATTGGCATAGGGCAGCAGCAACGCGAAGGGAATGACGCCGAGGATCGAAAACCAGATGACGAAACGGGCACCGAAGCGATCGCCGATCGGTCCCCCGAGGAACGTGCCGACGGCGACCGAGCCGAGAAACAGGAAAAGCATCAGCTGCGCCTGCTGCACGCTGAGTTCGAACCTGTCGATGACATAAAAGGTGAAGTAGCTCGAGACGCTCGCCATGTAGACATTTTTCGTCGCCGTCAGCAGCACCAGGATCAGCAGCGCCCAGATGACGCGGTTCTGCGGCAGCGGCAGGGTTCGGCTGACGGCCGCTTTGCTGGCGTTTTGACGCCTGTGGCTCATATACCAGCTGCCAACCCAGCTCAGCACGACCATGCCGACCATGGCGATGGCGGCAAACCAGGAGACGCTGTGTTGCCCGAGCGGCAGCACGATGAAGGCGGCGAGCAGTGGGCCGATCGCCTGGCCGGCATTGCCGCCGACCTGGAAAAAGGACTGCGCGAAACCGTGGCGGCCGCCGGAGGCAAGACGGGCAACACGCGAGGATTCCGGATGGAAGACCGCCGAGCCAAAACCGATCAGGCTCGCCGCGACCAGCAGCAGCGCGAAATTGCCGGCATTGCCGAGCAGAATGAGGCCGCAAAAGGTACTGGCCATGCCGACCGGCAGCGAATAGGGCATCGGCCAGCGATCGGTGACGATGCCGACCGCCGGCTGCAGCAGAGACGCCGTGACCTGGAACGTCATGGTCAGGAGGCCGATCTGGACAAAATCGAGATCGTAATTCGCCTTGAACAATGGATAGAGCGAGGCGAGCAGCGACTGCATGATGTCGTTCAGCATGTGGCAGAAGCTGACAGCCATCAGAATGGACATCGTCGTCTTTTCGAAACGGGGCGCTCGCTCGGCAACGGTTGCCATCAATATCCCTCCTGCACAGGCACGATTAGTGCCGTGTCGTTCTCATGGATTTTGGGCGATCGGGGCTGGCAAGACTGTCGAGCGACGGTCGCTGAAAGACATTTACCGCAGGCCGGGCAACGATCACCAGCCCGGTTTGGCCAGGATCGGTACGGCTTTTGTTTGATTTGCCTATTGCCCGACCGGCGCTTGCGTCGCTGGCCGTGTGTTGGACGGGGGTTTTCATATCACAGTCAGCCGAGATCATCGCATGCATGCTATACTACATGAAAACAACCGTGGAAAACTGCTTACAGGGGTACTACAGCTGCGCCGATTGAAATCCGATCGAGGCTGAAAACACGCGATGAATGTCAAGACACCGAATGCCATAGACAGTTACGTCGGCGCGCGCATCAGAACACGCCGGCAGCTGCTTGGAATGAGCCAGGAGCGGCTCGCCGACCAGATCGGCGTGACTTTTCAGCAGGTTCAGAAATACGAGAAGGGCATCAACCGCATTGGTGCGAGCCGTTTGCAGCGAATCGCCGAAGTGCTTCACACCTCTCCGAGCTTCTTCTTCGAGCAGAACGAGTCGCAGCCATTGAGCCTTCAGGGGTTGACGCTGCCGGACAATGCCGACCCCGTCGCAGAATTCCTGCGAACGAAAGAGGGGTTGGTGCTTAACCGCGCCTTTCTGAAGATTGCCAATCCCGATATTCGTGAAACGATCATCGCATTGGTGAAAGCGATGGCTCAGGCGGAAAGCGGTCCGGCTTTGCCTTCGATAGCGGATATCACCCGTCCGCCTCTGGAGTAGCTGGCCAAGTGGCAATTCTCCTGTGAGCTCGGGCTCGGGTGATCTGGCAAGGAACGGCGGATCTCGTCGAGACCGTTGGTCTGCTGAAGCGGAAATTCGAACATTCCTTCATCAGCGTTACGGCTGGCGAAAATGGCTCCCTGTGGTTCGACGACCCAAGCGGCGACATCCGTCACCTTGCCGCTCCGAAGGTGAGAGCGATCGACACGCTTGCGGCGGGCGACATCTTCCACGGCGCTTTCGTGCTGATTGCGGAGCATTCTGCATCGGGTTCACTGCGATAGCCATATGTCTGCCCGATCGTAGCTCTCGCTGCACGGGCGCCTCTCGAATTGACTTGGTGTCATGCATGATGCCCCCCAAGCGACACGCATCAGCAGTTTTCTCCTTGCGCCTGCATTCGAAGCACGCTAATTGGCTTCGTAATGTTATTACATTACGAATGAGGCACAAGCCGTGCCGGTCAATCAAAAGGGTCTCAGCGAATGAACAAGGCGATCACGACACTCAGCTGCGCACTGGCTGTATCCTCAACATTGACTTTTGCAGGAATGGCAGGCGCTGAGACATCTTCGGGAAACAATCACAACCACGGCCATTCCCACGATCAACAGGGGTCGGTGTATAATGGGTATTTCGATGACGACCAGGTAAAGGCGCGTGAACTATCGGACTGGGAAGGCGACTGGCAGTCGGTCTATCCCTATCTTGTAGATGGAACCTTGAATCCGGTGATGGCCGACAAGGCGAAACATGGCGACAGGAGCGCCAGGGAATATCGTGCCTACTATGAGACGGGATACAAGACCGACGTCGATCGGATCGTCATCAAAGGAAAGAAGGTTGCCTTTTTCCGCGGCAAGGACCCCGTGAGCGGAGACTACGAGGCGGATGGGCACGAAATCCTCACCTACAAGAAGGGTAATCGAGGGGTGCGTTTCATCTTCCGGAAAAGCGCCGGTGATGACGCCGCACCTCGGTTCATCCAGTTCAGCGACCACATCGTCGCCCCTGAGAAGGCGGATCACTACCATCTCTATTGGGGCAACGACCGCGCCGCGCTACTGAACGAGGTCACCAACTGGCCGACCTATTACCCCGCGAGCCTGAATGGGAAACAGATCGCCGAGGAGATGCTGAGCCACTGACTAGTTGACACCGAGAAACTGCCTGAGCTCGGCGGTCTGCGGATTGGCGAAGACGTCCTCCGGCCGGCCTGCTTCATGGACTCGGCCCTGATGCATAAAGACGACGCGGCTGCAGACGTCGCGGGCGAACCGCATCTCGTGCGTGACCATCAGCAGCGTCATTCCCTCGGCGGCAAGTTCGCGCACGACGGCCAGAACTTCGGCGACCAGTTCCGGATCGAGCGCCGAGGTGATCTCATCGCAAAGAAGGGCGGTTGGCTGCATGGCGAGCGCGCGGGCGATGGCAACGCGCTGCTGTTGTCCGCCCGAGAGCTCGTCAGGATAGGCGTCGAACCTGTGACCCAGCCCCACACGCTCCAGCATCTTGCGGGCGGTGGCCTCGGCTTCGGCCTTGGGTGTCTTTTTGACCACCGCCTGCGACAGCACGACGTTGCCGCCGGCAGTCAGATGCGGGAAGAGATTGAATTGCTGAAAGATCATGCCGACCTTCAGGCGCAGCGCCTTTAAATGGACTTCGTCATCGATGAGCTGTGCGCCGGCCACTGAGATGGAACCGCTGGTAATGGTCTCAAGACCATTGATGCAGCGAAGCAGGGTCGATTTGCCCGAACCGCTCTTGCCGATAATGGCAATGACCTCGCCAGGTTCGACATTCAGGTTGATGCCTTTCAGCACCTCGTTGGATCCGTAGCTCTTGCGGACGTCAGTGATTTCGATGAGCGACATTGAGCTTCCTCTCCAGGATCTGGCTGCTTTTCGACAAGGGCCAGCAAAGGGCGAAATAGATGAGCGCTACGAGCCCATAGACGGTGAAGGGCTGGAAGGTGGCGTTGGTGACCACGGTGCCGGCCTTGGACAATTCGACGAAACCGATGATCGAGGTCAGCGCCGTGCCCTTGATGATCTGAACGGAGAAACCGACGGTCGGCGGTATGGCGATCCTCAGCGCCTGCGGAAGGATGACGTAGCGCATCTGCTGCAGACGCCCCATGCCGAGGCTGGCGGAGGCTTCCCATTGCCCCTTCGCAACCGCTTCGACGCAGCCTCGCCAGATCTCGGTGAGAAAGGCGGCGCTCCATAGGATCAGCGCCAGTCCCGCCGCCAGCCAGGCCGGGACGTCTATTCCGAAGAGCCCGAGACCGAAAAAGGCGATGAAGAGTTGCATCAGCAGCGGCGTACCCTGGAAGAGCTCAATATAATATTTCGCAAATGCCCGACCGGCCTTGCGCCTGCTGATGCGTAGGAATAGCAGGCCGAGGCCGACCACGCTGCCGCCGATAAACGAGACGAGCGATAGAAGAATGGTCCAGCGAGTGGCGAGCAGCAGGTTGCGCAGGATGTCCCAAAGCGTGAAGGTGATCATCGCACTGCTCTCCTCGGGAAGATGAACCAGCCAACCAGGCCCAGCACCTGCCGGAGCAGGATTGCCAGCGCGAGATAGATTGATGTCGAGACGATGTAAGCCTCGAAGGCTCGGAAGGTTCGCGATTGGATGAAATTCGCGGCGAAAGTCAGATCCTCGGCGGCGATCTGCGATACGACCGCTGAGCCGAGCATGACGATGACCACTTGCGACGACAGTGCCGGCCAGATGCGCTGCAGCGACGGCACGAGCACGACATGGCGGAAGGTCTCGAAGCGCGTCATGGCGAGGCTCTCGCCCGCCTCGAACTGGCCTTTCGGCGTTGCTTGGATGCCCGCGCGAATGATCTCGCAGCTATAGGCGCCGAGGTTGACGACCATTGCGAGATTAGCGGCCGTCAATTCGGAGAGCTGGAGGCCGAGCGATGGCAGACCGAAAAAGATGAAGAAAAGCTGGATCAGGAATGGGGTGTTGCGGATCAGTTCGACATAGGCCGCAACGACCGGCTTCAGCCAGACCGGGCCGAGCGCCCGCACCCAGGCGCAAACGATGCCGAGCGAAATGCCGAGCACACCGCCAATCGCGATGAGCTCCAGGGTGATCAGTATGCCCTTAATGATCTGGGGGTAATATTCAAGCAGCCAGCCGAATTCGAAATGGTAACTCAAGGAATGTCCCCTCTTGCGGTGACGGAGCGCATGTCATCCCGCGGAGGCGGGATGACATGCGCGAGACCCGGATTTCCTTAAAGATCGGACGGCAGATCGGCGCCGAGCCACTTCTGCGAGATGGCATTCAAGCTGCCATCGGCTTTGGCGGCAGCGACGATGCCGTTCACCTTCTCCAGAAGCGCGGACTGTTCCTTGTTGAGGCCGATGTAGCAGGGCGAGTTCTTGATGAGGAACTTCAGCTCGGGGCGCTTGGGAGGATTTTTGGCGAGGATGGCAGCCGCCACGACATTGCCGGTGGCAATGATGTCGACCTGGCCGGAGAGGAAGGCCGAGATGGTGCCGTTATTGTCCTCGTAACGCTTGATCGTTGCGTCGGCCGGCGCGATCTTCGTCAGCTCGAGATCCTCCACGGCGCCGCGCGTGACGCCGATGCTCTTGCCCGCGAGATCTTCTGCCTTGGCGACCGAAAGATCGGCCGGCCCGAAGACGCCGTTGAAGAAGGGCGCGTAGGCGACCGAGAAATCGATCACCTTTTCGCGCTCCGGATTCTTGCCGAGGCTCGATATCACAAGATCGACCTTGTTCGTCTGCAGATAGGGGACGCGGTTGGCGCTCGTAACCGGCACGAGCTCGGCTTTGACGCCCAGCTTTTCGGCAATGAGGTTGGCCATGTCGATATCGTAGCCCATCGGCGCCATATCGGTGCCGACGCTGCCGAAAGGTGGGAAATCCTGCGGGACTGCGACGCGCAGCGTACCGCGCGCCGTGATGTCGGCGAGAGCATCGGCGTGAGACGGCGAGGTGAAGCTGAAGGTCGCGGTCAGGGCTGCGATTGCGAAGAAGATCCGTCTTGTCAGCATGTGTTCATTGCTCCTTTGAAGTTGTGGTTTTGGGGTCCGATTGCCGGGCGATGGAGGATGCGGCCTTTAGCGGAAGCGACAGGGAACTGCGCAGATCCGAAAGCGGATCCGGGCGCGCCGTCAGGTCGAGGCCCATTTCCACTTCATCAAGATGTTCGACGGAGAGCTCCGCAGCTCTGACGAAATCACCTGCCTGCATGGCCTGGAAAATACGGCAGTGCCCCTCGTGCGACTGTGCCGCATGAAATTCGGATTGATAGAGCATCGAAATGAGGATCGTCCTCGCGGTCAGGTCGCGCAGGATATCGACGATGATCGTGTTCCCGCTCAATTCCGCGATGCGGATATGGAAATCGCCCATCAGATAAGTCAGCCGCTGGCGGTCGCCCGCCGCCATGGCATTCCTCTCCTCATTCAGATGGGCGTCGAGAGCCTTGCGTCCCTCCTCCGTCAGCACGGCCATGCTGCGCAGCAATCCAGCCTCGACGACACGCCTCGCCTGATAGACGGCGATCGCCTCCTCAGCGGAGGGCTCGACGACGAACCAGCCGCGCCGGGGGCTGACATGCACGATGCCGCGCGTCTCCAGACGCATCATCGCTTCACGGACGCGGGTTCGCGACACGCCGAAGAGCGCTGCCAGCTGATTTTCGCCAAGTCGAGTGCCCGGCCGGATCTTGGCAGAAAGGATCCCCGAGACGATCGTTGCCTCAATGGATTTCTGCGTGGTCTCGGATGTGTGGCTCTCTTGCATACAAGGCAGAAAGCAAAGCCCGTGCCAAAAACCCCCCGCTCTGGATCATCAACCTGTCTCGGACTTTTGGCGGGAAATCTGCCTGCCGGGGATGCAGACTGAACGTAATTTGGGCGAGCGCGCCCCCCTCCCCCTGCCCTATCGCCGCGCCGTCGTCTAATTGAAGCTCGATGTTTTGAGAAATTCTGCCAATCGTTCGGTCTTCGGACGCAGGAACATTTCCTTCGGATCGCCCTCCTCGCAGATGACGCCCTGGTTCATGAAGATAACGCGGGATGAAACCTCATAGGCGAAACGCATCTCGTGGGTGACGAGCAGCATGGTCATGCCGTCGGCGGCCAGCCCCTTGATCACCTGCAGCACTTCGCCCACCAGTTCCGGGTCGAGGGCTGAGGTGACCTCGTCGAACAACATCAGCCGCGGCGACATGGCGATGGCGCGGGCAATTGCGACACGCTGCTGCTGGCCGCCGGAGAGCTGACTGGGATAATGGTTGGCGCGGGCGGCAAGGCCGACCCGGTCCAGCCATTTTTCAGCAATGATGCGGGCGTCCGGCTTCGTCATCTTCTTCACCTTGACGAGGCCGAGCATGACGTTTTCGGCCGCACTCATATGCGGGAAGAGATTGAACTGCTGAAAAGCCATGCCGGTCAGGGAGCGCTGGCGCGCAATCTCCTTCTCGCTCTTGCGCCGCCGCGACGCGCCGTCGACGTGATAGCCGATTTCCTCGCCGTCGAGTCTGATCGTGCCGCCCTGGAATTCCTCGAGCATGTTGACGCAGCGCAGCAAGGTGGTCTTGCCTGAGCCGGATGAGCCGATAATGGAGATGACTTCGCCTTCCTGCACGGCGCAATCGACCCCCTTGAGAACTTCGTGGATACCGTAAGTCTTACGCAGACCCTTGATGTCGAGAATGGTCTTGGCCATCGGTAGGCTCCTCAGGACGGCAGGGCGGTCTTGCGCTCGACATATTTGCCGAAGTGCTCGATGCCGTAGTTGACGATGAAATAGAGACCGCCGGCCAGAAAATAGAACTGCAGGCTCATGAAATTGCGGGAAATGATCTCCTGCGTGCGCAGGAGAAGCTCGGCGACGCCGATGACGGAGAGCAGAGTCGAGGCTTTCACCATCTCGGCCGCCGTATTCACCCAGGCCGGCAGACATTGGCGCATGGCCTGCGGCCACAGCACCGAGGTGAAGGTCTGGGTAAAGGTCAGACCGATCGCCTTAGCGGCTTCGGTCTGCCCCTTCGGGATCGCCTGAAGCGCTCCGCGCACGATTTCGCCGACATGGGAAGAGCAGAAGACGGCAAGGGCGAGGACGCCGGCGGAGAACGGTCCGAGATCAAGACCGACCGCAGCGGAGACGTAATAGCTTGCCAGTACGAGCACGAGCACCGGCGTGCCGCGGATGATATCCGTATAGGCTCGCACGAGGAGACGTAAGACAATGCCGCCGTAAACCAGCGCCAGTCCGACAAAGACCCCGAGAACGGAGCCGGCGAGAATGGCCAGCAGCGAGATCGACACGGTCATGGCGATGCCGTTCATGATGACGTAACGGGCGATCCAGAGTTGTTCGAGAAAGGTGTGAGACATCGGAATTATCTCGGCAGGGCCAGACGGCGCTCGACGAGGCGCATCAAGGCGGCGATGAGGAGACAGGTGGCGACATAGAGGGCTGATGTAACCAGCCATGTTTCGATGACCCGGAAGCTCTCGACATTGATCTTGCGGGCGGCAAAGGTCAGCTCGGGCACGGCAATGGCGGCGGCGAGCGAGGTGTCCTTGAAGAGCGAGATGATGGTCGAGGAGAGCGATGGCAGCACGTTGCGCAACATCAGCGGTGCGATGATCGAGCTTCGGATCTGCATTGCCGTCAGGCCGATTGCGAGGCCGGCTTCCGTCAGTCCTCTTGGGATCGACAGCAGTCCGGCGCGGAACACCTCGGCCAGATAGGCGCCGGAATAGAGCGAGAGAACCAGCACGAAGCTTTTCATCTTGTCGAGGCGCAAGCCCATCTGCGGCAGCGCGAAAAAGGCGAAAAGCACCAGGACGAGAATCGGCAGGTTGCGAATGATAGTGACATAGATGCGCGCCGGCACGAGCGCGAAGCGGCTCCTCGACGTCAGCGCGAAAGCCACGACAAGACCGATTGCGGCCCCGATCAGGATCGAGATCACGGCAAGGCCGAGGCTGAGGGCAAGTCCGCTTAAGAGAAAGTCGAAATTGCGCCAGACGGCAGCGAAATTCAGCGTGTAACCCATGCGGGTCCTTTCAGACCGGAGCACGCTGCCGAACCTGCGAGCGGCCCGGACAGCGTCATACTCCAACCATTCGATTCAGAAGCGGATTCGGATCTTGGCCCGACCTGGACCAAGATCTTTCTGTTCCAGCGGAGCGGGAGCGAACTCCCGTCCCGCATCGCGGTCACTTGAATTCGACGGGGAAGCCGATCTGCGGCGGCGTCAGATCCTTGCCGAACCAGGTCTTGTAGGATTTGGCGTAAAAGTCGAAGTCGACACCGGTCATCGCTTCGTGAAGAGCGGTATTGACGAAGTTCAGCCAGTCCTGATCACCGCGCTTGACGGCGCAGGCATAGGTCTGTGGGTTCCAGCCGTAACCAGCATCCTTGTAGCGTCCGGGGTTCTGCGTCATGTACCAGGCGAGCGACGACTGGTCCGTGGCGGCGGCATCGGCGCGCCCGGACTCCAGCGCCTGATAGATCAGGTCGACGGATTCGTATTGGTCGACGGTCGCTTCCGGCAATGCGGCGTGCACCATAGCCTCGGCATAGACGTTCTGGAGAACCGAGATGGTGACCGACGAGCCGGCAGCCTTCAGGGCGGCATAATCGGCATATTTTCCGTCCGCCTTGAGCATCAGGCCGACGCCTTCACGATAATAGGGAATGGTGAAGGCAACCTGCTGGGCGCGTTCGCCGGTAACAGTCATGAACTGGCAGGTGATGTCGACCTTATCGGTGGTGATGTTCGGAATGCGGGCATCCGAAGACTGGTTGACATATTCGATCTTATCCGGATCGCCGAACAGGGCCTTGGCGACGATGTGGCCCATGTCGACATCGAAGCCCTGAAGCTTGTCGTCCGCGCTCTTGAAGTGCCAGGGCGCATTGGTGCTGCCAGTGCCGAGCACGAGATGGCCGCGGGCCAGAACTTCGTCGAGCTTGCTGCCCTCGGCGAGCACAGGCGTCGACACCAGGGCGGCGACGGCCAGCGACATCAGGCCGGTGCGAAAGGAAATGATCATGGCGTTCCCCTTGTAGATGTTTCGATGATCCAATATACCGGACATCTGTCTATTTTATTGGATTTCGATATCAAGTGCTATCGGCGGTGAATTGTCAATGGGGCATGCCGAAAAAACGCGCAGCAGAGTGCTTGGCGATTTTTTCGGCAGCGCAGCATTTTGCGGTTGGTTTCGATTTCTTCGGTCGCGGCGCGCCCTTCGGCCTAAGGTCGTTTTCCAGCAGCTCTTTCATGAAGGCCCGGCATATCTTCGGGGCCACAGGCCTTAATGGCATAGGAGCAGAGCTTGAAGTCGCTCATGAGTTCACCGGCCGTCGTGAGCTTGCCGATGTTTTCCTCGCTGTGGCGGGCAACGGTTGCCGGTGAAGCCACGTTGGGAGACTGGCCCTCAGTTTTGGGCGGCAAGCAGATGACGGCAAGCGGCAAGCACCTGACCCAGGGATTGCGCGGCGTGGTGTGCGGGAGTTGCTGCGCGCCTTTACCGCTCTAAGCGGCCGCGACGCCGGCGGCGAAGATCGCGATGCAGCGGTGGAGATGGGCAAGCATCAGAGCCCGGTCGGGCCAGGCATGCACGCGGCCTTCCGGCGGGCCCATGCCGCCAAAGATCATATCCATCAGCATGCGAGCGCCGCTCTCCGGATCATCCAGCGACAGCCTGCCTTCCGCCCGGCGATCGCGCAGCCAGTCGGCGAGATGTTGCCTGCTGGCGAGTATGCCTTCGCGCTGGAGAATTTCGATAAGCTCGGGAAACTGCGTGGCTTCGCGAAAGATAAGCTGCAGGAAGCCGGCGCGTTCCGCATCCGTATCCTCGTCCATGTCGATCATGAAGATGCGCTCGAGACTCGCCGTGATCGGGAGGTCTTCCGCGGGCCTGGGCAGGTCGAGCATCAGGCGCCGATGCGCGCCGACCACAGCTGCAAACAGTTCTTCCTTGCTCTGAAACAGCTTGTAGAGCGTCTGCTTGGAAACACCCGCCTCGGAAGCGACCCCTGCGGTCGTGCTTCCGGCATAGCCGTATTTTACGAAAACGCGGCGGGCGACTTCGACGATATGGGTCCGCTTGTCTTCGTCGCTGGAGACTTTCGGCCGGCCGCGCTTGCGCGGTTCATCTGCGGTCTCGTCGGCAATATCCATTACGATCAGACCGTCTGTCCGAGACGCATGCCGACGCTCCTGAAAAGCAGGCTGCAGTTTGTGAGGGACGATTTCTTCGGTTGTGGCATTGGCAATTTCGACTTATAGAACTCATCCGTTCCCGTAATGCGCTGCATCCCCACCCTCTAGCGATGGAGCGCCTATCACGACCATTTCGGCCGCAACGTCAGTCTCTCCCTCTCCTGTAGCAAGAGCTCGACATCCGCATCCCAGGACGCCCTATCCTGTAGTACGGTTTCAGCAAAGAAATCAACCGAGCGGCAGCTTAACGAAGAGACACCCAGCAGCGCCGACAAATTGATGGCCCAGCTGATGACGCTGGCGATTACTTCGACCATCCCGGCCGGCTAAAGGGACGGCGGCGCAGGTTACCGAAAGCGATCTCGGCAATCGTCACGTCGGCACGACCAGTTCAACATGCCGGAACGAGCCATGCGATCATCGCTTCAGCAGGCGATCTTTTCAACATCTCCGAAGCGGTTGGCGGAAATTAAAGCTCAATCCCTTCATGCGCTTGGTGGCCTTTGTTGAGGACGGCCTCGAGGTTGGTATCCATCCCGCTTTGCTGCGAAAGCCTGTTGTAAAAGGATGATGCCGGCTCGCGACCGGCATCGCATATTTCATAGAATTCAAGCGTCCTCTCGACGACATCGGCAATCGAGCGTTTTTCACGGCGGGCGAGCCGGTGAGCAAGATCACGCGCCCGCAAGCTTCGTACCGAAAGCTGAGGTTCAGCCATGTTAATCTCCCTTGCCACATCTATAGCTGCCTCCTCGCGCCATCAAGATGGCAGCAAGTGCCTTGGAAAGTTCCGGTTTCACACTGACCACCCCAATTTTGGACGGTGCTCTCGCCCTGCGAAAATCTGCTGGAGTCTCCGAGTTGAAAGAATTAACCATATCTCAGCGATCTCTGGATAAATAATACTCTGCATAAATTCGTCGCCTCGAAGAAGAGGCCCAGAAATTTATATGGAGGCAGTCTTGGCGTTTACTATTGCGCGTTGCTTGGTGGCCTTCGGCGTCGCCGTTTCAGCAGGCCTGTTCATGTCGATCGGGTTGCAGCAATCGGCGCTCGAACGGCTGAAGGTCAACGGCCCCGTTTACGAGCAGGTGGTCTATGGCAAGGACCTCATCGCCGACATATTGCCGCCGCCGCTCTTCGTGGTCGAATCCTACATGCTCTCCTTCGAAGCCAGCAAATTCCCTGAGCTCACCGAAGCCAATCTTGGCAAGATCGCAAACCTCAAGGCCGCTTACGACGACCGCCGCGCCTATTGGAAGTCCACCCGGCTGCCGCAGGCTTTGAAGGACGAGCTCGAAAACGATGTGCTGACCAAGGGCGATGCATTCTGGGACGTGATGAACCGCGAGATCATTCCGGCGCTGAAAGCAAAGGACGAAGACAAGGCGCACGGCGCGATCGAGCAGTTGCGCGTCGCCTTCCATACGCACCAGGATGCTGTGGAGAAGCTCGTCGCGAATTCCGACGCTTTCCTGAAGGGCGAGGAAACGAACGCAGCTTCGGAAATCGTGACCTGGACGATCTATGCGGGAGCTGCAGGCTTCGGCTCCTTCGCTCTGCTGCTGGCGGGACTCTATCTTCTGCGCCGCCGGGCAATCGTGCCGCTCGATGGCATGAAGGCCTATATGGGCAATCTTGCCGAAGGCGATTTTTCGACCGAAGTTCCCTATGCGAATCGTTCCGACGAGATCGGCGCCATGTCCAAGGCGGTCGCGGTGTTCCGCCGTAATGCGCTGGAACGGCAGGACGCGCAGAAGCGGGAAACGGCGCTTCGCGATGCCGAATTCGAGCGCGAGCGCAGCCAGATGGCCGAAAAGGCGGCCGAGGAGCGAACACGCGAAACGGTTATCAACGAGTTGACATATGGCCTGGACCAGCTGTCGCACGGCAATCTTGATTGCCGTATCACGACAACCTT
Organism: Rhizobium sp. L9; assembly: GCF_002531885.1. Lineage (NCBI taxonomy): Bacteria > Pseudomonadati > Pseudomonadota > Alphaproteobacteria > Hyphomicrobiales > Rhizobiaceae > Rhizobium > Rhizobium sp. L9. Next base: position 2,564 of record NZ_NWSZ01000014.1, on the reverse strand, counting down.
TGCCGCCGCCTATGAGAGCTTGCGCGCCAAGTTCAACGACAGCCTGGATGCTCTTTCCGCCTCAATGGCGGAGGTCGCCCAGACCTCCCGGCAGGTGGGCAGTTCCTCGACCGGCATCACCAATGCCGCAGACAGCCTCGCATCGCGCACGGAGCAGCAGGCGGCTATGCTAGAAGAGGCCACCGCCGCGCTCAAGGAGATGAACGCTAAAACCAATGACGCCTCCCACCATGCCGGCAAGGCGACCGGTATGATGGCCGAGACGCGCAGCAGCGCCGAACATTCGGCAGCCATCGTTCGCGATGCGATCGCCGCCATGCAGAAGATCGAGGGTTCGTCCGCCCAGATCGGCGATATCGTCAACGTCATCGACGAGATCGCGTTCCAGACCAACCTTCTGGCGCTCAACGCCGGTGTGGAAGCTGCCCGAGCAGGCGAAGCGGGCAAAGGCTTCGCCGTTGTAGCGCAGGAAGTACGTGAGCTCGCCCTCCGTTCGGCCAATGCCGCCAAGGAGATCAGATCTCTGATTTCCACGTCATCGTCTCAGGTTTCCACCGGCGTAGAGCTCGTCAACCGCACCGGCAAGGCGCTAATGGAAATCGAAGGCCAGGTCGAGCAGGTCGCCGGCCTGATCGCCCGCATCGTTTCGGTTTCCTCCGAGCAGGCAGTGGCGATCGCGGAAATCAATGCCTCCGTCAATGCGCTCGATGAGGTCACGCAGCGCAATGCCGCGATGGCCGCGGAAACGGTCTCAGCCTGCCGTGCGCTCGGCGGGCAGACGCAGACGCTGGAGGGCGTGGTCGGCCGTTTTCAGATCAATGCACCGGCCGGCGGGTCAAGATCGCAGAGAGCCGCCTGACGCGGCTCAGGCGTAAATCCTCACGCGGCCGGCGAACCTATTAAGACTTTCGGCGTTTCACGGCAATGGAACATCTCGATCGCGACGCCGCACCTTCGTTGGATCAGGATCGCGCTGCGATCCCAATGCCGCAAGGGTTTTGATGCCAGCCTCTGCCCACAGGGAACGCCCCACGGCGCTCGAACGCGAAAGAATTCGACGCGCTGCCGCGATCGCTCGGCTCATGGATACCGCAGTCAGATTGCCTTTCGGCGTACGGATCGGCGCAGACTCGGTTCTCGGCCTCATCCCAGCCGTCGGCGACGTTGCCGGATCCCTCATCGGTCTCTTCATCATCGATGAAGCAAGGCGTCTCGGCCTTCCTGCCCATAAGCTCGCCCGCATGGCGGTCAATCTCGGCGTCGACGCCGCCTGCGGCACGGTTCCGCTGGTCGGCGATCTCTTCGACGTTTATTTCAAATCTCACCGCCGGAACGTCGGCATCATCCTCGAGCATTTCGGCATCAGCGAAGACGAGCTGAACCAGCGCATCTGACGATGCTCGGCCCCTCCGAGGAACCTGTCTAAAGCTCAGTCAGGGCGCCGGCCGTCTTGACTGCGTGATCAAGAACAAATTGCAGCTTGGCGGCATGGCCGAAACCCGGCTCATCCGGCTTCCCTTTTTCCACGGCGTTTGCAAATCGCTGGAAATTGGTGATGACCGGTTCGACCTCGATCTTGCGCCAGATCGCCTTGTCGGCATCGGCGCCTTCGCAGGCCCTGAGGGTCGAACCTTCAGGCGTATGCACCACCTCGAGCGCCCCCTTGTCTCCATGCAGGCGCAGGCGCAATTCGTTCAGATGGCCGGTTGCCCAGCGCGTTGCATGGATGACGCCAGCCGCGCCGTTTTCGAGCTCGGCCATCATCAGGAAACTGTCATTCGCATCGAGCTCGTATTCGCCGATCCGGTTCCCGGGGCTCTTGTCGAAAACCTTGAGATGCGATGCCGCCGCCTTTACGTCGCTGCCGGCGGCAAAAACCGCGAAGTCGAGAATGTGGATACCAACATCGCCCAGCACACCGTTGGAGCCGTGCTTTGTCGACAGCCGCCAAAGCCACTGCGACTCTTTGGTCCAGTCGCCCCAAGCCTTGGACACCAACCAACTTTGGAGATAGGACGCTTCGAAGTGGCGGATCGCGCCGAGACGGCCATCCAGCACCATCTTTCGCGCCGCCTGCAGCGGCGCCACATTACGATAGGTAAGGTTTACCATCGTGACCTTTCCGGACGCCGCCGCGGCGTCGGCCATCTCCTTGGCCTCGCGGTAGTTGACCGCCAGGGGCTTCTCGCAGAGCACATGCTTGCCGGCGCCGAGTATCTTCATCGTCGTGGAATAATGCGCTCGATCCGGCGTGACATTGGTCACGGCGTCAAACTCCCCCCAGGCAAGGGCGTCATCGAGCGATGTGAAAGTAAGCGGGATGCCATGCCTGAGCGCGAAGGCCCGCAGCCGGACCTCGTCTGTATCGACGGCAGCAACAATTTTGACGCCGGCGATTTCGGAGAAGTTCATGGCGTGGGTATTTGCCCATCCTCCCGTTCCGAGAATGATCAAGCGCATTTTTGTCCTCATGATCCTTTATCGAGTTCAGCGGTAACCGGCTTCGCCGGCCTGGTGCAGTTTCGGGCCGCGTTCGACGATCGGCTCCAATGCCTTTTCCACCG
>NZ_NWSZ01000013.1:0-238272 GCF_002531885.1 Rhizobium sp. L9 | reverse complement strand
TCGGAAATGAAGCTGACGCGCATGAAGAACCTGCCGGTATCGAGATCGTCGAACTGGCTGGAGTCGACGATGTTGCAGCCCTTCTCGGCCAGATAGCTCGAAATCGCCGCAACGATGCCGCGCGTCGACTTGCAGGATACCGTCAATACATAGCTTTTCATGTCTCTCCCTCTTCCCTCTTGGAGGCCGCAGCCCGTGCTTAGATCAAAGCCCGTGCCGCGAATAGGCCGGCGCACTTTCATTTATGCGACAAATTGCAAGATAAACCATCACGTTCCTGCAAGTTCTCTCATCGCGACATCAGCTTAGGAGAAGTTGCTCAAAACGCTGTGCCGCCAGCGCCGCACGGATGTGTATTCTCGCCTTCAGTGAATGAAACTATAGCATGTCGCTGAAAGCTGATGAGCAATTTGCGACATCGAGAGGCGGGAAACCAAGGATGTGAAGGACGGGAACTGAATCCGATGGGTTAGGCCGGCGGACGGCTCACGGCCGCCACTTTCCGGCGCGGCGTGGTGATTTCGTGGACGATTGCTCCGCCGACCGACGAAAGCACCAGCGCCAGGACCACGAAGAGCAGCGGCTGCTGCAGGATGCCGATCGGCAGGCGTTCCGAAGCCACCCTCAGGAAAGCGAGTGTGAAGGCGTGGGTGATGTAGATGCTGTAGGAGCAGTCGCCGAGATAGTTCAGCCATCCCAGAACCGGCAGCCGGGAAAAGTCGATGGAAACTGCGCCGCAGATGATGAAGATCGCCGGGATTCCCCAGGCGTAGAACCGGCTCTCCGGCGGCATCAGCGCTTCGTTGACGAAGAGGAACACAAAACCCGTGGCCAGTGCCGCCCATGCCCAGCGGTTCGGCAGAAGCACCTTTTGCCCGTAAAGCCAGCCGAGCACGACGCCGGCGAGGAACTCCAGCATGATCGGCTGACCGTAGAACCGGGTGGCCGTCGTTTCCGGCAGCAGCCGGCAGGCAATCAGGATCACGGCAAAGACGGCGAACATCGCTGGAATCCGGCGGGCTTCCGAGAGCGGCAGCAGCAACGCAAACACAAAATAGAAGAACATTTCGTAATTCAGCGTCCAGCCCGGCACGACGACAGGGGTGATCGTGCTTGGATCGGCGGCATTGGCCCATGGCAGAAACATCAGCGAGGCGATGAGATGCGGAAGGTCGAACACCGTGGATTTCAGCAGTGAAGGCGCCACCAGCGCCACGGCCGCCGAAAACAAGGTTGCCAGCCAATAGAGCGGGACGATCCTCCTGATGCGGCGGCGGGCGAAATCGCTGGGGCTCATCGCGCGCCCGCTCGTCGTCAGCCACATCACGAAACCGCTCAGCACGAAGAAGATGTCGACGCCGGTTTCGCCATAAAGAAAAGCCGTGGCGTCGACGGCGGGATTGACCTTGGCAAGCTGCAATATCGCATGGAAATAAACGACCATCAGCGCCGCAACAGCGCGCAGATATTGAAGCTGGACAAGCATCGAAGCGTCTTGCTCCTCGGACTCTCGGACGCCGGTTTCCACCGTGCCGCTACGGTCAACTCAGTACATCTGCCGCACGACCCTGCCGGATGCGCGGGCTGTCGTGGAAGCGCATATATCCGACGACGAACCACAAGAGGCCGGCAATCTTCATCGAGAAAACGGCGGTCCCCCCGATCATCATATTCAGAAAAATGAAAAGAGAAAGTGAATGGGCGCATCGCCGCTGCGCCGCCGTACGGCCGGCTGGGAAGAGGCAGACGAATAGCCAGAGCGCGACGACGCCGAAGATCGTCGCCGCGTAGATCAGATAGACATAACCGCTGTCGGCGAACTCGGCGACCCTGTCGACCGAAAGCCCGAGTACGGCGAGAGGATCGAGCTCCATGATCTTCTTCATCGTCAGGTTGATGCGGCCGGTGAAATTGTCGCCCGTCGCATTGGGTTTGAGGGTATAGACGACAAACCCCGCGGCGACGATCAGCGGCATCAGCGCCAGATTGAAATTCCTCGGGATCTTCGGAAAGACGAAATAGCCGACGATACAGGCAAAACAGAAGATCAGCATTGTGCGCGTATCGTTCGTCACCAGGATCAGCACCGCCGTGCTGATGAAGAGCAGCCGGTCCCAGCGCCCCAGTCTTTCCCACATGGAAATCAGGTAGATCGCGATCACGCCGCAAAAATTGGCAAGCGACACTTGTTCGAGAAAAATCGACGACGAGCGATGGTCGATAATGCCGAAGGAAAAGCGCTCGGGAAAGCCGAGAGCGTTCTGGAACAGGCCTGTCGTGTTGTAGCTCAGCGGCAGCAGCCCGCGCGTATTGGCGAAATAATCGGACGGATGCACGATGCTGACATAGAAGGGCACGCTGACGATTTCGAAGATCAGGAAGATCAGCACCGCAAGGCTTGCCCAGCGGAAGGCCAGCTTCATCGTTCTCTCGTTGCTCCAGCCGCCGAGGCCGGTAAAGCAGAAGATGATCAGCACGTTGCGGAAATGATCGACGAACGGCATGCGGTTGAGCACGCTGACATAGATGGTCACGACAAGCGTGAACAGCAGGAACAGGAAGCTCGGCAGATCCGTCTCGTAGATCCCCTTATGAAGGATGTAGATGATCGCGCTTGCCAGAATCAAGCCTTCGCTGGCGGCGACATGCGTCATCGACAGCGGCATGATGTTGTGGTTGATGAAGGCAAGAATGCCGTTATAGAGCATCGAAAGCAGGCCAAGCCAGAGCACCGCATGATCGACGCGAGACGCCCCCCCGGCCGCGTCGAGGCGGTTGCCCGACACCGTGAAAGTCGCTGCCTTCTGATCGACTGTCGCCACGGTCAATTCCCCGCAGGCTTGACGGCGGTGCAGGCGCCGGCGTGCGCTTTCGCCGACGCGGCGAGAAGCCGCATCTGCGGTCGCTCAGGGCCCTTGCCCGGCTGAACGTTGAAAGGTTCGTCCGCCGGCCACCATTCGCCCGCCGCCCAATAGGACCAGCCGAGCCAGACATCGCTATTGCCGGACATGGTCGCGTAGATCTTGGTCAGGCCGCTCATGCAGTCCTTGTCGGCGGAACCGCCGAATTCGCCAAGAAAACCGCGTTTATGGTTCCGCTTCAGCCAGGCGGTGACGCCGGTGATGGCCTCGACCGCGGTGGCGGCGCCTTCGCAGGTGGCATGGGTTCCCGACGAATCGACGTCGAGATATTGATGGACCTCATAAGCGTAGAAATCGAGCGGGTCGCGCACGCCGAGCATGACAGTACCGTTGGCACCGCCGATCACATCCTCTTCCCAGCTGTGAGCGCCGCTCCAGGCGGTGCCCGGCACCAGAATAAGGTTGCGAGCGCCGACGGCGCGGATGGCGCGGATCGCCGCGTTGGCGGCATCGAGCCAGTCGGTGGCCTTGATGTCGTGCGGCTCGTTCATCAGGCCGAAGAGAATGCCGTCCTGATTGGCGAATTCGACCGCGAGCCTTGCCCAGAAGTCGGCGAAAGCAGCGTCCGTCGCCGGCGCGGTGCCGATCTGCGCCTTATCGTAATAGCCGAAATTATGTGGGTCGAGCAGAACGGCCATGGCCCGCTTTCGGATCAGGCCGACCGTATCCTTGATCCGCTTGAGTTCGTCCTCGTCCAGCCGCCCGCCGAGCGCCGGCTGCAGCCGCTCCCAGCGGAAGGGCAGCCGAATGATCGTCATGCCCTTTTCGGCGAAATAGCGGATCGTCTGCTCGCTCGGATAGATGTAGTTCGTACCGTAGATGGCGCCGCGCTCGCCATATTCGCCGCCGGAAAGATTGACGCCGCGATAACACGGCGCGCCGGCCGCAAAGGCCGGCGACGGCATAAGGGCGGCCGCAAGCAGCAGCGCCGCCAGATGTCGTGTCGTCCTCATAGCTATCCTCGCAATCACGGCAAATCGCAACATCGACGTCGCTGCGCCTATCTTAACGGTCCGTTAGCTAAGAATTTCTAAAGTCGCAGCACCTCGGCTTCAGTCTTTCACGCTGGGCGGGACACGAGTGCGCGTATGAGTCAATATGACAGGAACAGGGTAAGCCGGCTGCCCGGCTGGCGCAGTTACGAGCCGTCTCCGACTGCGTCGGAAGGCGTGCGCCCGCGCAGTCCCGTTATTCGTCCGGATGATTTCGCCCGTCCCGAGCCCAAGCCAGCCCCACCGCCTTTCGTGCCACCGTCGGCACGGGTTGCAGACATCCGTCGATCCGAGCCGCCGTCCGCCGCTGCCGCCGTACGGCCTGCGGCCCTAGAACCGCCTGCGGCCCCAGAACCGGCTGTGGCCAATGTGCCGCTGCAGAACACATCCGCGCCCGCCGCCGCGCTTCTCGACCTCCGCTCCAGCATCGCGGCGATCTGGAGCCGCCGGCTGGTGGTGTTTGTGTTGGCCCTCTTTGGAGCCGTCGGGGGCGGCGTGGTGGCGCCGTTGATCGGCCAGAAATTCACCGCCGTCAGCAGCCTTTATTTCGATCCGCGCCAGATCGGGCTGGCCGAGGCCGGCGCGCAATCTTCGGGCCCATCGCCGGAGATGATCTCGGCGCTGATCGACAGCCAGGTGCAGATCCTGACCTCGGGCAATGTGCTGCGCCGCGTCGTCGAGGCGATGAAGCTCGACCAGGATCCGGAATTCAACGGCGGCAGGACGGATGGCGCGGCCGTGATCGGCGCCCTGCAGAAGGCGCTTGTCATCACCCGCCAGGCCGGCACCTATGTCGTTTCGCTCGCCGCGACGACGAACGACCCCGAGAAATCCGCGAAGCTTGCCAACCAGGTGGTCACCTCCTTTACCGAGGAGGAAAACAGCGCCTCGAACGGCCTCTACGAAAACACCTCCTCGACGCTGGACGGACGCCTTGCCGATCTGCGCCAGAAGGTGCTGGAGGCCGAGCAGGCGGTCGAAACTTTCCGGGCCGACAACGACATGGCCGCGACCGAAGGCAACCTGATCTCCGACCAGCGCCTCGTCTCGCTGAACACGCTCTTGGTAACGGCGCAGGAAAAGACCATCCAGGCGAAGGCCCGCGCCGATGCCGTCGCCAATCTGCGCGTCGAAGACATTGTTGCCGGCAACCAGGCGGAAGGCGGCGTCACCTCGCCGCTCGTCAGCTTGCGTCAGCAATATGCCGCCCAAGCCGCCGCCGTCGGCAGCCTTGAAAGCCAGATGGGAACGCGTCATCCGCGCCTGCAGGCGGCGCGCTCCTCGCTGCAGAGCATAGCCGGCGAAATCAGGGGCGAATTGCAGCGCCTCGCCACCTCGGCAAAGGGCGAATACGAGCAGGCCAAGGCCGCCGAGGATAGCGTCGCCAAGGAGCTCGCCGTTCAGAAGGCACTGCAGGCGACGACCTCGGACAAGCAGGTGGAGCTGAACGAATTGCAGCGCAAGGCAACGGCGGCGCGCGATATCTACGAAACGGTGCTCAAGCGCTCGAGCCAGACGAGCGAGGAGCAGAACCTCAGCCAGAGCAACATCCGCGTCATCTCGCCGGCCGAACCGCCGGTCAAGGCCGATGGCCCGGGAAAGAAGATCCTGATGGTCGCCGGCATCATCGGCGGCTTCCTCGCCGGGTTCTTCCTGGGCGCTGCCTTTGCCATCCTCGTCGGTCTCTTCGGCCACCCCGTCATCAGAGGCTATTTCAGGAAATCGCCCGCCGCGGCGGCTTGATGCTGGCCGCCGGTTTTCCTACATGCGGAAGAAGCGGTTTGTCGCCGGCAGGAGAGTTCCCATGCGGCTGTTGCTTCTGATATCGATCGGCGTCTTGTCCAGCCTCGCCCCGGCGTCAGCCTTCGCTGTCGACTGGACGAAATCCGTGGATTCGACTGTTCAGCCCCTCTATCCCTACAAGGGCCTTCCCGGCGTCAGGGCGCAGCCGGACAAGAAGGAAGAGGAATCCTATAATTGCCGCACCGAGACCGTCCAGATCCGCCGCCGCTATGACGAAATCTTCCGCTCCGGCGGCATGCCGACGCTGATGTATGTCTGTGACCGCGACGGCTTCGTCACCATGGGCGAAAAGATTCCGCTCCGCGGCCATTACCAGCCGGTGCGGTAAGGCCAATCGCCTTTCTCGGAGACATGCAGCTCGGCCGTCTTGGCCCCGAGCCCCGAAAAATTTCATTTGTTGCCGAATTCATTCATGAAGCGCTGCTCTATCGGGCAACGAACGCGCCTTCCGCTCCCCGGCATGCTTCTTGCTTCATTACTAATATTCTAACCTTTGGGGAGAAAGTGTCATGCAATGGAACGCATCACCGAATTTTGCACCTCTTGTCCTCTTTCTTGGCGGTCAGCGTAGGGTCGTCAAGACGCTCCGAGACGCAGCCGAAGTGCTGATAATCGATTGGCCATTCGACGATGGAGAGGAATATGTCGCGGCCGTGAAGGCTTGCGATGATGCCGTCGCGGGAGAGGCCGGGATGGAGGAATTGAGGGAATTGCTTCTTCGCGCCGCCAGGGAAGCCGGCATTACCGCTTTGTCGGTCGTATCGGGTAGCGGCAAGACGACATCCCACATGGCGGCGTGACAGGCCTTCAACCTGCGCCGACTCTTGGAACCGGTATCCAGACAAGCAGGTCGATGGCCTCTGTCAACAGGGCCAAGTGCGCAATTTTTGGAAAGATTTGAATGTTTGATCTTGGCAGCGATCAAAAGGAAATGGTGCCCAGAAGAGGACTCGAACCTCCACGCCTCGCGGCACAGGTACCTGAAACCTGCGCGTCTACCAATTCCGCCATCTGGGCGACGGAGAGCGATGTAAGGGGGTGGCTCGTGACTGTCAACTGGGTTTTTGAAGTTTTCCTGACAGTCTGCAAAAAACAACCGATCACATGCGAGGGAGCGGCCGGAGGGGAGCCATAGCGCTCCGGTCCGGGCGCCCTATATAGAGGGAGTCTCGAAAGGAATGCCTCATGCCTGCTGCTCGCACGCTTCTGCTCGCCGGCCTTTTTGCCGTTTTCGCGCCTCTCATGGCCGGCGCTGATTCGCCGAAGCCGGGTCTCGGGCCGGTCAATACGGGATCGACGCTGTGCGATTTTCGCGGCTGCTTCGGTTTTGGGCCGCAGCAATGGCATCGCCCGGCTTATGTCCAGCCGAATTACCGTCCGCGCGGCGCGGGGCCGACCTATTACCTGCCGGGCGCGGCGGGACGGCCGCAGCTGACCTATGACCCGCCGCCGGTGCGCCAGGTGCAGCCGGCACGGGATCTGAACAAGCACATCGCCTGGTGCACCAATGAATACCGTTCCTATAATCCGCGGACGGATCACTTCCTCACCTATGAAGGCGTCTACAGGGTCTGCCGCTCGCCCTATCGCTGAGCGTGCTTGGTCAGCTTTCGTGCGAGACGCGGTCGACATGGCCGAGATCGCGGCCGGGCTCGATGATGTCGCGGACGCGTTGCTTCAGCTCCTTCGGCCCGGGAAAGCCGCCGTCGCGCTTACGCTCCCAGATGAGATCCCCATTGACGCGGATTTCGAAATTGCCGCCGGTGCCCGGGATCAGCGCCACCTCGCCGAGACTGTCGGAAAAGGTGCTCAGCAGCTCCTGCGCCATCCAGGCGGCGCGCAGCAGCCAGTTGCACTGGGTGCAGTAGAGGATCGAGACGCGGGCTTTTTCGGTCATGGCGTTTTCCTTTCGTTTGGCGTGATTTAAGCGCTTGCGGCGTGCAGACGCAATCGCGCACGCGCAAGCATCTTGCGCGCCGTTCTTCGGCATGGTTTCTAACTGCCGACCACCGGGGAGAACCTATGCGAGTCGCAGTCGTCGAAAATATGCGCAACACCGGCCTCGGCGCGCTTGCCACGGCGCTCGACGAGGCGGGTGCTGAGATCGAGTGGTTCCGGGTCTGGCGGGATGGCATCCTGCCGCCGGACATATCCGGTCATGACGCGCTGGTCGTTCTCGGCGGCGAGCAGAGCGCGCTGGATGACGAGACGCATCCCTATCTGCCGGAGCTCGCCCGGCTCGCGCGCCGCTTCGGCGATGCCGGCAAGGCCGTGCTCGGCATCTGCCTCGGCAGCCAGATTCTTGCCCGCGCCTATGGCGCCGACAACCATCTCGGAGCCGCCCGCGAATTCGGCTGGCACAGCATCGGCGTCACTGATGAAGGCCGCTCCGATCCGCTGCTCTCGGCGCTTGGCGGCGAATTCACCATCTTCGAGTGGCATGCCGACACCTTTTCCCTGCCGAAAGGCGCCGTTCGTCTCGCGACCAGCCTTGTCGCCGAGAACCAGGCCTTCCGTATCGGCCGCGCCGTCTACGGCACGCAGTTTCATTTCGAGGCCGACAGAAGGGTGGTCGAGCAGTGGAAGGCGGAATTCCCTGACACGATAGAACGCATCGCGCCTGGTTGGCTGCAAAGCTATGCCGAACTGGCTGCGCGGCATGCTGGTGGCGCCGATGCCGCCGGCCTTGCCATCGCCCGCGCCTGGGTCGGGCAGATCGAACGGCAAGAGGTCGAGATGCGGTCGCAGGTCCCGGCTTGAAGAGCGATGCGATGACGGCAAGCGAACGCGAGAAGATGGCGGCGGGTGAGTGGTATCGCTGCCTGGATGACGAACTCGATCACCTTCGCCGGCAGGCGCGGCTCGCCGTCCACGCCCACAATACGCTGCCGCCGGACGAGCGCGGCGCCGCAGCCCCCGCCCTCAGGGCGCTTTTTGCACGGGCCGCCCCCGATATCTTTATCGAAGCGCCGTTTCATTGTTCCTACGGCATCAACATCACCCTTGGCGAGCGCGTCTATATCAACTCCGGCTGCGCCATCCTCGATTCCGGCAGCGTGACGATCGGCGATCGCACCATGTTCGGACCGGGCGTGCAGATTTATTGCGCCGAGCATCACAAGGATTCGGCGCTTCGCAGTAGGGGAATCGAGATCGCCCGACCGGTCGCAATCGGCAGCGATGTCTGGGTCGGCGGTGGCGCCATCATCCTCGGCGGCGTGACGATCGGCGATGGTGCGATCGTGGGTGCGGGCGCCGTCGTCACCAAGGATGTGCCGGCGGGCGCAACGGTGATCGGCAATCCCGCGCGTCCGATAAACCGCTTTTGAGATTTGCACAGGTGCGCTCCCTCGACAATGACGCCGCCTCCTCTAGATCAGAGGACGGAAGGGGAGAGATATCATGACATTACCGAATTTGCCCATGCAAGGCGGCTGCCGCTGCGGCCGGGTGCGCTTGAAGATCAGCGCTCCGCCGCTGCTGGCCATGGCCTGCCATTGCACAGGCTGCCAGAAGATGACGGCGAGCGCCTATTCGCTGAGTGCCGCCATCCCCAGCGAAGGTTTCGAGGTTACCAATGGCGAGCCTGTTATCGGCGGCCTGCACGGCGCCACCAGGCATTTTTTCTGTCCGCACTGCATGAGCTGGATGTTCACCCGGCCAGAAGGCATGGACTGGTTCGTCAATCTGCGCGTCACCATGCTCGATGACCCGAGCTGGTTCACGCCGTTCATCGAGACATGGACGAGCGAGAAGCTGTCGTTTGCTGAAACCGGCGCGGTGTATAGTTACGAAGCGCTACCCGAGATGGACGCCTATGAGGGGTTGGTGAAGGAGTATATGAGCAGGGGATAAGGCTCAGAAGCCTTGGAAGAGAAAGTCCATGGCACAGATGATGGCATCGCTTTTGCCCGATAGATCTGTGACGGCTTCTCCAATTTCCGAGGTCGGGACAGACGCCATGCGCTGGGTGGCCATCACGTATGGTTCATTCTCAATGAGAAAGCGTGGGTTCAGTCGCGAGATCGTCCAAGTCAATTCCTGGACTGGATGCAAAGGAACCATGACACGTGAAGGCAGATCGTCAAGCAGATTGGCTTGAAGGTCGACGGCAAGGACATTCCCACTTTTCAGGCGATAGACGTGGAAGCAATTCCAGGAAAAGTGTGAAGCGGGTTTCCGTCAGGAATTGCGTAATACAAGACTTAGAGCGGTTCTGCGCTTTAATGAAAAACTGAACCGCTCTAAAACTGACGGTACTTGGCGAGCGGCAGGCCGTGTTTTTCGACATATTCGGTTTCGAGCCGGATCGCCTCGGCGTTCTCGATCCGCCACAGCCGCTCGCGTTCCGCTTTTATCGCTTTCGCGATACCTTCTTCCGCCGCCCTGGATATGTTGATCTTGAGCTCGCGAGCCTGAGCGACTAGGCCTTCATCCAGAAACAGGTTCGCTGCTTTTCTCGCCTGCTGAGTCATAACGCTCTCCTCGGTCTTATGCGCAAATCATATGCGCATAAGATATATTGAGAAGCGCTATTCGTCGCCCATCTTCAGCGCGGCGATGAAGGCTTCCTGCGGAATCTCCACCTTGCCGAACTGGCGCATGCGCTTCTTGCCTTCCTTCTGCTTGTCGAGCAGTTTGCGCTTGCGAGTGGCGTCGCCGCCATAGCACTTGGCCGTCACGTCCTTGCGCAGCGCCGAGATGGTTTCGCGGGCAATCACGTTGCCGCCGATCGCCGCCTGGATTGGGATCTTGAACATGTGCTTCGGAATAAGCTCCTTCAGCCGCTCGCACATGTCGCGGCCGCGCTTTTCAGCTGCCATGCGATGCACAAGCATCGAGAGTGCATCGACCGGCTCGCCATTGACGAGGATCGACATCTTCACGAGGTTGCCTGCGCGGTAGCCTTCGAGGTGATAATCGAAGGATGCATAGCCCTTGGAGATCGATTTCAGCCGGTCGTAGAAGTCGAAGACGACTTCGTTCAGCGGCAGTTCATAGGTCACCATCGCCCGGGTGCCGACATAGGTCAGCTCGGTCTGGATGCCGCGACGGTCCTGGCAGAGTTTCAGGATGCCGCCGAGATAATCGTCCGGCGTCATGATTGTCGCCTTGATCCACGGCTCGCGGATTTCGGCAATCTTGACGACATCGGGCATGTCGGCCGGATTGTGCAGTTCGCGCTCGCTGCCGTCGGTCATCGTCAGCTGATAGACGACGGAAGGCGCTGTTGCGATGAGGTCGAGGTCGAACTCGCGCTCCAGGCGCTCCTGGATGATTTCGAGGTGCAGCAGGCCGAGGAAGCCGCAGCGGAAGCCGAAGCCGAGGGCTGCCGACGATTCCATTTCGAAGGAGAAGGATGCGTCGTTGAGGCGAAGCTTGCCCATGGCCGCGCGCAAGTCTTCGAAATCGGCGGCATCGACAGGGAAGAGCCCGCAGAAGACGACCGGCTGCGCCGGCTTGAAGCCCGGCAGGGCTTCCGCCGTCGGGCGCTTGTCTTCGGTAATCGTATCGCCGACGCGTGTATCGGCCACTTCCTTGATCGAGGCGGTGATGAAGCCGATCTCGCCGGGGCCGAGGCTGTCGACATTGACCATCTTCGGCGTCAGCACGCCGACGCGTTCGACCTGGTATTTCGCATCGGTGCCCATCATGCGGATCGTCTGGCCCTTGGTCAGCACGCCGTCGATGACCCGCACGAGAACCATGACGCCGAGATAGGTGTCGTACCAACTGTCGACGAGCAGCGCCTTCAGCGGCGCCTTTTCACCGCCGGGGCTCTTCGGCGCCGGCAGCTTGTGGACGATCGCTTCCAGCACGTCGGGAATGCCGAGGCCGGTCTTGGCCGAAATCAGGACGGCCTCGGAAGCGTCGATGCCGATCACTTCCTCGATCTGTTCCTTGATGCGGTCGGGCTCTGCGGCCGGCAGGTCGATCTTGTTGAGCACGGTGACGAGCTCGTGGTTGTTGTCGATCGCCTGGTAGACATTGGCGAGCGTCTGCGCTTCCACGCCCTGGCTGGCGTCGACGACCAGCAGCGAGCCCTCACAGGCCGACAGCGACCGCGAGACTTCATAGGCGAAATCGACGTGGCCGGGCGTGTCGATCAGGTTGAGAATGTATTTCTCGCCATTGTTTGCCTGATAGTGCAGGCGCACGGTCTGGGCCTTGATGGTGATGCCGCGTTCGCGCTCGATCTCCATATTGTCGAGCACCTGCTCGGACATTTCGCGCTCGGCAAGTCCGCCCGTCGTCTGGATCAGGCGGTCGGCCAGCGTCGATTTGCCGTGGTCGATATGGGCCACGATCGAGAAGTTGCGGATATGGGACAGCGGAGTGGTCGAATTGGTGCTCATGCGCGCCATATAGCAGCGCCGCCCCCTGCCGCAAAGCGGTAATTAATCGGGAGTTTACGCTATTTTGCGGGTCTGCCCGGCGTGCGTCAGACCGGCCAGCTCTCCAGTCGCCAGGCCGAATCCCAGAAGATCCATTCATATTGCGAGGCGCGCACGAAAACGTCCATCATTTCGGCGCGCTCCGTCTCCGATGCGGCGCGGGCGGCGATATCGGTCAGTGCGATCACTTCGCGGGCGCCGGCGGCGAATTGCGGATCGCCATAGGTGTTGATCCAGGCCTGATAAACATTGCCTTCGATCGCGGGTCTGCCTTTGATGCCTTCGCCGACATGCATGTAGATCCAGAAGCAGGGCAGGATGGCCGAAAGCGCAACAGCATAGGACCTATGATAGGCGGTCGCCAGAAGGAAATTCGTATAGGCGAAGCAGGAAGGCGAGGGCTCTGCGGCCGTCACATCTGCGCTCGAAATGCCGAATTGCGAGAGGAAGCCGGCATGCAGGCCCTGCTCGACGGTGATCGCCTTCTGCGCCGAACCGAGGAAGCGCAGCACCTGCGCATTGTCGGGCGCTTTTGCCGCGACGATGGCGAGGCACCGGGCATAATGCTTCAGATAGATTGCGTCCTGCAGGATGTAGTGACGGAAAACCTCCGGCGGCAGCGTGCCGTCCGAAAGCCGTTCCAGGAGCGGCAATCGCTCGATCTCGGCCATGAGAGGCTTGATCCGGTCCCAGGCGGCGGCCGTGAAGTTTCCTGTGATTTCGATGTTCTGCAAGCTGCCGTCCATGATGTCCTCCGCTCTCCAAGCGCCGCTGCCATATATCGGCGGCACGGCGGTGAAGGCAAGCGCGACGACGCATTAAAAAGACGCTTGATTCCATGATGAGATAAGGTATTTCTCTTATAGTAGAATCTTGGATCGGCGATGGAACAGGAACTCGAACAGGCGATCGGCAGCCGCATTCGCACCTTGCGGCTGGAAAAGGGCCTGACGCTGGATGAGCTTTCCGAAGCGTCTGGCGTCAGCCGCGCGATGATTTCGCGCATAGAGCGGGCGGAGGCGAGCCCGACCGCCTCGCTGTTGGCAAGGGTCTGCGCCGCGCTCGGCCTGTCGCTCTCAGCCTTCTTTGCAGAGGAGGGGCAGCAAGCCTCGCCGCTGGCGCGGCGGCAGGAACAGCAGGTCTGGCGCGATCCGGAAACCGGTTATCTCAGGCGCGCGGTATCGGCGCCCGGCACCGGCTCCGCCGTCGATATCGTCGAAGTCGAATTTCCACCCGGCGCCCGCGTCAGCTTCCCACCGCATGCGGCATCCCATGACATGACACAGCATGTCTGGCTCTTCGATGGCGAGCTGGAGATGACTGCGGGTGAGACGGTCTACCGGCTGCGTCCAGGCGACTGCCTGTTCATGCCCGTCGGGGAGGGCCATTCCTTCCATAATCCCGGCAATGCCCCGGCGCGCTATTGCGTCGTGCTCGATCGCGGCGGCCGATGACGACCTTCATTTCAGGAGAAGACCATGCCTGACATTCGCATCCTTTCTGCTGAGGAGGCCCACGCTGCAATTCCGGCCCTCTCGGAGGTGCTGGCCGATTGCGTCACGGGCGGCGCTTCCGTCGGTTTCATGCAGCCCTATGGACCGGAAGATGCCGAGCCCTATTGGCTGGACGTTGCAGATGCAGTCGCCGCCGGCAGCAGTCTACTGCTGGTCGCCAAACTCGACGGCCGGATCGTCGGCACGGTGCAGGTGGGTGCCGCGCAGATGCCGAACCAGCCGCATCGCGGCGATCTGAAGAAGCTCCTGGTGCATCGT
The DNA here is from genome assembly GCF_002531885.1 of Rhizobium sp. L9. Classification (NCBI taxonomy): domain Bacteria; kingdom Pseudomonadati; phylum Pseudomonadota; class Alphaproteobacteria; order Hyphomicrobiales; family Rhizobiaceae; genus Rhizobium; species Rhizobium sp. L9. The sequence goes on along the minus strand of NZ_NWSZ01000013.1, from coordinate 224,389 downwards.
TCCGCCCGCGGGCGCGGCCTTGCCCGGCTGCTGATGGAAGCCGCCGAACGCGAGGCGGCCGCCCGCGGCAAGACCCTGCTCGTGCTCGACACGGCGACCGGCAGCGATGCCGAGGCGATCTATCCCCGCCTGGGCTGGCAGCGGGTCGGCGTCATCCCCGATTATGCTCTGTGGCCGGAAGGCGGCTTTTGCGACACCACCTTGTTCTACAAGCGGCTCGCCTGATTGCACCAGTGCCGCTCATGCCCACCTTGCAAACATGGGAAGCGCCCCGGCCAATGTCGTCCCCGCCGTCCATTGCGCCGCGTTCCAGCCAGACTGCCGCGCCGTTTCGACATTCGCCGCGATATCATCGATGAAGGCGATCTCCGCGGCCATGACCCCGGCACGTTCGGTCGCCATTCGGAAGAAGTCGGGCGAAGGCTTGCTGTGTCCGAGTGCTGCGGAATAGATGATGCCGTCGAAATGCGCGCCAAGCCCCAGCTCTTCCATCAGATAGCGCGCGCGCCTGTGCTCCTGGTTGGTCGCCAGGAAGAGAGTGACGCCGCTTCGCCTGAGAGCGGCGAGATCCGCCAGCAGATTGCGGTCGAGCCGGGAATCGTTTTCGAACCAGTAGTCGATCAGCGCCGCGGCGCTGAGATGGGGCGCGATCTTTGCGAGCACGCCGGCGAGCGTTGGCTCCAGTGCTTCGCGGCCGATGATGATGGCGCCCCAGTGAACCTGGAAAAACTCCTGCTGCAGCAGATCGGGTCGCAGGCCGAGATCGCGCTCGAGATAGGTGAAGTGGGGCAGCCCGTCGGCCGGGCGGCCATGGATGAGCACGCCGTCGACATCGACCATCAGCACTTTCATGCGGCAGTTTCCTTCGGACTCAAAACATCGCGAAGGGTGAAGTCATTCACTTTGGCGATCAAGGGCGCCGCGCCGGCTTTTTTGTCGCGGCCGACCCATGTAAATCTGGAATTCCAATCAAGGACGGATCCGAAATGCGCGTCATCTATTCCGAAGACCATAAGCTGCGTGACGCCAGGACCGAGCTCTATGCCGGCCAGCTGGTGACGCCCTTCGAGGCGCCGTTTCGCGCCGAGTGGATCCTGGCGGCGGTCAAGGAAGCGGGTTTTGCCGATGTCGCAGCGCCGGACGCGCATGGGCTGGAAGCGGCCCGAAAGGTGCATGACCCCGCCTATCTCGATTTTCTCGCTACCGTCTGGGATCGCTGGGTGGCGGCTGGTTTCGAAGGCGAAGCGATCGCCAATTCCTTCCCGGTCCGCCGCACCAGCCATCGCGTCCCCGACAATATCGTCGGCGCGATCGGCCATTATGCCAATGCCGCCGACACCTCCATCACCAAGGGCTCTTATGAAGCGGCGATCGCCTCCATGCGTTGCGCCATCACCGGAGCGGATTGGCTGAATGCCGGTAACCGGTTCGCCTTTGCACTTTGCCGTCCGCCCGGCCATCATGCCGGCATCGACCTTTTCGGCGGCTATTGTTTCATCAACAATGCGGGCGTCGCGGCCCAGCGGCTCATCGATCACGGCGCGAAGAAGGTCGCCGTGCTCGATGTCGATTTCCACCACGGCAACGGCACACAGGACCTGTTCTATCACAGAGGCGATGTCTTCACCGCCTCGCTGCATGGCGATCCGATGTTTGCCTTTCCCTATTTCCTCGGCCATGCCGACGAGGAAGGAGAAGGGCAGGGTACGGGCAGCAACCGCAACTATCCGATGCCGCCGCACACGCCCTGGCAGGTCTGGTCTTCGGCCCTTGCCGATGCGCTCGCCCGCATCAAGGCTTTCGGCGCCGAGGCGATCGTTGTGGCGCTCGGCGTCGATACCTTCGAGCGCGACCCGATCTCCTTTTTCCAGCTGAAGTCGGAAGACTTCATTCGCATGGGAGAGATGATCTCCGCCGCCGGCCTGCCCGTCGTCACCTGCATGGAGGGCGGTTACGGCGTGCCGGAAATTGGCCTCAACGTCGCCAATGTCCTCAAGGGCCTGGAAGCCTGATTGCTTGATATGACCGACGAGATCGTTCCATCCGACATTCCGACGCCTCGCATGCTGAGCTGGGCCCGCAACTCCGCCATCTATCGCTTGGAGCGGCGGATGATGACCGAAAAGCAGCTGTTTGACGCGATCACCCGCAAGGCGAAAGAGAAGTTCGAGGATATCGGTGCGGCGCAACTCAAGGCCCTTGCCGATTTCGCCGTCAGGTTCGCCTATGACAACAAGGCGCTCGATGATGACGCCTATGCCGAGATCAGCACGCGTTCCCAGCTACGCGGCGGCAAATCGAAGCGCGCCATCGCCCGGAAACTTGCGGCCAAGGGCGTCGCTGGTGATAAGGTAGAGGCCGCCCTTGAGGAGGCTGACGATCTCTATGCTGCTGCAATATTTGCCCGCAAACGCGCCTTCGGCCCCTTCCGCCGCGTCGAGCTTGACGAAAAGCGAAAGGCCAAAGAGCTTTCGGCCTTCGCCCGCAACGGCTTCAGCTTCGACATCGGCAGGAAGGTGTTCGACATGAGTTTGGAGGATGCCGAAGAGGTCATCCTGGCCTGCCGTCTCTGATCTTGCATAAGGCCTTTTACTGGCCGGATCAGAAGTTTGAATTTGTCGCTCGCAGACCGTCTTCGTAAGAACAGCGCACAATCGGCGAGGGGGCGGGTATGGAAGGAAGAGCAAATGTCGGCGCGGGCACGCTGACCGCAGAGGCGTCAACAGCATTTGGCGGGGTGGCGACTGGCGGGCTAATGTGCCTCCTATCCATGTCGTCGATCCAGTTCGGCGCCGCACTCTCATCCTCAGCCATCTCAACCTATGGGCCGGCCGGCGCCTCTTGGCTGCGCCTGGCTTTTGCGGCCATCATTCTCGCCCTTGTCGTGCGGCCGCGCGTCTTCAGCTACACAAGGGCGCAATGGACGAGCGCTCTGGTCCTCGGCGCGGCGACAGCGCTGATGACCATGAGCTTCTTCGCGGCGATCGCGCGCATTCCCCTCGGTCTTGCCGTAGCGATCGATTTTCTCGGCCCGCTTTTCGTTGCGACCATCGGCTATGGCCTCAGCCGGCGTCTCCTCTGGCCTCTCATTGCAGCATTTGGCGTTCTGGCGCTTGCTCATGACGGTGAAGGCTGGGTCGGCAATATCGAGGGCATTCTTTTTGCACTCGGCGCCGGAACCGGATGGGCGATCTATATCGTCCTGACAAAAAAGATCGGCGCGAGCTTCAAGGGGCTGGAGGGGCTTTCCATATCGCTGATGGCCGCCGCTCTTGTCGCGACACCCTTCGGCATCGCCGGCGCCATCCCGAAGCTCGATGCTTACGGCCTTGTTGAAATGGTCGGCCTTGCCGTTCTCGTGCCGCTGCTTCCATACACGCTGGAGCTGATCGCCTTGCGGCGCATGCCGACGGCATCTTTCGGCATTCTCATGAGCCTCGAGCCGGCCATCGCGGCACTGGCCGGTTTCGTCATTCTGGCCCAGCCGATGACGCTGCTGCAGATGGCCGGAACTGCCTTGGTGGTCGCCGCAAGTGCCGGCGCGACCTTTTCCGCTCGGCAGTGATCAGCCCGCCTTTTTCGCCGGATCGTCGAGAGCGGGATTGTAGAACAGCGACAGCGTCAGGCTTTTGGCAATCCGCTCGGCGGTCGCCATGAACCAGACCTTGGCTTCCGACGAGGGGGCGATCTCGTCAAGCGTTGCGGCGAACAGCGACAGCCACTTCGGAAAAAGATCGGGCGTCAGGTTCTGAACGCCGGTATGCGCCTGCACCGGCTTGCCGCCATAGGCGCCGCTGCGGAAGGCAACGGCCGACCAGAAGCTCTTCATCTTCTCTATATGCTCCGGCCAGCGGCCGGAAAGCCGCGCATCGAATACCGGGCCGAGATCGGGATGTTTCAGCACGCGCCCGTAGAAAGTCTCGACCAGCCTGCCGATAAAGGCCTCGTCGACCCCTATCGTCCGCATCTCGGCCTCCGCCTTTTCGCGGATCGCCGCGACATGGGCAGGGCGGCCCTGAATGTCATTGTTCATCAGAAACCCCGGCGCCGCATGATGCGGCGTCTCTCATATAAGTCTTTACCTCAGCGAACCAAAGCCGCTCGTGCGGATTGCGGCAATCTGTCAGCCGGTCCGCCTCGGCCACTTGACCACCATCGCTTCCTTGCCTAGGTTTAGAATTATTCTAAATTTTTTGGAGAAGTTTATGCTGGCGCGTTTTTTCAGGTCGCCGAAACGATCCTTTGATTCGCTCTCCGAGCAGGAGATTCTCGCCCTTGCGATTGCCTCCGAGGAAGATGACGCCCGCATCTATCTCGCCTATGCCGACAAGCTGCGGCCTGAATTTCCGGCTTCGGCCAAGGTCTTTGAAGATATGGCCGAGGTCGAGGATACGCACCGCAAATCGCTGTTCGAAATCCATCGTCAACGTTTCGGCGAGCGCATCCCGCTGATTCGGCGCGAGCATGTGCAGGGCTTTTACGAACGCAAGCCGGACTGGCTGCGAGCCAACCTGTCGCTCGATGCGATGCGGCAGGAGACCGAGGCGATGGAGGAGCAGGCCTATCGATTTTATGTCGAGGCGGCAAAGCGCACCACCGACGCCTCGACGCGTGAGCTGCTCGGCGATCTCGCACTCGCCGAACAGGGGCACGAAGACATCGCCCGCATGCTTGGCGACAAACATACGCCCGAGGATATCAGGCGCGACGAGGACGAGACGGCGCACCGGCAATTCGTGCTGACCTATGTGCAGCCGGGCCTTGCCGGCTTGATGGACGGCTCGGTGTCGACGCTGGCGCCGATCTTTGCCGCTGCCTTTGCCACCCAGGATACATGGCAGACCTTCCTGGTCGGTCTTTCCGCCTCCGTCGGCGCCGGCATCTCGATGGGCTTCACCGAAGCCGCCCATGACGACGGGAAAATCTCCGGCCGGGGCTCGCCGGTCAAGCGTGGCCTTGCCTGCGGCATCATGACGGCGCTCGGCGGCCTCGGCCATGCGCTGCCCTATCTGATCCCGCATTTCTGGACGGCAACGATCACCGCCGCCATCATCGTCTTCTTCGAACTTTGGGCAATCGCCTTCATCCAGAACCGCTACATGGAAACCCCCTTCCTGCGCGCCGCCTTCCAGGTCGTGCTCGGCGGCGGCCTGGTACTCGCCGCCGGTATTTTGATTGGGAATGGGTGAGGAGCGGTCGGCGAAGCCGAGCAATCGATCCAGTGAATCGATTGCAGCGACGAACGCCCTGAGCCAAAGCGAAGGGCCGGGAGACGGTGCGGCATATCAACACCTCATCTCCGGCGGCACGCAGACGATCAGCCCTCAATGAGGTGCACAGCACGGACCTCGAAGGACGAGGACTGCGAAAGCTAACGACGACGCGTCTCCAATCTCCAAAAAGCAAAAGGCCGGCTTTCGCCGGCCTTTTCCCCCGCATCCCCCTTGAAAATTCTTAGCGAAGAGCGCCGACCAGAAGGTCGCGGCCGTTCTCGATGGTGACCCAACGGCCGGCATTGTAGCTCGACTGGCGCTTGACGAAGGTGTAGGGCGTCGCAAACCAGGGCTTCACGTCGGCTGCGAGATTGTCGAGCACGAAGTCGCCGTCGGCTGCGCGCAGCGTCAGGACGGCATGGCCTTCACCGTCAGGCTTGCGCACGACGGTCATCAGCAGGTCGGCGGCCGAAAAGCCGCGCTGGATCAGCATGCGGCGCTTCAAGAGCGCGAAATCCTCGCAGTCGCCGGCGGTCGTCGGATAGGCCCAGACCTCGTCCTTGCCGTAGATTTCCTTGTCGGTCATCGGTTTGATCGTGCTGTTGACCGTAGCGTTGACCGAGCGGACGAGCGACCACTTCGCAGGCGTCATCTCGACCGGACCCGCATTGCGGTTCGCGCCGCACTCACTGCTGTGGGTCTGACAGAAATCATAATGGCCGATCGGCTGAGAGGTGGCGTTGCCTGTTACCATGGAAGCATTTCTGCTTGGAGCTGGGATGGCGGCAGTCGCCATCGCAAACACGGCCGTCATGGCCACAAAGATACCCTTGAATCGCACGCCCGCCCTTTCCTCGATCGCCCCTTAAATTATTAACAAATTGTTAATGGAGAGGGCCGAGAAGAGTCAATCGTTACTTCTTGGGAGAGCGTTGCGACGCGCCAACATGGTTAAAATGCAACGGGTTGGCGGCTTGCGTTAGGGGAATTTCTCGGTCGGTGCTGTTCAAATGGGCATCTGCATATTTGTTGATGAACGAATGATGCCTTTGACGGCGCTGAGCAGAAGGGCGATATCGCCCGGGCGGGAAAGGCGGTGGTCGCCATCGCGGATGAAGGTCAGCACCACGTCGTCGGCGGGAAGGTGCTCCAGAAGCTTCATTGCGTGCGCATGCGGCACGTCGGGATCTTTCATGCCCTGAAGGATATGCACCGGGCAGCCCGTCTCGATCATGCCGTCGAGCACCCGGTTCTTGCGCCCGTCCTCGATCAGTGCCTGCGTATAGATGTTCGGTTCGGGGCTGTATTGCGAGCGCTCTTCGAAATAGCCGCGCTCCGCCAGCGACTTGCGCTCCTTGGCCTTAAGGTTCGGCTCGATCAGTTCCGACGTGAAATCGGGCGCCGGCGCGATCAGCACCATACCGGCGAGCTTCGGATCACCCTGTCGGGCGAGTTCCTGCGCCAGCCGGAGCGCGATCCAGGCTCCCATCGAGGAACCGACGAGAATGATCCTGTCTGGCGCAAGATGACGAATGACCGCAAGCGCTTCCTCCAGCCAGCGCGAGATCGTGCCGTCGCGGAAGCTGCCGCCGGAAAGACCGTGGCCTGAATAGTCGAAGCGGATGCAGGCGGCCCCGAGTTCGCCCGCCAGCTCGTCGAGCTCCAGGGCTTTGGTGCCGCTCATGTCCGAACGGTAGCCGGATAGCCAAACGAGAGACGGGACCGTATTGCCGGCTTGGGCGGGGCGGACGAGCATGGCGATTTCACGCGCCGCCTCGCCTTCACCGACCGTCATGAACTGGGGTTGGGTATTGGCCATCGGATCGGACATCGGCGAAACTCCTGTTGTTTTGGCCTATAAAACAGATTCTTGGCAGGCTGACAGCGGGTGATTTTTCCGCTATAGGGTGATATTGACTCCGTTGCAGCGATAACGAGATAGGTTTGCGCCCCTGATGATCCGGAGCGCGCGGCTGCAACGTTCTGAAACAACGCGAGGAGAATACGACCATTCGCAGACCTTTTAAGACCGATGCGCCCGTGAAGGACGGACCGCGCTCGAATCGTGAAATCCGCATTCCCAAAGTTCAGCTGATCGCGGCTGACGGACAGAATATGGGCGTCGTGCCCACCGACCAGGCCTTGAGAATGGCGGAAGAAGCCGGCCTCGATCTTGTCGAAATTTCCCCAAATGCCGAACCGCCGGTGTGTAAGATCCTCGATCTGGGCAAGCTGAAATATGCCAACCAGAAGAAGGCTGCCGAGGCGCGCAAGAAGCAGAAGATCGTCGAAGTCAAAGAAATCAAGATGCGCCCGAACATCGACACCCATGATTATGAGGTGAAGATGAAGGCGATGGGCCGCTTCTTCGACGAAGGCGACAAGGTCAAGGTGACGCTGAAATTCCGCGGCCGCGAAATGGCTCACCAGGAACTCGGCATGAAGCTTTTGCAGCAGGTCAAGGCGGATACGACCGAGATCGCCAAGGTGGAAGCCGAGCCCAAGCTCGAAGGCCGCCAGATGATGATGGTGCTGGCGCCGAAGTAAGCGCCAGTCACTTTTTGCCCAAGGCCGTCCGCAAGGGCGGCTTTTGTGCGTTCGGCCACCCTATCTTCGGCCCCTTTGTTTTATGCATGTCGTTATCCCGGAACCGCCGCACACTTCCGCGCGACATGCATAGCCGAAGATTCCTCCGCGGCCCCGTTGCACTTTCGTGACGCTGCGGTTATAAGCGCGCGTCCGAACTGACCGGCAGGGCATGCCGTGGCAGTTTCGAATGCTTGCGGAACGGTTCGTCGCTGATGCCGCAGATCAACAACAAACGCTCCCGCACCTTGTTGCGACGGCCGGAGAACCGGACTTCGCGAGGAGGGCTTTTTGATGAAGCGCGCAGGGAGGACAGAAGGAGTAGCAAAATGCCCAAGATGAAGACGAAGTCCGCTGCCAAGAAGCGGTTCAAGATCACCGCATCCGGCAAGGTCAAGGCGGCTGCCGCTGGCAAGCGCCATGGCATGATCAAGCGCACGAACAAGTTCATTCGCGATGCACGCGGCACGATGGTTCTCGCAGAACCCGATGGCCGCAAGGTCGTGAAGAACTATCTGCCGAACGGTCTCTGAGACTATTCCGGTAACGCGTTAGATTAAGGAGATCATGAAATGGCACGTGTAAAGAGAGGCGTCGCAGCCCACGCCAAGCATAAGAAGGTTCTGAAACAGGCGAAGGGCTTCTACGGCCGCCGCAAGAACACCATCCGTACCGCCAAGGCCGCCGTCGATCGCGCCAAGCAGTACGCCTACCGCGACCGCAAGGTCAACAAGCGCAATTTCCGCGCACTCTGGATCCAGCGCATCAACGCTGCCGTCCGCGAATTCGGCCTGACCTATGGCCGCTTCATCGACGGCCTGAACAAGGCAGGCATCGAAGTCGACCGCAAGGTTCTCTCCGACATGGCGATCCATGAGCCGGAAGCATTCGGCGCCCTGGTTGCTGCCGCTAAGAAGGCCCTTGAATATCTCAAGGACACCGGCACGGCGAACGAGTTTGAAGGCGCGGTTCGTTGAGCCGCGCGCGTTCGTAAGAACGCGCAAAGCTGGCTCAACTGCTTAAAGTGGCGCATGTACCTTTCGAGCGGGCTTCGCCCACACGGGACATGCGCTGCCAGCGCTTCCCAGGCTCTATGCTCTATTGAATTTTGGGAAACCCGCGCTGGTTTGGGCTAGCGCGGGTTTTTCTTTCTCTATACTCCTTGCGCCGGCCTCTCCAGCCTGCCTCTCGAACGCCGCCTGATCTGGACGGAAAGAAGACGATGTCAGATATCGACCAGCTTAAATCTTCCTTGCTTGCCGAAATTTCCGCCGCCGGTGATGAGCCCGCGCTCGAGGCCGTGCGCGTGTCCGCCCTCGGCAAAAAGGGCTCTGTCTCCGAGCTCTTGAAGACGCTCGGCACCATGACGCCGGAGGAACGCCAGACCCGCGGCGCGGCGATCAACGCCTTGAAGAACGAGGTGACGGACGCCATTGCTGAGCGCAAATCGGTGCTGAAGATGGCGGCGGTCAATGCCCGTCTTAAGGCCGAGACGGTCGATGTCAGCCTTCCGGTGCGCTCCTCGCCCGCCGAGCGCGGCCGCATCCATCCGATCAGCCAGATCGTCGACGAGATCACCGCGATCTTCGCCGACATGGGTTTCTCGATCGCCGAAGGTCCCGATATCGAGACCGACTACTACAATTTCACCGCGCTGAATTTTCCCGAAGGCCATCCGGCCCGCGAGATGCACGACACCTTCTTCTTCAATCCGGATGAGAACGGCGAGCGCAAGGTGCTGCGCACCCATACCTCGCCGGTGCAGGTGCGCACCATGGAAGCGCAGCAGCCGCCGATCCGCATCATCATTCCCGGCAAGACATATCGTCAGGATAGCGACGCCACCCATTCGCCGATGTTCCATCAGGTCGAAGGCCTCGTCATCGACAAGAAGGCCAATGTCGCCAACATCCGCTGGGTGCTGGAAGAATTCTGCAAGGCCTTCTTCGAGGTCGAAAGCGTGACGATGCGTTTCCGCCCGTCCTTCTTCCCCTTCACCGAGCCCTCCTTCGAGGTCGATATCCAGTGCGACCGCTCCGGCCCCATCGTCAAGTTCGGCGAAGGCACCGACTGGATGGAGATTCTCGGCTGCGGCATGGTCCACCCGAACGTGCTGCGCTATGGCGGGCTAGATCCGGACGAATATCAGGGTTTTGCCTGGGGCATGGGTCTCGATCGCATCGCCATGCTGAAATACGGCATGCCCGACCTGCGCGACTTCTTCAATGCCGACGTCCGCTGGATGACGCATTACGGCTTCCGCCCGCTCGACATGCCGACACTGTTCGGCGGTCTGAGCGCTTGAACGGAGATTTGGGACGATGAAATTCACGCTCTCTTGGCTGAAAGAGCATCTCGAAACGGATGCCACGCTGGATGAAATCTGCGCCCGCCTCACCGAGATCGGGTTGGAAGTTGAAGATGTCGACGACAAGGCGGCGTTCAAGCCCTTCGTCATCGCCAAGGTCCTCTCGGCGGAAAAACATCCGCAGGCCGATCGCCTGAAGGTGCTGATGGTCGATACTGGATCCGGCGCGCCGGTACAGGTCGTCTGCGGCGCCCCGAATGCGCGCGCCGGCCTCGTCGGTGCCTTCGCCGCACCCGGAACCTACGTTCCCGGCATCGACGTCACGCTTGCCGTCGGCAATATTCGCGGCGTCGAAAGCCGCGGCATGATGTGCTCCGAAAAGGAGCTGCAGATCTCCGACAGTCATGACGGCATCATCGAACTGCCCGAGGATGCGCCGGTCGGCCAGAGTTACGCCGCCTATATCAATCTCGACGATCCGGTCATCGAGATCAACCTGACGCCGAACCGGCCGGATTGCACCTCCATCCACGGCATTGCCCGCGATCTTGCCGCCTCTGGTCTCGGCAGGCTGAAGATGCGCCCCGCGCCGTCCTTTGCCGTCGAAGGCGAGACGCCGGTCAAGCTGACCCTCGATCTCGATGATCCCAGGCTCTGCCCCGGTTTCGCGTTACGGCTTGTGCGCGGCGTCAAGAACGGCCCGAGCCCGCGCTGGATGCAGCAACGGCTCACAGCCATCGGCCTGCGCCCGATCAACGCGCTGGTTGACGTCACCAATTACATGACCTTCGATCAGGGCCGGCCGATCCATGTCTTCGATGCCGCCAAGATCAAGGGCAATCTAACTGTCCGCCGCGCGAGGGAAGGTGAGACCGTACTGGCGCTCGACCAGCGCGAATACAAGCTCGGCCCGAACAATGTCGTCATATCAGACGAGGACGGCATCGAATCGATCGGCGGCATCATGGGCGGCGAACATTCCGGCTGCGACGACAACACCGTCGACGTGCTGATCGAATCCGCTCTCTGGGACCCGATGAACATTGCCAAGTCGGGCCGCAGCCTCGGCATCATCACGGACGCACGCTACCGATTCGAACGCGGCGTCGATCCGGAATATATGGTTCCCGGTCTCGAACGCACGACCGAACTGGTGCTGGAACTCTGCGGCGGCACCGCTACCAGGGCCGAGATTGCCGGCTATCGCGGCTACGAACCGAAGGTTGTCGATTTCCCCTATTCGGAGGTCAAGCGCCTGACAGGCCTCGAAGTCTCCAATGAGGAAAGCAACACGATCCTGACGCGTCTCGGCTTCACGGTCTCAGGCTCCGGCGAGAGGGTCTCCGTCGCCGTTCCCTCCTGGCGTCCTGATGTCGACGGCAAGGCCGATCTCGTCGAGGAGGTCATGCGCATCCACGGCGTCGACAATATCAAGCCGGCGCCGCTCGAAAGCCATGCCGCCGTCAATGGCCGGATCCTGACGACGCTGCAGATCCGCACCCGCACGGCGAAGCGGGCGCTCGCCGCGCGCGGAATGCTGGAGGCCGTGACCTGGTCCTTCATTCCAGAGGATCAGGCAAAGCTGTTCGGCGGCGGTTCGCCCGCGCTCAAGCTTGCCAATCCGATCGCCGCCGAAATGTCGGACATGCGCCCGTCTTTGCTGCCGGGCCTGCTGACCGCGGCTCAGCGAAATGCCGATAAGGGTTACGCCGACGTCGCCATCTTCGAAGTCTCCGGCACTTATGAAAACGACCGGCCGGAAGGCCAGCGCCGCGTCGCCGGCGGCATCCGCCGCGGCACGGCCTCACTATCAGGCGCCGGCCGAATGTGGTCGAACGCCGCCAAGGGCGGCGGCAAGCCGGTCGACGTCTTCGACGCCAAGGCCGATGCGCTCGCCGTCATCGAAGCCTGCGGCCTGCCGATGGGCAATATCCAGATCGAGCAGGGCGGCCCCGAATGGTACCATCCCGGCCGCTCCGGCACGATCAAGATGGGGCCGAAGATCGTGCTCGGCTATTTCGGTGAATTCCATCCGCTGACGCTGGAAGCCCTCGATGTCTCCGGTGCTCTTTGCGGCTTCGAAGTCTATCTCGATGCCATGGCGGAGCCGAAAAAGAAGGCGACCCGCACCAAGCCGGCGCTCGATCTGTCGCCTTTCCAGGCCGTCAAGCGCGACTTCGCCTTCGTCGTCGACAAGACGGTGGAATCAGGCGCGATCGTCAAGGCTGCGACCGGCGCCGACCGTAAGCTCGTCACCGGCGTCACCGTCTTCGACATCTTCGAGGGCGCATCGGTCGGCGAGGGCAAGAAGTCGGTAGCGATCGAGGTTCAGATCCAGCCGGTCGAGCGCACGCTGACGGACGAGGATTTCGAGGCGCTGACGCAGAAGATAGTGGCCAGCGTCGCGAAATTCACCGGCGGCGTCCTCAGAAGCTGAGAGAAGATAGATTGGACTGGTCGCGCGAGCGGCCGGTCTTTTCATGTGTGCAAATGATAGAGTTTGCTGACGATCACCCATCGGCCTTCGATCTTCAGCAGCGATAGATAGTCGGTGAAGCGCATTCCGGCGAAATCATCGGTGACCTTCACGCTTGCCGCGTCACCCTCGACATCGACGTTCTGAATGTCCATGAAAGGCTGCGTGCCGGGAGGGGCCGGCTCCTCGGCCAGGATTGCGGCGATGAATTCGTCCCGCGTCAGCCATTCGACGGCATTCTGGTAATAGCCGATGATCGAGCTTTTCGGGTGAAAGGCCTTCTTCAAGGCTGCCGCATTGGCGAAGGCCATGCCTTCGACATAGAGGTGAACCGTCTGCTCGACTGCCTGTCTGTCCGACATGTTTCCATCCCGTTCTCCAAGATGGCGTTAGATAGTTTCGCCGGCCGCGAAGGCAAGCCCGACCTGTGCGACCGGCCGGGCTTGTCCGTTCTCAAATGTTCGTCATGGCAAGCGAGGCATCCGAATAGCGCTTGCCCGCCACCTGTGCCGCTGGGATCGCCTCGCCGAGTTTATCGAGCTCCTCCGCGCCGAGCGTGATATCGGCAGCGGCGACGTTTTGTTCGAGGTGGTGAAGCTTGCGCGCGCCGGGGATCGGCACGATGTCGTCGCCCTGGTTCAGCACCCAGGCCAGTGCCAGCTGCGCCGCGGTCACGCCTTTTGCGGCGGCAAGCTTTTCGAGCGTTGCGACAAGCGCGGCATTGGCGTCGAAATTCTCCGCTTGGAAACGCGGTACCTGCCGGCGGAAATCGTCGTCGGCAAGGTCGTCGACCTTGCGGATCGCTCCTGTCAGGAAACCGCGCCCGAGCGGGCTGTAGGGCACGAAGCCGATGCCGAGTTCGCGGCAGGTGGCAAGCACATCCTCTTCGGGAGCGCGCGTCCACAGTGAATATTCGCTCTGAAGCGCTGCGATCGGATGGACCGCATGCGCGCGGCGGATCGTGGCGCTGCCGGCTTCCGAGAGGCCGAGGGCACGGACTTTCCCTTCCTTCACAAGCTCGGCCATGGCGCCGACCGTCTCCTCGATCGGCACGTTGGGGTCGACCCGGTGCTGGTAGAAGAGATCGATGGTTTCGATGTCCAAACGCTTCAGTGAGGCTTCGGCAACCGCACGCACATGTTCAGGACGGCTGTCGACACCGGCGATGGCGGCAGCGCCGGCCTGGCTGGTATCGATCTTGAAGCCGAATTTGGTGGCGATCACCACGCGGTCGCGGAAGGGCTTCAGCGCTCTTCCGAGAAGAACCTCGTTGGTGAAGGGACCATAGACTTCGGCCGTGTCGAAGAAGGTGACGCCGAGATCGACGGCGCGGTGCAGCGTCTTGACCGATTCCGCTTCGTCGCTGGCGCCATAGGCAAAGCTCATGCCCATGCAGCCGAGGCCGACGGCAGAGACCGTGAGATCGTTTCCGAGTTTTCTGGTTTTCATGATGCGCTCCTTTTCTGAGCTGACGTCGAACCGGTTGGGAGATCATTGCGGTACGGCCAGACTATATCGGCGCCGTATCAATCAAAAAATGCATGCAGTTTCTAACAACCTGTTCTATAATTTAGATCAATGAACAGAAGGCAACTCTCTCAACTCGCCGTTCTCGCCGCCGTCTCGGAACATCGCAGCTTCCGAGCCGCGGCCAAGGAACTGCTCGTCGCGCCGTCGGCGGTCAGCCACGCCATATCTAGCCTGGAGGAAAGTCTCGGCGTCAGGCTCCTGGCGCGCACGACCCGCAGTGTCGCGCCGACGGAGGAAGGTCGGCTGCTTCTCGAAAGGTTGCGTCCGGCGCTCGAGGAAATCGGTATCGCATTGGAGGCGGTCAACGATACGCGCGGCAAACCGGCCGGAAACCTGCGCATCACGGCGCCGCGCTTCGCCTCCGATATTCTGCTCGCCCCGCGCCTTGGCGATTTCCTCAATCTCTATCCCGATATCACGCTGGAGATCGCCAATGAGGACGGCTTCACCGATATCGTCAAGGAGGGTTTCGACGCGGGCATCCGGCTGGAGGAGAGCCTGGAGGCCGATATGATCGCCGTCAGAATCTCGCCCAATTTGACGACAGTGATTGCGGCCTCGCCCGAATATTTCGAACGCTATCCGAAGCCGCAGCACCCGCGTGATCTCGTCCATCATCGCTGCATCAAGCGACGCTTCACCAACGGCTCCATCTATCGTTGGGAATTCGAAAAGGACGGGCAGGAACTGATCGTCGCGGTCGACGGGCCGCTTGTCGTCAGCGAGGACCGGCTGGCCCTTCTTGCGGCGCTGAACGGCGCCGGTCTTGCCTATCTCTTCGATATGCGGGTGCATACTGAACTGTCGGCCGGCAGGCTGGTGCGGGTGCTGCAGGATTGGTGTGCGCCCTATCCCGGGCCGTTTGTCTATTATCCGAGCCGGCGGCAGATGCGGCCGGCGCTGCGCGCCTTTATCGATTTCTTCAGGTATGTGGAGAGGGATGCGGGCGGCCGGTGAGGGCCGCCGCTCGTTTGTCTCGTTTCGTCAGGCGGCTTTTGCCTTCTGGTTTGCCGCCGTCGTGGCGAGCTTGGTAAGGATCTTGTCGGTGGCCGTTTCCTCCTGCAGCGTCTGGTCGAGCAGCGCGACGACATCCTTCAGGCCGATCGTTGCGGCCCAGGTCTTCAGGGTGCCGTAACGGGCGATTTCATAGTGCTCGACCGCCTGGGCGGCGGAGATCAGCCCGGCATCCAGCGCCGGTGTGCCCTTGAATTCTTCCATGATCTCTTCGCCCTCGGCGATAATGCCTTGGATCGCCTCGCATGTCTTGCCCTGGGCGCGCTTGCCGATCTTTTCAAAAACCTGCTGCAGGCGCTCGACCTGGGCTTCGGTTTCCTCGAGATGCTTCTGGAAACCGGCCTTCAGTTCGGAGGACTGGGCGGCGCGCGCCATCTTCGGCAGGGCGCGCAATATCTGCCGCTCGGCAAAATAGATGTCCTTGAGCGTGTCGTAGAAGAGATCTTCCAACGTCTTTTCCTTGGCCATTTTCTCGATCCTTGTTTTGGGAAAGGCCGCGAACGCGGCGACACACTAAGAAGCAAAGATCGCGCAATTTGTTCCCGACCGATTTCGGGTGGACTGGAAAACCGCGCCGGGCAATCATCCTGCCGCCGATGTGGAGGAAGAAAAGCTCATGCGAAAGCCGGGTTCGATGAAAGGTCTGGAGGATCTCGGCCGCGTACGGCTGTCGCAAAACTTCTTCTTCCGCGATTTCCTCCATTCCGAAATCGCCGATTTCTACCGAATCCCCAATATCCCCGAGGATCCCGATCTAGCGATCGAAGCCGGCACGCAGCTTTGCGAGGAACTGCTGGAGCCGCTCGAAGCGACGTTCGGGCGCCTGCACATCCGCTCCGGTTACCGCTCGCCTGAGGTCAACCGCTTCGGCAACGCGAACAATCTGAACTGTTCCACCAATGCCGCCACCGCTGCGCATCACATCTGGGATCTCAGGGATTTCGACGGCTGCATTGGCGCCGCCGTCTGCATTGCCGTGCCGTGGGTGATCGACCGCTATCGCGATGAAAGCGACTGGCAGCGGCTCGCCTGGTGGATCCACGACCATCTGCCCTACGCCACGCTCTGCTTCTTCCCAAAGCTTTGGGCCTTCAATATCCAATGGCATGAACGGCCGAAGCGGGTGATCCAGAGCTATGTCAGGCCGCGCGGCATCCTGACCAAGCCGGGCATGGCGAACTGGGAGGGTGATCACGGCGCTTTCTATGAGGGATTCCCTTCACTCAGAAACTGATGCGGTAGCGGATGTGACCGTCGCTTTCGACATAGCTGTCATAGAGCGCGCGGGCCGTTTTGTTCTGCTCGCTCGTATGCCAATAGAGCCGCGACCAGCCCTTCGCCTTGCAGAGCGCGATGAGATCGTCCATCAGCACCCGGCCGACGCCCTTGCCGCGCGCATCGGGATCGACGAAGAGGTCTTCGAGGTAGCAGTCCCTGCCGCGGATCCAGGTGCCCTCATGCGTCAGGAAAAGAGCAAAGCCCATAATCCTGCCGTCGACCTCGGCGACGCGCATCGCGATCGCGGAGGCCGGATCGAAGACCCGGCGCCATGTCTGGTCGGTGATATCTGCATCGACAGTCACCTCGTAAAAGGCGAGATAGGCGGCCCAAAGTTCGCGCCAGCGGGCTTCATCCTCGGGGCGGGCATCACGTATCGTTGCGGTCATGGCTCTGTTCTTTCAGCGCCGGCTTCGTCGAGCAGCGCCACTGCGTCGTGGGAAAGGGAAAGTGTCGCCGACGTCACCAGGCTTTCGAGCTGTGACAGGCTGGTCGCGCTGGCGATCGGCGCCGTCACGCCCCTCTTGCGCAACAGCCAGGCAAGCGAGATTTCCGCCGGCGTGGCGCCGGTCTCGGCAGCCACCTTGTCGAGCGCGGCGAGAATGCCCAGGCCCTTTTCATCGAAATACTGCGAAACGCGGCCTTCGCGGGCCCGTCCCTGCGTATCGGCCTTGCTGCGGTATTTGCCGGTGAGAAAGCCGGCGGCGAGGCCGAAATAGGTGATGACGCCGATATCCTGACGAACGCAGAGGTCGGCAAGCGGCCCTTCGAAACTGGCGCGTTGGTAAAGATTATATTCCGGCTGCAGCACATCATAGCGGGGCAGGCCTGCCCTCTCGGCTGCTTCGAAGGACGCCTGGAGCAGATCCGCGTCATAGTTCGAGCAGCCGATGGCGCGGATCTTGCCCTGCTGCTTCAGCTTTGCAAAGGCGCCGAGCGTTTCCTCGTGCGGTGTGTCGGCATCCGGCCAATGCGCGAGATAGAGATCGATATAGTCGGTCTGCAGCCGGCGCAGCGACGCCTCGACCGCCTTCAGAATATAGCTCTCCTTGAGCGTCTTTCCCTCGCCCATGTCCGAGCCCACCTTGGTAACGATGATGGCTTTGTCGCGGCCAACCTTGGCCTGTTTCAGCCAGCGTCCGATGATCTCCTCGGAATCGCCGCCCTTGCTGCCGGGAACCCATGCGGAATAGACGTCCGCCGTATCGACCGTGTTGAGCCCGGCATCGAAAAATGCGTCGAGAATGGCGAAGGATGTTTTCTCGTCGGCCGTCCAGCCGAAGACATTGCCGCCGATGACGATCGGTGCGACCGAAAGACCTGTTTTCCCAAGCCGGCGCAGTTCCATAAGGCTCTCCAAAATGGGTGAAATATAAAAGGCTGTGTTGAATCGCGGATACGGCAGAACGCCGTTTGGCCAAGTTAGCGCGATCCCGGCACTAGGCAAACCCGACTTCTGCAATTTCATGTCGCACCATTGCGTCGCGCTCGAGGCCTGAATATGGTTCGACGGCATTGGTTTTGGGAGGCTCGCACATGCTGCGTTTCGGTATCATTTCAACGGCGAAGATCGGTCGCGACAATGTCGTTCCCGCCATCCAGGACGCTGAAAATTGCGTCGTTACGGCGATCGCCAGCCGCGATCTGACGCGGGCAAGGGAAATGGCCGATCGCTTTTCCGTGCCGCATGCCTTCGGCTCCTATGAGGAAATGCTGGCTTCCGACGTCATCGACGCCGTCTATATCCCGCTGCCGACGTCGCAGCATATCGAATGGTCGATCAAATCAGCCGATGCCGGCAAGCATGTGCTCTGCGAAAAGCCCTTGGCGCTGAAGGCCGATGATATCGACGCCGTCATCGCTGCCCGCGACCGCAATCGCGTGGTGGTCACCGAAGCCTACATGGTCACCTATTCCCCAGTCTGGCAGAAGGTGCGTTCATTGATCGGCGAGGGTGCGATCGGTTCGCTCCGGCATGTGCAGGGCGCTTTCACCTATTTCAACCGCGACCCCGCCAATATGCGCAACGTTCCGGAACTCGGCGGCGGCGGCCTTCCCGATATCGGCGTCTATCCCGTCATGAGCACGCGTTTTTCCACCGGCAAGGAGCCGCTCTCAGTCCAGGCGATCACCGAGCGCGATCCGGATTTCGGCACGGATATTTATTCGAGCGTCAAGGCCGATTTCGGTGATTTCGAGTTGAGCTTCTACGTCTCGACGCAGATGGCCAACCGCCAGGTCATGGTCTTCCATGGCACCGAAGGTTACATCGAGGTCAAGTCGCCCTTCAACGCCAATCGCTGGGGACCGGAAGAGATCGAACTGGCCGATCGCAGCCACAATGAATCGCGCATCTTCCGCTATCAGGACAGCCGCCAATACAGGCGCGAGGTCGAGGCCTTCGCTCGGGCGGTAAAGAACGGCAAGGAAGAGATCGTTACGCTCGAAAACTCGAAGCTGAACCAGAAGGTGATCGATGCGATCTACCGCGCCAGCGAGAAGGACGGCTGGGAGCCAGTCTGATCATTCCGCTCATTCCGGGCGGAAGACGAAGCGCGAATAGCCGAAGAAGCTGAAGACCATCGAGGCGACGCTGGCGATCACCATGGCGGCCAGCGGCTGGAGCGTGGGCAGCGAAAGCAGCAGCGCAGAGTAAAGCCCGTAATTGACAAGCGCCGCCGTCACGCCGACCGAGCCGTAGCGGAAACCCTCGGCAGCAAGCGACCGCCCGGAACGATCGAAGGTGAAGCTGCGATTGAAAGCCCAGGTGGTCGCCATTGCCACGCCGATGGCGACGAGCCGCGCCAGAAATGGGCCGAGCGGCGTCAGATGGAGCAGCGCCGCCAGCATGCCGGCATCGACAAGGAAGCCGATGCCGCCGCCGATCGCGAAGCGGACGAGCTTTCTCATGCCGCATCCGCCTTTCCGGGACGTTCACGCGATGCCGGCTGTGCGTCGGCGAGCGGCGCCTTGGCCGCGCTGGCGGTCTCCAGGCTCATATAATGGATGCGAAGCTGCTCGGCCCGGGCCCGGGCCACGGAATCCAGGATGACGCCGGCGGTGAACAGCATGAAGGAGATCATCATCAGCGCCATCGATAGCACCCAGGTCGGCATGCGGCTGACGAGGCCCGTGTCGAAATATTCCGCCAGCACCGGCGTCATGAAGCCGAGGCTTGCCAGCATGAAGGCGGCGCTGATCGCGCTGAAGAAGGCGAAGGGCCGCGTTTCCTTCATCAGCATCGCGAACATCCAGAGGATTTTTCCGCCGTCACGGAACGTCGAAAGCTTGGAGTGCGAGCCTTCCGGGCGGCGGCCATAATCGAGCTCCAGCTCGCTCACCGGAAGTTTCAGCCGGGAGGCATGCACCGACATCTCGGTTTCGATCTCGAAGCCGCCGGATACTGCCGGGAAGCTCTTGACGAAGCGGCGCGAGAAAGCGCGGTAACCCGAAAAAATATCGGTGAAGTCGGGGCCGAAGATCGTCCGGTAGAGCAGGTTGAAAAGCCGGTTGCCAAGCGCATGGCCCTGACGGCCGGCATCGGCATGCACGCCGCGCCGGGTTCCCACAACCATGTCCGCGCGTTCGGTCAGAAGCGTCCGCACCAGCTCCTCGGCATCGCCGGGTGCATAGGTTCCGTCGCCGTCGGCGATGATGTAGATGTCGGCCTCGATGTCGGCGAACATGCGGCGCACGACATGTCCCTTGCCTTGCCGCCGCTCGCGCACGACATGCGCTCCGGCCAGCATCGCCTGCAGCGCGGTGCCGTCGGTGGAATTATTGTCGTAGACGTGGATTGCGGCATCCGGCAGCGTCGCCCGGAAGCCCTGCACCACGGAGCCGATCGTCGCAGCTTCATTATAGCAGGGAAGCAGGACGGCAATGTCCGGGTGATGGGAACGCGTTCGGGCCATGACTCTACTCGTTACACTGAAAAGCCGCCAACAGCTTAAATCATGCAGCGTTAATAAACCCTATGACCGAGGCAAAGTCGGCTGCGTGCGCAAACGGCTTTACACTTTCTTGATCGGCGCCCGCTAAGGTTCGGCGATCTGGAAACGAGTTGCTAACCACGATGAACGCCGTGCAGCCGATCGCCAATGCGTCGACCGTGACCGCCGCCCGCAGGAGCCGGCTCGGGGCGCTGCTGACGCGTCTCTGGCCCGCCGTCATCGCCTATAGTGTCATCCTCGCCGCCGTCATCCTTGTTACCAAGCTCTCCGGCGCCACGGATTATGTCGGTCCCGACAATGACGATGGCATGCGTCTCGTCGAGGTTCGCGATTTTCTTGCCGGTCAGGGCTGGTTCGATCTGATGCAATATCGTCTCGGCCTCGCCGGCGGTACGTTGATGCACTGGTCGCGTTTGATCGATCTGCCGATCGCTTCGCTGATCTGGTTCTTCGACCTGTTTGCGCCGCGTGAAACCGCCGAGGCGCTGGCGCTGGCCGTCTGGCCCGTATCGCTCATCTTTCCTGCCATGCTCGCCATGGGCGTTGCCGGCCGGCGGATCGGCGGCATTGCGGGTATGCATATCGCCCTCGGTCTCACTGCTCCGGCGATCTACATTGGAAACCGCTTCGCCCCTGGCGCCATCGATCATCACAATGCGCAGCTGGCGCTGGTCGCGACGATGGTGGCGATGCTCATGGATCCCGCGCGTCGCGGTTGGAGCTACGCGGTCGCCGGCGTTGCGGCGGCTGTCGCCATCGCCATCGGCGCCGAAACCACTCCTTTCGTCGCTGCCGTCTGCCTCACGATCGCGCTGCTCTGGGCATGGGAAGGCGAGAATTTTTGCGCTGCGGCCCGGGCCTTCGGGCTGTCGCTGACGATTGCGATCAACATTCTTTTCTTCGCAACGGTTCCGCCCCGGCTCTATTCGATGGTTACCTGCGACAATCTCTCGCTCGGCTACTACAGCCTGGCGGCGATCGGCAGCGGCCTCCTGTTGTTTTCGGCCATTTTTGCGAGCGGCTTGCGTCGACCCTTGCGCTTTATCGCGCTCGCCTTTGTCGGCGCCGGCGTTTTTGGTGCGGCGATCGTCATCGCACCGCAATGCCTGAGCGATCCGTTGGGCAGTCTCGATCCGATGCTGGTCGAACTCTGGCTGCGCCATATTTCGGAAGCCCAGTCGCTCCTGGCGCTGGCGCGCACAGATCCCACCTTGGTCGGAGCCTTCTATGCGGCAGGTCTGCTCGGCATTGCCGTCTGCATCTTTCGCATCATTCAGCGCGATCGCGTGCAGATCCACCTTATCCTGCTCTTCCTGCTTGCCACGAGCTGGGCGATCGCGCTGGTCCAGGTGCGCGGCTCTTCCTTCTCGAACCTGCTTTCGATCCTGCCGCTCGCCCTGCTGATTATCGATGTCAGGCGCATCTCCAACAGCGACAGCGAGAATGTCGCTGCCGCCCTTGTCTATGTGACGAGTGTTCTCGCAAGCGTTCCGGCGGTCTGGGCCGTCGGCGGCGGGCTCGTTTCAATGCAGATGGAGAACGATGCGCAGAACAAGGCGGCGGAGCCGACAAAGGCGCTTTCCTGCACATCGAAAGAGGCGCTGGCACCGCTTGGCGAACTACCGCCCGGCCTGGTCTCCGCGCCATCGGAAATGGGTGTGCCGATCCTCCGATTCACGCAAAATCGGGTTCTCGCCGCCCCCTATCACCGAGATCAGGGCGGCATGCTGACGGAAATGCATATCGGCCTGGCAAAGCCGCAGGAGGCGGAAGCCTTTTTGAAGGGAGCCGGTGTGACGGCGCTTGCTTTCTGCCCGAAGGACCTGCAGACGCGCGAACTTGCCAAACTGAAGCCGAATGGGCTCTATGCCGAACTTGGCAAGGGGAATATTCCGCCCTATCTGGAACCACTTGCAAAAGTGCCGGATACGGGCGTCCAGTTCTTCCGCTACCGGCCGACGGCGAATTGACGCCGGCAGCCTTTATGTTGCGCTGACGTCAGTGAGACGTGCGGACGGCCTGCAGACGGTCGCTGGCATAAAGCCCGAGCACAAAGAGGATAAGACCGCCATTATAGCCGAGAATGGCATAAACAAGCGCCAGAAGTGACACTGGCCCCGGCGAGGTTATCGTCGCCAGGGTGAAGCTCATTCCGATCAGCGCGGCCACCAACGCGATCCCGGCGGCCGAGCGCATTAACCCGGCGCTGATGCCCAATGCTGCTGCTGTGAGAATAATCATTTCAGCACCTTCCCAGAGAGAACGAGGGGAAGAATAGGAAGCGCCAACTAACAAAGATTTACCGGCTCTCTCGGCTGAAAATCCTTTGTATTGCGGTGGTTAGCAATCCCTTTCGGGTAAAACGCGCTTTTTATCTATGCGTTCCCCGGCGAAACGGATTTTCCCGTTTTTCTTGTCATTTTTTCTGCTGCAACGACCGCATGCACGCAATGCCCAGAGCATGAGTCTTGAAAGAACGGCCTCGACTCTGCCACGCCAACGGTTCAGCCGTCGGGAAAACGGGTCTCTCCGGCGGTCGCGGACCTTCCTGTTTCCCGCCAATGGAAATAGAAAGGAGGGATGAGCAACCTCTTCGACAGCGATTCGCCGACCAACCTTGCCGAATATTCGGTTTCGGAGCTTTCCGGCTCGATCAAGCGCACCGTCGAAACCGCCTTCGATCAGGTTCGCGTGCGCGGGGAAATATCCGGTTATCGCGGTCCGCACTCCTCCGGCCACGCTTATTTCGCACTGAAGGATGATCGCGCCCGCATCGACGCCGTGATCTGGAAGGGCAGTTTCTCGCGGCTGAAGTTCCGCCCCGAGGAAGGCATGGAGGTGATCGCCACCGGCAAGGTCACCACTTTTCCGGGCTCCTCGAAGTATCAGATCGTCATCGAGACGCTGGAGCCGGCAGGCGCCGGCGCGCTGATGGCGCTGATCGAGGAGCGCAAGCGCAGGCTCGGTGCCGAGGGTTTGTTCGACGCCGCCCGCAAGAAGCGGCTTCCCTTCATGCCGCATGTGATCGGCGTTGTCACTTCGCCGACCGGCGCCGTCATCCGCGATATCCTTCACCGCATCTCCGATCGGTTTCCCGTGCATGTCCTCGTCTGGCCGGTGAAGGTCCAGGGGGAGGGATCCGGCGAGGAGGTGGCGAACGCCATCCGCGGCTTCAACGCGCTGGGGCCCGCGGGCGCCATCCCCCGCCCGGATGTGCTGATCGTCGCGCGCGGCGGCGGCAGCCTGGAAGATCTCTGGAGTTTCAACGACGAGATCGTCGTGCGCGCCGCTGCCGAAAGCCGCATACCGCTGATCTCGGCCGTCGGCCACGAGACCGACTGGACGCTGATCGACTATGCCGCCGATGTCCGCGCTCCGACCCCGACGGGGGCGGCGGAAATGGCCGTGCCCGTCAAGGCGGAGCTCGAGGTGCAGGCTGCGGCGCTTGCCGCCCGCCTGCAGGGCTGCATGAACCGGCAGATGGATCAGCGCCGCCAGTCCGTCCGTAGTCTGATGCGGGCATTGCCCTCGCTCGATCAGCTTCTCGCCTTGCCGCGCCGCCGTTTCGATGAAGCGGCCGTCGGTCTTGGTCGCGGGCTGGAACTCAACACCATCAACAAGCGTCGCGGCTTCGAGCGTATGGCCTCGCATCTGCGCCCCGATGTGCTCTCCAATCGCATCGCCGAGCGACGCCAGCTTCTGAGCGAGCGCATGGCGCGGGCCGAGCGCACAATCGAGCGTCTGCTAGATCGCTCGAAATCCCGCATTGACCGCGCCGAGGCCATTCTCACTTCGCTGCCGGGGCGGCTGAAGACCCAGACAGACCGCAGTCGTGAGCGGCTCGGCAACCTTTCGCGCCATGCCGATACGGCGATCCGCCATCAGCTGACGCGCGCCCGCGCCGAACTTTCCGCGCAGGACCGCGTGCTGCAGTCGCTCTCCTACAAGAATGTGCTGAAGCGCGGCTACGCCGTCATTCGCGATGAGGACAACAGGCCGGTCTCGCAGGCGGCGGCACTTTCTGCCGGCATGGGCATCGCCATCGAATTTGCCGACGGCCGGGTCGGCGCCATGACCACAGAAGGCGGCGTACCGCCCACCGGGGCGAAGAAGCGGGGTGCAAGACCAGCGGATGCGCCGAAGCAGGGAAGCTTGTTCTGACGATGCGGATCCTGCTGGTGCTTGCCCATCCGCTGCCGGAAAGTTTCGCTGCCTCGGTGGCGCGCACGGCCCGCGAGGCACTGCAAGCGTCCGGGCATGTTGTCGATCTCATCGATCTCTACGCTGAGGATTTTGATCCGCGCCTTTCCGAAGCCGAGCGCCGCGGTTACTTCGATATGCCCTACGACACTTCGGCCGTTGCCGGCATCGTTGGCCGCCTGAAGGCGGCTGACGGTCTCGTCCTTGTCTTTCCGCAATGGTGGTTCAATTTTCCAGCCGTGCTGAAAGGGTTCTTCGATCGCATCTTCGCGCCCGGCGTGGCCTTCACGCACGATGCCGCCGGCGGCCGCATCGTGCCCGAGCTTACCAATATCCGGCTGCTCTATGCGTTGACCACGACGGGATCGCCCTGGTGGCTGGTGCATCTTTATATGGGCGATCCCGTCCGCCGCCTGCTGAAGCGCGGCATTGCCGCATTCTGCGCGAAGAAGCTCGTCTTCCGAATGCTGAGCCTGCACGACATGGACCGCGCGACTGATGCCAGGCGCAAGGCGCATTTGGAGCGCGTCCGTAAGTTGCTCGCCGCAGTCTGACTATTCAAAGTCCGACAGGAACTTCTTGAGCAGCCGGTCGAACGTGGCCCTTTCCTCGGGTGTCAGATTGCGCGTCAGCCGCTGCTGATTGGCGACATGGGCGCCGACCGCCTCTTCGACGGTCGCAAGTCCCTTGTCGGTCAGCGCAATCAGCACGCTGCGCCTGTCCTGCGGATTGACGATGCGCTCGACGAATCCCGCTTTCTCCAACTGGTCGATCCGGTTCGTCATCGTGCCGGAGCTCACCATCGTCATCTCCAGAAGCTCGCCCGGCGAAAGCCGGTGCGGCGCGCCTGAACGGCGAAGTGTGGCTAGGACGTCGAAGGCCGGCGTTGAAAGCCCGTGCTTCATGAGCACGGCTTCGACCTCGCGGCCGAGATGGGTGCCGAGGCGCTTGAGGCGCCCGAGGATGCCCATCGGTTCGACGTCGAGGTCGGGCCGCTCGCGCCTCCATTGCGCCAGGATTCGGTCGACGTGATCTTGCTTCTCTTCATTCATGTCACATCGATAGCAGTGGATATCTTGACGTCAAGATAAAATGGACTATGCTGAATTTATCTTGATATAGAGATTCTTGATATGAAGATAAATTCTCGCCATATCGCCGACGTGTTGACGACCGCTATCGCCCCCGCCATCTGGGGCAGCACCTATTTCGTCACGACGTCCTTCCTGCCGCAGGGTTATCCGCTGTCTGTCGCCATGCTGCGTGCTTTGCCGGCCGGCCTGCTTCTCCTGCTCATTGTCCGGAAGCTGCCGACGGGGGTCTGGTGGGGCCGCGCCTTCATTCTCGGGGCGCTGAACTTCTCGTTCTTCTGGGCAATGCTCTTTGTTTCGGCCTATCGCCTGCCGGGCGGCGTCGCGGCCACGGTCGGCGCCGTTCAGCCGCTGATTGTCATCGCCCTGTCGCGCCTCTTCCTCGGCAAGCCGATCCGCTTCCTTGCCGTCGTCGCCGGCCTGATCGGTATGGCAGGCGTCGCGCTGCTGGTGCTGACGCCGAATGCGGCGCTCGATCCTCTGGGCGTTGCGGCTGGCCTTGCCGGCGCCGTCTCCATGGCCTTCGGCACCGTGCTGACCCGTCACTGGCAGCCGCCTGTTTCCAGCCTTACCTTTACGTCATGGCAATTGACCGCGGGCGGTATCCTGCTCGTGCCCGTCGCCTTGCTGCTTGAGCCGGCGCTACCGGTGCCGACGGCCGCCAATATTCTCGGAATCGCCTGGCTTGGCCTGATCGGAGCGGCCTTTACCTATCTGCTGTGGTTTCGCGGTCTGTCTCGCATCGAGCCCTCGGCTGCGGCGTCGCTCGGCTTCCTGAGCCCCGTCGTTGCCACTCTTCTCGGCTGGCTGGCGCTCGGCGAGAGCCTGACGCCGGCGCAGCTTGCCGGCTTCGCCATGGTCCTTGCCAGCGTCTGGCTCAGCCAGCGCACGGTGATGCCGCTCAGGCCCACTCGCCCTGCCGCATCACCGGAACCCGCCCACCGTCCGGTGTGATGCCGTCGATATCGACCTTGTCGGATCCGATCATCCAGTCGATGTGGATCAGGCTGGAATTGCCGCCCTGCGCCTTGATCTGCTCCTGGCTCAGTGAAGCGCCATCGAGGAAGCACTTGGAATAGCACTGGCCAAGCGCGATGTGGCAGGAGGCGTTTTCGTCGAACAGCGTGTTGTAGAACAGAATGCCGCTCGCCGAGATCGGCGAGGAATGCGGCACGAGCGCCACTTCGCCGAGCCGGCGCGCGCCCTCGTCGGTATCAAGCACCTTATTCAACACTTCTTCGCCGCGTGACGCCTTGGCTTCGACGATCCGCCCACCCTCGAAGCGCACCTGGATATTGTCGATCAGCGTGCCCTGGTGCGACAGCGGTTTGGTGCTCGAGACATGGCCTTCGACCCGCAAAGCATGCGGCGTCGTGAACACCTCTTCAGTCGGAATATTCGGATTGCAGGTAATGCCGTTCTTGGCGGTGGAGGCGCCGCCATGCCACTCATGTCCGTCGGCAAGACCGACCGTCAGATCGGTGCCCGGCCCCTTGAAATGCAGCGAGGCAAAACGCTCGCCGTTCAGCCAGGCTGAGCGCTTGGCGAGATTGGCATTGTGCTCCGCCCAGGCGGCGACGGGGTCGCTGACATCGACGCGCGAGGCGGCAAAGATCGCCTTGGCGAGCTTGGCGATTGCGATCGGTTCCGGGTCGTCGGGGAAGACCACCTTGGCCCAGGAGGGGTTGGGATAGGAGACGATGTTCCAGTTGATGTCGAAATTCGAGATCTTTTCCAAGGCCGGCTTATAGGCGGTTGATGTGGCGCGATTGGCGCGGCCGACCTTGCCGGCATCCTGCTCGGAAAGCAGCATTGGATTGTCGCCGGCGACCGCCAGACGGGCCGCCCCGTTGGCATAGGCCTTGGCCATGCCCTCGTAGAGCCAGTCGGAGGCGCGGTCGAAGCTCTCGTCGCTGCCATACTGATAACGCGCCAGCGTCGTTTCCTCGTCGGAGTAGAAGGCGCTCACCAGACCGGCGCCGGCCTGATACGCGTGTTTGGTGATGAGGCGAACGAGCGGGAGCGCCACAACAGGCGCGGTGATCACCAGATCCTGGCCCTTCTGCAGCTGCAGCCCGACCTTGACCGCGACTTCCGCGAGTTTTTCCAGCTTGACGGGATCAACGGTGTTCTGGCTCTGGGGCATGAAAGTCATGGTGCAACCTGCCTTCTGTCATCGACGCAAAAGCAATTCCAGGAAAAGTGCGAAGCGGTTTTCCGTCTGGAATTGCGTAAGTTCAAGAGATTAGAGCGGTTCTGCTCTTCCGTGAAAAGCTGAACCGCTCCAAGAGGCTGAAAGACTTAGACCCGTTTGCGGCGAAAATGAAGCGCGCCGCCGCCGATTTGAAACCGGCCGGCGCCATGCCCGACCCGCTTCAGCATCACGCCTCAGGCCGCGACGGGCAGCCTGAGCAGGATCGACTTGTGCTTTTCCAGGAATTCCAACAGCCGCTGGGGATAATCCTCGCCGACGGCGTCTTTCACGCTCCGCCGTTCGCCGAGCGCGCTCCGCCAGCGCGTCACCCGCTCGAGCCCCTCGAAGATGCCGCTATCCCCCAGCCTGTCGAAAACATCGAAATACCGAAAGATCGGCGCGAAGACGGCATCGACGAGGCTGAAGCTGCTGCCGGAAAAATAAGGTCCATCCCCGAGCGCTCCTTCGAGCGTCGTAAACTTGGCGATCAGCGCCTTGCGCTTGGCCTCCAGCTGTTCCACCTCCGTGGCCGTTTCATAGCCCCAGAGATCGGAAAGCACGGACGAGCCGAACTCCATCCAGCCGCGATGGCGGGCGCGGGCAAGCGGATCGGCAGGATGCAGGGCAGGCCCCGCCTGCGTCTCCTCCAGATATTCGCAGATGACGCTGCTTTCGAAGAGGACGGCCTCGCTGCCATCCTCTTCCTCGATCCTCAGCAGCGGCACCTTTCCGAGCGGCGAGATCTGCAGGAACCAGTCTGGCTTGTTGGCAAGGTCGATGTTGACGCGCTCGAAGGGAACACCCTTTTCGTGAAGCGCGATGGCGGCGCGTTGCACATAGGGGCAGAGATGGTGGCTGATGAGGGTAAGCCTGCTCATGAACGTCTCCTCGCAGTTTTAATAGATGCATTTGCATATAGTAGTGCTTGCGGCTTTGCGCAAGATAAATGTATCTGCATCTATCATGGAAAAGATGCCGAAGCCGAGCGAAACCGCCACCTCTGCCTGGACCAGCATCATGCGCGCTCGCGAACGGCTGCTCGCCGCGATCGAAGCCGATCTGAAAGCGGCCGGCATGCCGCCGCTTGCCTGGTATGACGTGCTGTGGGAACTGGCGCGCGCGAACGACGGCAAGCTGCGGCCCTACGAGATAGAGGAGCGGACATTGCTGGCCCAGTATAATCTTTCCCGGCTGATCGACCGGCTGGAAAGAGAGGGCTTGGTCCGGCGTGAGGTCTTCGCCGAGGATGGCCGCGGGCGCTGGGTTCTGATCACCGATGCCGGCCGAACGCTTCGCACCCGGATGTGGACTGTCTATGCCGCAGCGATCGAGAGCCATGTCGGCAGCAAGCTTGCCGAAGACGAGGCGAAGGCGATTTCCGGTCTGCTCGCTCGTTTCCTCTGATCAGGCGACCAATGGCGCGCCGACGGCTTTTACCACCTTCAGTGCATCCTTCGGATCAAGCCGCACCTGCAGCCCCCGCTGTCCGCCATTGATATAGACGAGCGGCTCTGCGAGAGCGATCTCCTCGATTGCCATCGGCACGGTCTTCCTCTGGCCGAAGGGGCTGATGCCGCCGACATGGTAGCCCGTCAGCCGTTCGGCATCGGCAGGCTTCATCATATTGGCGGATTTACCGCGAAAGGCGCTGGCGAGTTTCTTCATGCTGACTTCGCGATCCGACGGCACGACAACGCAGACGGGCTTGCCGTCCACCTCCGCCATCAGCGTTTTCAGCACGCGCTGCGGCGCCTCGCCTAAGGCTTCTGCCGCCTGCAGCCCAACACGCTCCGCGCCCGGATCATAATCATAGCTGTGGATGGTAAAGGCGACACCCGCCTGGGAGAGAACCTGTGTCGCGCGCGTGGTCTTGGACATTGCTCAGCGCCCGAACAGATCCGAATAATTCTCCGGCCTGAAGCCGATCAAGAGCTTGCCTTCCGTCTCCAGCACCGGCCGCTTGATCATCGACGGCTGGTCGAGCATCAGCGCGATCGCCTTCTCCCGGCTCAGGTTCTCGCGCTCGGCATCGGGCAGTTTTCGAAAGGTGGTGCCGGCGCGGTTGAGCATCGTATCGAGGCCGGCTTCATCGATCCAGGCTTCGAGATGGGCGCGGTCGATGCCGAGTGCCTTGTAATCGTGAAACTCATAATCTACGCCATGTTCTTCCAGCCAACTACGGGCTTTCTTCATCGTGTCGCAATTCTTGATGCCATAGATGGTGACGGCCATGCCCGATCGATCTCCCTGTGATGGCAACGGGATAGCATGCGCGACAGCCGGCGCAAATGCCGCCCGGGCATTTGTCCCGGGCAGCGACTGCTCAACTCTCCAGCGTGCCGGCCTTGCGTGTGGCCTTGCTCGGCCTGGCGCAGACGATCTTCATCAGGTCGCCGCGCCGGCGCACCAGCCGATCCGAGGTTCGGGTCAGGACCAGCCCATCCTGCGGCGCATGCAGGTCGATGCTGCCGTCCGGCTGACCCGGCCGGGTGACGATCGTCGCCAGAAGTTCGCCCTCTGCAATCCTGTCACCGATCGTGCGATGGAAGAGCACGGCGCCGCCTTCGGGAGCGCGGATGATCTCCACATTGTCGAGCGGCACGGCGGGACCGACAAACATGGCCGGCGCCATTCTGTTGTCGCTCACGATCCCCCGTGCGGCGAGAAAACGCCAGAGCCCGTCCGCATCCCGCTTCGCCAGCAGCGGATCGACGTCGCGCTTGCCGCGCAGCTCGACGGTGACCGAAAGCTTGCCCGGCAGTCGGGATTGTCGTTCGCCGGGAACCGCATATTTCCATGCAAAACCGACGGCCTCCTCGAAGGCCGAGCTTTCGCCATCCGAAAGCAGCACGGCCTCCATGTCGAGCGCGGCGGCAAGGTCGGCCGCCTCCGGCCAGAAGGCCTCATCGATATAGGCATATTGCAGTGATTCGTCGTCGCAGTGCAGATCGAGGACGAGGTCGGCCCCGAGCGCCATGTGCAGAAGCCGCCGCTTCAGCTGGTCGGTAGCCGGATAATCAGTGAAATCTTCCGTCAGTATTGCCCGATCGGTGACGCTTATCAGCGGAAAATCCCGGTTGAAATTGGTGCGGGAACCGAGATCGAAGCGACCCTGCAATTCGCCGAAATGCGATTGCGCCGCGCCAATGGGGTTGGCCTGCGGTACGATGGTGATGTCGCCTGCGACCGCGCCTTCGCTTTCCGCCCGACGCAGCCGCTCCGAGAGGAAATGCAGGAGCGCCGTTCCCGGCAGCTCACCGGCGTGAAGCGCCGCCTGAATGTAGGCCTTCGGCGCCTTCGGATCACGGCCAGCAAAACGCAGCACCGGCAGCCGCCACGCCGTTCCCGGCGTATCGCCTGGGATGATGATCTCCGAAACGTCCATGCTGTCCTTGCTCCGCATTCACCAGCCCGACCAGCTTTATGCGCTGAAAACCGGCGAGCGCAAGCCTCACCGCCACCCTTGCCTCACCGAGGCCCGAAGAAAAGCAGGTTGCCGCTATGATTGATCTTGCCTCGCCGTCGAGATGATGCACGAAACATCAAAAGTGCCTGCTTAATCGGCTTCCAAGCCTATAGGAACAAAAAAAGAACGATCTAGGCAAGAAACGGGTTGAAACAGCGGCAGCTCCATACGATCCTTTGGGACATCGAAAACGCGGAGGCTATGTCATGGCTGAGACAAGGCACCACTATCTCATCTTCGAAACCGCGGGCGGCTTCTGCGGCATCGCCTGGGGCGACGCCGGCATCGTCCGTTTCCAGCTGCCGACGAAAACCGCGGAGGCTACCGAGCGGCTGCTTCTGCGCCGACTGCCCGATGGTGCGCCCGGCGCGCCGACGCCTCAGGTGCTCGAGACCGTCGCAGCGGTGAAACGCTATTTCCAAGGGGAGGAAACCGATTTCTCCTGCGTCCAACTCGATCTTGCCGGCCAGAACGACTTCTTCCGGGATATTTATGCGGCGGCACGGCGTGTCGGCTGGGGCCGCACGACCACCTATGGCGCGCTGGCGAAGGAGCTTGGCGTCGGGCCGGAAGCGGCCCGCGATGTTGGTCAGGCGATGGCGAAAAACCCAGTCGCCCTGATCATTCCCTGCCATCGGGTGCTGGCCGCCGGCGGCAAGATCGGCGGCTTCTCCGCGCCCGGCGGCTCAACATCGAAGGCCCGCATGCTGGAGCTTGAAGGCGTCAGCCTCGCCCCGCCGCCGCCCGCCCAGCAATCGCTGGGTTTTTAGGCGAAATGCCGGCAGTTCAATGCGGGCTGGCAGTCGGCCGGATGACGATCTCGCTAACATCGACGTCATCGGGCTGGCTGATGGCGTAGAGGATCGCATTGCCGACGGCTTCGGGGCTGATGGTGACCGCCCTGAAAGCCTTCATCGCATCCCGCGCAGTGGGATCGGTGATCGTGTCGGCGAGTTCCGATGTCGTGGTTCCGGGAGAGACGACGGTGACGCGGATACGATCTGTCTCCTGACGCAATCCATCCGAGATTGCCCGCACCGCGTATTTCGTCGCGCAATAGACGGCGGCAGTCGGCGAGACGCTGTGGCCGCCGATCGAGGACAGGTTGATGATCTGCCCCGATCCCTGTGCCTTCATGATCGGAAGAGCGGCCGCTATGCCGTAGAGAACGCCCTTAATATTGACGTCGACCATTCGGTCCCACTCGTCGACCTTGAGTGCGTCGAGCGGCGAGAGCGGCATGATGCCGGCATTGTTGACGATGACGTCGAGGCGGCCGAATTCGGACTTGGCGAAGCCGGCAAAGGCTTCCACCTGGGCACGGTCGGTGACGTCGAGCTTGCGCAGACGCACCGTTCCACCTCCAGCTTCGATTTCGCCGGCGAGCGCCTCCAGTCGGTCGCTGCGGCGCGCGCCGATCACGATCCGGGCGCCCGCCGCGGCCAGCACCTTTGCCGTGGCCTCTCCAATGCCGCTGCTGGCTCCGGTGATGGCGATGACCTTTCCTTCGATGTCAGACATTTCACACTCCATGTGCAGGTTGAGGGTTGTTGTGGCGATCAGCTGGGGAAATCGGCGCTGAGCGTCGTGTCAGCCCAGGCATCGAAATTGGCGCGCAGCGTGTCCAGCCGTTCGCGGGCGATCTTCAGGGAAGCTGCCCCGAGCAGCAGCCGCAGCGGCGGCTCGCCCGCCTCGAAGGCCGATATGATTGCGCTTGCCGCGCGTGCGGGATCGCCCGGCTGCTTGCCGGAAACCGAGCGGGTGGCCTGGCGCCGCTTGCCCGCGGTCTCGGCATAGTCTTCGAGGATCGTGCTGGATTCGACCATCGAGCGGCCGGCCCAATCGGTGCGGAAGCCGCCGGGCTCCAGGATCGTCACACGGATGCCAAGCGGACCGACCTCATGGGCCAGCGACTCCGACAGGGCTTCGACCGCAAACTTGGTGGCATGGTAGTAGCCGGTTGCAGCGAAGGCGACGAGCCCGCCGAGCGAGGAGACGTTGAAGATATGCCCCCGCCGGCGTGAGCGCATGCCAGGCAGAACTTGTTTGGTCACGGCGATCAAGCCGAAGACATTGGTCTCGAATTGGGCGCGGATCTGGGCATCCTCGCCCTCTTCGATTGCCGAGAGATAGCCATAGCCGGCATTGTTGACGAGGACATCGATGGCGCCGAACTGCGCCTCGGCTTCACGGACCGCAGCAGCGATAGAGCGGCCGTCGGTTACGTCGAGGGCGAGGGCCAAGGCCCGCTCGCCATGTGCTGCCGTGAGGTCGCCGAGTGTATCGGGTTTGCGCGCCGTAATGGCAGCGCGCCAGCCGCGCGCCAGAACCGCTTCGGCGAGTGCCCGGCCGAGGCCGGATGATGCGCCGGTAATGAACCAGATGGGTGTGGTGGAAGACATGTCGTCATCCTTTCCGGCCGTCCTATGCGGCCTTTTCGGTGTGCGGGGGTCATTTGCGGCGAAGCACCATGCCGCCATGATGGAGCGTGTTGTCGTCGACGAAATCGCCATCGGCGGTGAAGCCGGTATCGTCCCAATACTCGATATGTGTTCCGGTGACTTCGTAGCGTCCGCGATAGGCGCTCTCCCGGCGTCCCCGGGCCTCGTCGTAACGATTGTCGGGCAGGAGTTCGTGTCGGACTCGGCCGTCGTCGGTGACCCACATTCCGACATAGGGATGCTGCTGCATGGTGTTCTCGCTTGGCTGTTGGAACTTGGATTTTCGCTCGTTCGAGGCGTCGGCGGGCCACGTGGGGAGCGCCGTGCCGGTTAGAATGATTGCGGTGAAGAGATGCAGAACTGGGCTGCTGTAAAACTTTGGCATCGCTCTTCCTTTCGACGCGGGCAGCACTCGGGGCTAGCTCATGCCTTGCCCTCGACAGAACATAATCTTGGCGAGCCGCGCGATTAAGTTGCCAATGCCGAATGGCTTGGTTAGCATAGCTAACCAATGGCCGATGATCTCGAAGGCATTTCAGTCTTTCTCGCCATAGCGGAGGCGCGGAATTTCCGGCTCGCCGGCGAGCGCCTCGGCGTGACCCGCTCCGCCGTCAGCCAGGCCTTGCAACGCCTTGAGGACCGGCTTGGTGCGCCCCTGGTTCAGCGCACGACGCGCAGCGTCAGCCTGACCGAGGCCGGCGAAGTCTTCCTTGAGGCGGTTCGTCCCTCGATGCGCCAGGTCAGCGATGCGATGCAGACGGTGCGCGACATGCAAGCGCGCCCGAGCGGCCTGCTGCGGGTCACTGTTTCCTCCATCGCCGAGCGCTTCCTATCCGGGACTTTGCTCGCCGGCTTCATGCAGACCTGCCCCGGCATCAAGCTCGATATCACCATCACCGATGACGAATTCGACATCGTCAAAGCCGGCTTCGATGCTGGTGTGAGACTGGGCGAGGTGATCGAGCAGGACATGATCGCGGTACCGGTCTCGTCTCAACAGAGACAATGCGCCGCCGCATCGCCAAGCTATCTCGAGCGTCACGGTTCGCCTCGCCATCCCCGCGACCTACAGAACCACGCCTGCATCGGATGGCGGCCGCGCCCGGATACCGCGCCCTATCGCTGGGAGTTCACGGAGAACGACCGCGACTTCGACGTCGCCGTCGATCCCGTGGTCACGACCAATGACATGGGAATGATGATCCGCATGGCCTGCGCCGGGGCCGGGATCACCTTCGGCATGGTGGAAACCTTCGCGCCCTATGTCGATCGCGGCGAGCTCATCCCGCTGCTGGAGGATTTCTGCCCGCCCTTTCCTGGTTTCTATCTCTACTATCCCAGGCGCCAGAGGCAGCCAGTGAAACTGCGCGCGCTGGTCGACTATGTGCGCCGGTCGGCCGGTCGTTAGACCTACTCGAGTGCCGTGCCGCCGGCATGGTTGCTGCGAGCATGTGGTTTTGGTATTTCGAGCCTTCAGTTGGATGGCGAAGCGGGCGACGTCGTGCTGGCTGCTCCGGTCGCCGTTCTGACCATCCCGCTGGCGGAGAACATATGCTCGACGACGTCTTTCCCATTCCGACCAGGGCAGTGATCCGCCAGGGTGGTCGAGCCTGCTTCCATCGCCTCGTCACTACCAGCCCGCTGCTGATCCAGGTCCAGTCTGGAACGAAGATCGTCATGTCGGATGACAAGCCTTTGCGCCTCGAGGCGGGCGATTACGGTCTGTTGCCCGACTACCGGCCGTTGACGATGGAGAACATTCCCAAAGCGCCGCAGAAATATCAGACCCTGGCGCTTCCAATTCCGCGACAGCTTTTCGAGGACGCTTATGATAGGATGGGATCAGTCGCCGTGCCATCACGGCCTCTTCCGGCCAGCACCTCGAGGCTGCCGGAGGAAGCTGCTGCATTGT
The DNA here is from genome assembly GCF_002531885.1 of Rhizobium sp. L9. NCBI lineage: Bacteria > Pseudomonadati > Pseudomonadota > Alphaproteobacteria > Hyphomicrobiales > Rhizobiaceae > Rhizobium > Rhizobium sp. L9. The sequence goes on along the minus strand of NZ_NWSZ01000013.1, from coordinate 188,727 downwards.
TCGAATATTGCAGTCAGCCGGGCAATCTGGCGCGGCTTCCGGGCGCCATCGCCAAGGCCCGTCTGATGGAACTCGTCACCTGGTTCGCGCTCTGCGGGGCGGTGCTCGGCCGATGCGAAAGCCCCCGGCTTGAGGACCGGCTGAGGCAGATGATCGAAGCTGATCCGGCCGGCGCCTGGACGCTGGCGCATGCTGCGGGCTTGTTCAACATGAGCGAGGCGACGCTGCGGCGCAGGCTCTCCGCCGAGAATACAGCCTTCAGCGATATCTTGAGCGATACCCGGATGAACCGTGCTCTGGCGCTCATTCAGACCACGACATTGCCGATGGCGCAGGTTGCGCTGGAGGTCGGTTACGATTCGCCTTCGCAATTTTCCGCGCGCTTCAAGGAGCGGTTTGGCGTCAGCCCACGCCATGTACGCAGCGGACCCGAACAATTTGAGCGGATCGGGGCAGAAATTGAGCAGAGCGGGGCAGATGCGCTGGCGCGGTGACGATAGTTTCCCGGCATCGTCAACCACAGGAGAATAGCAATGCGATTGATCACAGCAGCACTTATGGCCGCCTCCGTCTTCGGCGCCACGGCCGCCCATGCCGAAATGAAGCTCACCTCGAAGGATCTGACCGCCGGCAAGGCCATGGCCGATGCGCAGGTCTTCAACGGCTTCGGCTGCTCGGGCAAGAACATCTCGCCGGAACTGGCCTGGTCGGGCGCACCCGAGGGAACCAAGAGCTTCGCCGTCATGGCGTACGATCCGGATGCGCCCACGGGTTCCGGCTGGTGGCATTGGTCGGTGTTCAACATCCCGGCAAAGACTTCGGGGATTGCCACGGGTGCAAGCGGTGACAAAAAACTTCCCGCAGGCGCCGTGGAAGGCCACACAGATTTCGGCACCTCCGGATATGGCGGCGCATGCCCTCCGGCCGGCGATAAGCCGCACCGCTACCAGTTCACCGTCTACGCGCTCAAGGTGGACAAGCTTCCGCTGCCCGAGACGGCGCCGGGCGCCATGGTCGGCTTCTATGTCAGGGCCAACACGCTCGACAAGGCCTCGATCGAGGTCACTTACGGCCGCTGAGGCGGCTCTGGAGCCGCAACATCCTTGCATACCAAAGACCGGCCGTGGTGACTAAACCTCGGCCGGTCTGTGCGCTGAGGCAAGCGCAGGAGGCATCAGAGGGATTCAAGAAGCAATGTTGCGGCGTGCTTCGAGGCTACGCCTATGGGCTTCGCACCTCAGCATGAGGAGGTTGGAGGAGGCCGCGCTCATAACTGCAGGCGCGAGAGGTGCGCGCCGCCCACGATCGGACAAGTTACTTGCGGCTCCTTGGATCAGGCAGGAACATAGGTCAGCTTGATCACATTCTCGTCGATCAGATCATGGCTCACAAGACGAAGCGGCGGCCGGGGCCCGGCGAAATAGGGTTTGCCGTGGCCGAGCACGACGGGATGCAGGTAGATGTGATATTCATCGATCAGCCCGAGTCCGGTAAGGCTTTGCGCCAAGTCTGGCCCGGCAACTTCGATCTCCCCGTCACGCTCGGCCTTTAGCGCGCGCATCGCGCCCTCGAGATCATTCCCAACAAGCCCGGCGTTGGGGCCGACCGACGTCAACGAGCGCGAGACCACCCATTTCGGCTGCTTCCGCCACGCCGCTGCGAAGGCTCGCTGCTCGGTATCCCATTCGGGATGATCCTCATCCCAATAACGCATGACCTCGTACATCTGGCGGCCGTAGACGCTGCCCGCCTGCCTCTGCGCCTGCTCGACGAAGTGGCGGAAGAGTGTGGGACTTGGCCCGAAGGCCGTGTGGTCGACGTAACCGTCCAGCGACTGGTTCATCCCGAAGACGAGCTTAGCCATGCCAACTTCCTTCTTGAACGGAGTATGTGCGTGAATTCGGCTGCGTAGCGACGGGAGTAGGTTAGGCGAACTGATTTTACATTGCAATTGGTTTCTGGCTGAACTCGAGCGCGTCCGAAGTGATCGGGGCAGGCGCTTCATCGAGCATCGATGCAGTCTCAGCCCCACATCGTCTCGCCTTTAGCGACCTTGTGTTGGTCGACCGATCGATCGAGGCAAATGGCGAAGCTATCAAGGCCGGCGAGTCGCTGGCGGACGCTGCGCGGCGACGAGCGACTTCCAAATATTTGCCAGCGGCTTAGCTTCTTGAAGTGCCGCAGCATGAGGCGCTGGCGGAGGTGCTTCTGCCGCTCGAATAGCTACCTCGGAGGGCGGCTTCTGCCCTCACTCCCACTCGATCGTGCCGGGCGGCTTCGACGTGACGTCGTAGACCACCCGGTTGATGCCGCGCACCTCGTTGATGATACGGGTGGCGGCGCGGCCGAGGAATTCCATGTCGTAGTGGTAGAAATCCGCCGTCATGCCGTCGACCGAGGTGACGGCGCGCAGCGCACAGACGAATTCATACGTGCGCCCGTCGCCCATCACACCAACAGTCTGGACGGGAAGCAGCACGGCGAAGGCCTGCCAGATCGCGTCGTAGAGGCCGGCCTTGCGGATTTCGTCGAGATAGATCGCATCGGCCTCGCGCAGGATCTCGAGCTTCTCGCGCGTGATGCCGCCGGGGCAGCGGATGGCAAGGCCAGGGCCGGGGAAGGGATGGCGGCCGATGAAGCTGTCGGGCAGGCCGAGCTCGCGGCCGAGCGCGCGCACCTCGTCCTTGAACAGTTCGCGCAGCGGCTCGACGAGCTGCATGTTCATCCGCTCCGGCAGGCCGCCGACATTGTGGTGCGACTTGATCGTCACCGACGGGCCGCCGGTGAAGGAAACGCTCTCGATAACGTCGGGATAGAGCGTGCCCTGGCCGAGGAAATCGGCGCCGCCGAATTTCTTCGCCTCTTCCTCGAAGGTTTCGATGAAGAGCCGGCCAATGATCTTGCGCTTGGTTTCCGGGTCGCTGACGCCTTCGAGTTCGCCGATGAAACGGTCGGAGGCATCGACGTGCAGCAGATGCAGATTGTAGTGCTCGCGGAACATGGCGACGACATTGGCCGCCTCATCCTTGCGCATCAGCCCGTGGTCGACGAGGATGCAGGTCAGCTGGTCGCCGACCGCCTCGTGGATCAGGAGTGCCGCGACAGAGCTGTCGACGCCACCTGAAAGCGCGCAGATGACGCGCTTGTCACCGACCTGCTTGCGGATCTCGTCGACCGCTTTTTGGCGATAGGCCGACATCGACCAGTCGCCCTTGATGCCGGCGACATTGTGAATGAAGTTGCCGATCAGCTTGGCGCCGTCGGGCGTATGCACGACCTCGGGGTGGAACTGCACGCCGTAATATTTGCGCTTCTCGTCGGCTATGAAGGCGAAGGGCGCGTTGGAAGAGGTGGCGACCACCTCGAAACCATCCGGCAGTGCCGTGACGCGGTCGCCATGGCTCATCCAGACCTGATGGCGCGAGCCGGAGGACCAGAGGCCTTCGAACAGCTGGCAATCCTTGTCGACATCCAGAAAGGCGCGGCCGAATTCACGGTGATGGCCGCTTTCGACCTTGCCGCCGAGCTGCATGCACATCGTCTGCTGACCGTAGCAGATGCCGAACACCGGCAGGCCGCTATCGAAGATGATCTGGGGCGCTCGCGGCGATCCCTCGTCCACGGTGGAAGCCGGGCTGCCGGAGAGGATCACGGCCTTCGGCTGCAGGCGCTTGAAGCCTTCTTCGGCGGATTGAAAGGGGACGATCTCGCAATAGACGCCGGCCTCGCGCACGCGCCGTGCGATGAGCTGGGTCACCTGGCTGCCGAAATCGACGATGAGAACGGAGTCGGGATGTGCTGTCTGGGTCATGGCGAGGCTTTAAAGAAAAGCGCTTCGCCTGGCAATCCGGGAAATCGCGGGCTTCGGGTTTTTATTGTTCCGATTGTCCCCGCGCCTGTGAAAGGCGCGCGGCGTGTTCGAGGCCTTAGAACCAGAAAACCCCGTCCTCCAGCGCCGTGAACAGACTGTCGACGCCGTAGGAAAGCTTGCGGTCGACGATGTGCAGATATTCTGTCCAGCCGGAGATATGCTGCAGTTCGACCGCGCCGTCGGAGATGCCGCGCAGGCCGATCAGCGGCAGCTTGTAGCCCTGGCAGGCGCGCAGCACCGCATAGGTCTCCATGTCCACCATGTCGGCGTCGATGTCGCCGTAGGCGGCGCCCGAGATGACGTTGCCGCCGGTGGAAAGGCTGGCTTCGGGAATTCCGGGGATGCGCAGCGGCAGTTCGAGCGCAGCGGGCAGGTCGAGAAACGGCGTCCTACCCTTTTCGAAACCGAGCGGCGAGGCGTCCATGTCGCGATAGGAGACCGAGCTCACCTGATAGACTTCGGTCTGCTCCAGTTTCGCCGAACCGGCCGACCCGAGCGATACCACGAGATCCGGCAGGTCGTCGGCCGCATCCAGCCGTGCCAGGGTCTTGGTCAGCGCGACCGCTGCCTCGACCGGGCCAACGCCGGTCATCAGGGGTTCAATGCGCGAACGCAGGAATGAGCCGTATTCGGCCTCCGCCGCCATGACGAAAAGCATGGATTTTCCTGCGACCGACTTCAGCTCGAACTTCATCCTGTAATTCCTTCTCTCCCGCGGATGACCATCATCGTTCCGGTCATGGAGGCGATGAGTTTCGCCGGCCCGTCGCTGATCGCGTAGCCTCGCCCGTCGGCGACGATAATGGTGGAGCCGGGTTTGGTGATTTCGCCGCGAAACAGGAAGCGCTCGCCACGCCCCGGCGACATGAGATTGACCTTGAACTCGATTGTCAGGATCGAGGCTTCAGGGTCGATGACGCTGTAGGCGGCAAAGCCGCAGGCCGAATCCAGCGCCGCCGAAATGATGCCCGCATGCAGGATGCCGTGCTGCTGTGTCAGTTTGACGTCGAAGGGAAGCTCGATCTCGACGACGCCGTGCTCGACGCGCGTCAGCTCCGCGCCGATCGTCTGCATCGCCGCCTGGCGCGCAAAATTGCGGCGGATTCGCGCGCGGAAATCGCCCCTGTCAGTCTCGCTCATGGCTACCCCTCTCGAAGCCGGGAAAGTGGCATGGCGGGCCGGATTCGACAAGCTGGACCTTGCCGAAATCCGCCCGGCCGACGCCGGAAACTGCAAATCGTGTCGCCGGGGCAACCTTTCGCCATGAGTCGTTGCATGAACCCGCTTCGTCAGCGCCGCTAGCCTCGTGCAATGGCGATTGCAGCTTCGCGCAAAGCGCGTATTCTCGCATCCAAACTCGAAAGGATGGATGCATCAGCGGCATGATGACGATATCGCAATCTGTCCGGAATTTCGAGAACTGGCTGAGCGGCGAACTCGGCGACGATCTCGTCAAGAAGGATCTCAGGGAGAAACATAAGAAGATGCGCAGCAAAGCGTTCGTCTTCCTGCGCGCCACCTATTGGCGCTGGTGCGAAACCATCCTCGGCATCTGCCAGGAACTTGCAGGCGCACCTGAAGTGCTGGCGATCGGCGACACGCATCTGGAAAATTTCGGCACCTGGCGCGATGTCGAGGGCCGGCTCGTCTGGGGCGTCAATGATTTCGACGACGCCGCGCTCATGCCTTATGCGCTCGCGTTCGTCTGGCGGCAAGCGCCATCTTGGCGCGTGGCGACAATGGTCCGTCCGTCCGCAGGATCGGCGAACTGATCCTCACCGGCTATCGCCGGGGCCTTGAAAATCCGGTGCCCGTCATCCTCGAACGCGATTATAAATGGCTTCGCAAGGCATTGGTGCTGCCGAATGCCGACCGCCAGGAATTTTGGGAGAAATACAACACGCTGCGTCCCGGCAAGAAACCGGTGCCTCCCGCCTATATCGAGGCGCTTACCGGGGCATTGCCATCCGGCACAGGTCGCTTCGTGGCCAAGCCGCATCGCGCCGGCACCGGCAGTCTCGGTCGGCCGCGTTTTGTCGCCTATAGCGAATGGCAAGGCGGGCCGGTTCTGCGCGAGGCGAAGGCGCTGGTGCCCTCGGCCTGGTCGCTTTGCCACGGGCTGCAGCATGGGACGATCAATGCAGGCAAGATTGCCGGAGGGCGGATGCGCTCGGCCGATCCCCACTATCAAGTCTCCGGGCGTATCCTCGTGCGCCGGCTCTCGCCGAACAGCCGCAAGATCGAGATCGACAAGCACCCGGAAATCCTGCTTGCGCCGACGATGCTCGAGCTGATGGGCTTCGAGATCGCCAACTGTCATTCCGACGATCCGGCAGCGGCCGCGGCGATCCTGGAGGACCTACGGGTGCGCGGGAGCGAATGGCTGCATCAAGCGGCAAGGGCTGCGGCGTCGGCGATCAGTGCCGAGCAGAAGGCCTATGCGCGCGTCGGCTGAGAGATCCGAACGATGTGCTGATCCCAGGCGACGTCGCTGCGGGTCGACAGGAAGTCGCCATCATATGAGGAGACGGCAAAACCCTCATTTGCCGGCGCGATGCCCGCGGCATCCGCAACTGCCGTCTCGGCCAGCACCTTCCCCGTCCTCGCGTCGATCGTCACCGAGGCGCCACCTTTCGGGGAGGTGATGCCGACGAGGCCTTCGCTGCGGTTGACGGCGATCGCCCCGACGTAATTGGCAAGCCTGCGCGTCGTCTCTTCCGGCAGCTCGACGAAGGAAATATCCTCGCCCTTGGCGAAATGGCCGACGAGCGGCGGCAGGTCCTTGCGGTGGCCCTCGTACTGGCAGGCGAACCAGATGCGGCCCTCGCCGTCGAGGTCGACGTGGCGGGTCGACAGCTGCGACCATTCGGCCGGCAGCACATGTTTTTCGATCAACGCGCCCGTCGCCGCATCGATCAGGACCAGCGACGGCTGCATCGCCCGGAGATTGAGCTTGGTGCGGCCGAAGTCGGGATGGGTCTCGATGCCGCCATTGGCGACAATGAGAAGGCGTCCGTCATCGGACACGGTCATGTCGTGCGGGCCGATGCCATAGGTCTCGAATTCGCCGATGCGGGTGAAGCGGTCGGTCGCATCGTAGATGCCGATCATGCCGCGATTGCCGTCGAAATCGTTCTCGCTGGCGTAGAGAATGCGGCCATCGGGCGAGAACACGCCGTGGCCGTAGAAATGCCGGTCTTCCCGGGAGCTGACGACGATCGGCTGCCCCTTATTCCGTGGATCGAAGATCATCGCATAGGTGCCGGGCCGGCGCGCAAAGGCGACGGTCTTGCCGGTGGCGGCGCTGAAGGCCATGCCGTGAGCTCGGGCGGGAAGCGCCACCTGATCGACTATCTCGCCGCGCTCCGTCACCGTCGCGATGGCAAAGGAGCCGTCGGCTGCGCGAATGCCCGAGGCATAAACGGCGTCCGAGCGCTCCAACGCCATCAGCGATCTTGGCGTCAAGGCCGCAAGGAAGCCGATCCCTGCCGCCTTGACGAAGCTGCGTCGACCGATCGTGGTGCTTCGTATCATCGCTTCAGTCTCCGTCCGAAAAGGAAAAGCCGGCCGAAAGGCCGATGGCCGAGCCATATTCGTCGCTGATTCTGGTAATGAGCTGGCGGCTATCGGCGAGCAACGCTTCGAGTTTGGCCTTCTCGGCATCGCTCACGGCGACGTCAATGTCGGGATTGAGCTTCGGCACGCTGTCGAGCAGCGATTTGAAATCCGCGTCGATCGAGGCGGCGACCGACCGCTTGTCCGTCGGCAGAAGCTCGGCCATGCCGGCCTTCTGCCAGAGCGTGCGCAGGCCTTCCAGATTGGCGGCCATCGATTTCCAGGTGTTCTTCGAACGCCAGTAGATGGCCATGCGCGGGCGCGGCGTGGTGTCCTTGCCCTTGTAGAACTGCTCCAGCCGCTGGTCGCGGACATTCTCTGCGCCGTGGACGAGAATGCCGAGGAGCGCAGTCACGGCTTCCTTGTTGTCCATGAAATCATTGCTCTGCGGGCCCGGATGTTTCCAGCTCGCCTGCACGCCATCGGGTTTTTCCCAGGCCGCGACGACTTCGCCTGCCTCACGCTGGATATTGCCGGCGACCGCGGCACCGTAAAGGCAGCGGAAGCCGCCCTTCTGCTTGACGAGATCGTCGGAGCCGTTGCCATAGAGCACATATTCCAGCGCCGTCAGGCCTTGCAGCGCCACACTCTTGCCGGCGATGGCATCGACGGTCGCGTCCTTAGGATCGGCCTTGGCGATCAGCGCTTGCACCTGCTTCAGGCCGACACCCTTGCGGTCGGGATAGAACAGGATGTGCTCCAAGAGATTGTCCTGGATGACCGGCCCTGTCTGGACGATCTCGATGATCGACCAGTAGCGGATCGTGTCGTCGAAGGCGGATTTCGCCTTGTCGAGCGTCTGTTGCGTTCCGCCGTCACAGAGATCCTTCATCGCCGTCGTCAGCCGGGCGGCCGATTGCTGCATATTGCGATAGCCGGGGCGGATCACCTCATCGACGGCGCGCTGCATGACGGCGGGAACGGCATCCTCATTCAGCCCTGCCGGAGGAGCGGCGGTCTCAGCGGCCGCCGATGTGGCGAGGCCGATCAGAGTGAGGCAGAGCAGGGGGTGCCAAAGGCGCATCAAAGTGACTCCAGGAATGTAATCAGGGCCGCCCGGTCGTCTTTCGACAGGAAGGAGAAAGCGTTGCGGGCCTTTTCAGCTTCGCCGCCATGCCAGAGAATCGACTCGGTGACGTTTCGCGCACGGCCGTCATGCAGGAAAAAGCTGTGTCCGCTGATAGTCCGGGTCAGTCCTATACCCCATAGCGGCGGCGTGCGCCATTCACGTCCGCTTGCAAGCCCGACCTGTTGCCCATCGGCCAGACCCTCGCCCATGTCGTGCAGGAGAAAGTCGGAATAGGGCCAGATCAGCTGGAAGGATTGCGCCTTTTCGGCTGCATCCCGGCGGGTGACGAATTTCGGCACATGGCAGGAAATGCAGCCGGTTTCGTAAAAAATCCGCTTGCCCCGCAGTGTCTCGGGAAAGCTCGCCTTGCGCCGCGCCGGCACGGCGAGATTTTCGGAATAGAAGGTCACGAGGTCGAGAACGGGGCCTGGGGCTTCTTCTGCACCCAGCCGTTTCTGCACCCCTGTCGGCATCTCAAGGCATTTTTCTTCCGGCTTGGTGCAATCGCCATGTGCATCCGGCTGGTCGGGCGTCGAGATGCCGATATCGTTGGCGAAGGCATCGGCGCTCTGATCGCGCACGGTGGCGTTTTGCGCCTTCCAGCCGAAACGACCGAGTGCGATCTTGCCGCTGCGATGGTCGCGCACGATCGCCGCCTTGCCCGAAATGCCGTCGCCGTCTGCATCATCAGGATCGGCATGGGCAAGAATGTCCGCTTCCGGAATGGCTTCGATCAGCCCAAGGCCGATCATCGCCGGCGCCACGCGCGCCGAAATGGTCGTCGCCGTGTCGAGCGGCCCGTAAGCGAGGTTCGTCGCCGTATAATGCGGCCGGCGAAGCGATACTTTTTCACCGTCGCCGAGCGTCACCGTCTCCACATCATAAGTGATCGCCATCCGGCCTTCTGCGGCAATGCCGGGGACGGCAAGGTCCTGCAGTTGATGGCCATAGACCGGATCGGGAAAGTTCACGACGTCGGCATTGGCGATCGCCTTTTCTTCCTCCGGCCTGGTCGCCGCGCGTGCCAGACGCAGGAACATCGAGGTGGCGCTTGTGGCCCCCTCCGGCGGTCTGCCCCGGCCGTCATTGACATGGCAGCTCATGCAGGAGCGGGCGTTGAAGAGCGGCCCGAGGCCATCAGAGGCCTGCGTCGAGGAAGGAGCGGAAACCCAGAGCTTGCGAAAGAGCGCATTGCCGAGCTTGAAATTCTGCTCTTCCTCGAAGGGGATGTTGGCGGAAATATGCGAGAAGCTGTCTTCAGTGACGGGATCGATCGAGGTCGCGGCCCCCGCCTGCATCGCTTCATATTGCTCGGCCTTGGAAAAATCCGCCGTCGGCCGCGTGATGTCGGCGACGCGTTTGAGATCGGTCTCGGAGAGGTCGGTGCGTTTGGTTGGCAGGTCGAAACCGCCGGCGATGGCTGCGGAAAATCCGGCAAACATGGCGCAGAGCGATGCGCTGGCGATCAATCGGCGGGCCGGGGCATGCGACATTTCAAGAGTCCGGGCCGCTCCGGCTGTCGAGGCGGCCCGCCTTTTTGCTTATTTGAAGACGGCGTTAGGATTATCCAAGCTGTCGGAACCTTCAAGCTGAACCGTGCCGAGATCGAGTGCGGCAATAACGCGCTGAATCGACTTCGTCTGGTCGATCAGCCCGTCGATGGCGGCCTGGACGACGGCATTGCCTTCCTTGTTGCCCTCGGCGATCATCTGGTCGTACTTCTCGACCGTCTCGCCACGCTTGGCCATGGCGTTCATTGCATCGAGCGTCTTGTCGAGCTTGCCTTCCATCTCGGCATCGAGCGCCTTGTCCTTGGCGGCCACGAGGTCGTGCAGCGACGGGCCAGTGAGCTTGGTGCCGTCGACGCGGGTATAGTTGCCGGTATAGGCGGCGGCGATGCCGATCGCGTCGTTGAGATGCGAGTTGTAGGTATTGTCGGAGAAGCAATCATGCTCTTCTTCCGGGTCGTGCAGCAGCAGGCCGAGCTTCATGCGCTCGCCGGCAAGTTCGCCGTAGGAGAGCGAGCCCATGCCGGTCAGGATGGCGACGAGGCCGGCCTTCGGATCGGCTTCGACGGTCTTCGTCGCCACCCCGTCCGGCTTCCAGTTGTCGGTCATTTCCTGCAGGTCGGAAACCAGCAGGGTGGAGGCGGACTTCAGATATTCGGCGCGGCGGTCGCAATTGCCGTGCGTGCAGTTCTTGAGGTCGTAATCAGTGGCCGGGCGGCTGCCGGCGCCCGGACCGGTGCCGTTCAGATCCTGGCCCCAGAGAAGGAATTCGATGGCGTGGTAACCGGTCGCCACATTGGCTTCGATGCCGCCGGCTTCGGCAAGCGTGCTGGAGAGGAAATCAGGCGTCAGCTTCGAGGCGTCGACATCCTTGCCGTCGATCTTGATCGTCTTGTTGGCGATGACATTGGCCACATAGAGCGAGTTTTCGTCGCTCTCGGTCCCGTAGGCGGCATCGACATAATCGATCAGGCCTTCGTCGAGAGGCCACGCATTGACCTTGCCTTCCCAGTCGTCGACGATCGGATTGCCGAAACGATAGACTTCGGTCTGCTGGTAGGGCACGCGCGCCTTGACCCAGGCATCCCTGGCGGTTTTGAGCGTCTCATCGGTCGGTGCCTTCAGGAAGGCGTCGATGGCGGCGTCGAGCGCCTTGGCCGTCGTCAGCGAGTCCTCGTATTTGGCATGCGCCACCTCGGCATAATGTTTCACCACGGCGCTAGCATCGGTCTCAGCCTGCGCGGGAAGGGCGAGCAGAGCGGCGGGAGCAATCGCGAGCACAGCTGCGCGGAATTTGCTGTTGAGCTTCATAATCCTCTCCTGTGACGGATCTTCCGTCGGGCTCCGTCTCTTCGCGCAAAAGTAAACTGGTGTCAAACGCTCTAGTTTGGAATGATTTTAAGAAGGGCGCGGGCCAGCACGCCCCGGTCTTTCCAGCGCATTTGACTGAAAATCACGACCTTCACGGCGCCGGAACGTCAAGCTCCCGTCAGCGGCTCTCGCGGGGGTCTCAGCCCTTGCGCTGCATGCGGCAGAAGAAGAAGCCGTCCGTATCGGTGGAAGCCGGTGTCAGCGTCACCGTCAGACCATCGGAGGAGTGCGGACGCGGCGCGTCTTTGCCGAAGAGAGCGTCCCAGGCGGGCAGGGCGCCGACGATCTCAAAATCAGTATTCCTGGCCGTAAAGCGGCGCACCTGCTCCTCATTTTCCTGAGGCAGCACCGAGCAGGTGACATAGATCAGCTCACCGCCCGGTTTGACGAAGCCGCTTGCCTGCGCCAGCGCGTCCTGCTGCTGGGCGGTACGTTCGTCGAGGTTCTTCGCCGTCAGCCGCCATTTCGTATCGGGGCGGCGGCGCCATGTGCCGGTGCCGGTGCAGGGCGCGTCGACCAGCACCTTGTCGCAGCGCCCGGCAAGGCCCGAAAGCCCTCTGGCGTCGTCATGCACCTGGACATTGCGCGTGCCCGCCCGCTTCAGCCGCTCGATGATCGGCGCCAGCCGTTTGCGATCGGCGTCATAGGCGTGAACCTGGCCCTTGTTTTGCATGGCGGCGGCCATGGCGAGCGTCTTGCCGCCGCCGCCGGCGCAATAATCGAGGATCTGTTCGCCATCGCGCGCCAGCACCAGATCGGCGACGATCTGCGAACCCTCGTCCTGAACTTCGAACCAGCCTTTCTGGAACGAAAGTTCGGCTGTCACGTTGGGAAGACGCGAGGCGCCTTCGCCTGCGGCAATCCGGATGCCGTAACGGGCGATCTTCGCCGCATGCGCGCCGGCTCTTTCGAGCGCCTTGACCGCCTTGTCGCGCGAAGCCTTCAAAATGTTGGCGCGCAGATCGAGCGTCGGGCGGGCGGCGAGCGCCTGTGCTTCGGCGAGCCAGCCCGTGCCGAAAGACTGTTCGAAGGAGGATTGAACCCATTCGGGAATATCGCCGCGGATATGCGGCGGCGCGTCTTCGAGCGAGCGGCTGCTAAAGGCGGCAAGGGCTTCGGGTGAAAGTGGCGCCGGCGCGAATTTGTCGTCGGCCAGCTCGGCGGCAAGGCTTTCGGGCGTGAAACCCCATTGACGGAACATGACGGCGTGGGCAATGGCCGCAGCGCTGTCGTCATCCATCAGCCAGGCATGCGAAAGCCGCATGCGCAAGGCGTCGTAGACGATGTTGCCGATCGCGGCACGATCGCCGGAACCGGCGAAGCGATGGGCAAGGCCCCAGTCCTTGAGTGCGTCGGCGACGGGTCGCTTGCGGGCATCGATGTCCGCGAGCACAGAAATCGCCCCTTCGAGGCGGCCGCCCAGACGCATTCAGATATCTCCTGTTGCCGTACCGTGCGAACGATCCGCACCCAGAGGTCGGGCGGATTGCTTACAGGTTTCGATCGCGTGGTAACCGCGATTGGCGGCAAGAGCAAGCGCCGTGCAGCCGGTTGCAAGCTCCGGACTTAGCTGATCACTTGGTAGCAGACCTTCGCCGTGCCGGAGCTCACCATGCCGATATTCTGTGCGGCGGCGCGCGACAGATCGAGCACACGGCCGCGGATGAACGGGCCGCGATCATTGATGCGGACGACGACGGTGCGCCCATTGTTGCGGTTGGTGACCTTGACCTTGGTGCCGAATGCGAGCGAACGATGCGCGGCAGTCAAGACGGCGGGGTTCATACGTTCTCCGGAAGCAGTTTTGGAGTGAAGAGCGTACCACGAAGCACCGCCACAGCCATTTGCAGCAAAACCTTCCGCCGGAAGCATGGAAGAGCAGGCTGCAATAGTTGCGGCAGCGATAATAGAACGGCTGATTTTCTTCAAAACGGAGTATCCCTCAACTATTGAACTCGACGCCCTGGCAGGCGGCGGGGCTTAAATCCGTGGAAAAATGGCAAAAAAGTGCCGCATGCGATCACGGAATATTACAGTCTGTAATATTTGCCAGACCATTGATAAAAAATGAGAATTTGCCGCGCATGGCGATTTGAGAAAAAAGCGCAATGAAATCAGCTAAAATTCAAATGATTTTTCCGGGGAAGCCCTAAACTTCGCGGCCTTCACAAAAATCACGGAATATTTTTTCTGACTTCGCCATATTTCCCGCCACATTTGCGCAAATTCAAAGGCTGTTAACCATGATATGCGGCGAGAATTGTTCTGCCAACTGTGCAAAGTAGGAATTTCCTACTCAATTTGGGTGATAACCCCGGTCACCTCAAGCGGCCCGGATTTACCCGCGCCAGCGCCCGTCCTGCCACAATTGAGCAAGCGACATCGAATAGTTCGGGAAGGAAAATCGGAAACCGGCCGCCTTCAGTTTCGCATTGGAAACCCGCTTGTTCTCGCCGTAGAAAGAACGCGCCATCGGCGTCAGTTCGGCGGTTTCGAAAGCCTGTTCCGGAGGCGGCTCGACGCCCATCAGCCGTGCCGCCTCGACGATCACATCCTGCGGCGGCCCAGGCTGGTCGTCGGTGACATTATAGATGCCGCCGAGCCCGCGCTCCGACAGGAAGCGCGCCGCCGCGCCGATATCCTCGACGCGGATGCGGTTGAAGACCTGATCCTTCTTGATCAGCCGCCGCGCCGTGCCTTTTTCTAGGTTGCAGAAGGCATTGCGGCCCGGCCCGTAAATCCCGGAAAGCCGCAGCACGGCCGCCGGCACGCCGCGCCTCGCGCCCATTGCCAGCCAGCCCTCTTCTGCCTCGAGCCGCTCCTTCGACCGTCCGGAGACGGGCACGCACGGTATTTCCTCGTCGACCCATGCGCCCTTGTGATCGCCATAGACGCCGACGGTGGAGAGATAGCCGATCCATTCAAGCCTCGGCAGCAGGCTCGCGCCGTCCTTATCGAGCAGCCGCAGCAGCGGGTCAGCCTTTCCGGGCGCGATCGACTGCACGAGATGGGTGACATTGGCCAAAGCCCGGACGAGCTGCTCTTCCAAGGTTCCGCCATCGAACAGGAATGCCTCGATGCCGGCGCGGCGCAGCGCTTCCATCTTCTCTGCCGAACGGGTCGTTCCGGACACGCGCACGCCGTCGCCGGCGAAGGCCTTGGCGATCGCCGTACCGGAAAAACCGCAGCCGAAGATCATCACATGCATCAGCCCACTCCTGCCAGGCGCCATTCGTTCAGGACATTATCGTCGCTCTCATCAGCCCTTTTTGCGGCAAAGGCCGAGAATTCGTCAGCCTTCATCAGCCTTGAAAGCGCCCAGACTGTCATCCCCCGCACCACCGGCGAGGCGTCGTCGGCGAGCAGGCGGCATTGCGGGATGAGCGCCCTCTCGCGGGAATTGCCGGCAGCGATCAGCACGTTGCGGATGAAACGGTCGCGGCCGATCCGCTTGACCGGCGAGCCGCTGAAAAAGGAGCGGAAGGCGGCGTCGTCGAGCGTCAGCAGAAAGGCGATCGACGGCTCCTTCAGCTCTTCGCGCGCCTGCAGCTTCATTTCGGAGGCGGAGCTTGCGAACTTGTTCCAGGGGCAGGCGGCGAGACAGTCGTCGCAGCCATAGATGCGGTTGCCGATCAGCACCCGCAGGTCGGGGTCGATCGGCCCCTTGTGTTCGATGGTGAGATAGGAGATGCAGCGCCGCGCGTCGATCTGGTAAGGCGCCGGAAAGGCGGCGGTCGGACAGATGTCGAGACAGGCGCGGCAGGAGCCGCAATGATCGATTTCCGGCGCGTCGACGGCAAGATCGGCGGTGGTGAACATCGTGCCGAGGAACAGCCACGAACCATGCGTGCGGCTGACGAGATTGGTGTGTTTCCCCTGCCAGCCGATACCGGCCGCCGCCGCCAACGGCTTTTCCATGACCGGCGCGGTATCGACGAACACCTTCACATCGGCGCCGGCCCGCGCCGCAAAGCGGGTGGCGATCTCCTTCAACCGGCCCTTGATGAGGTCGTGATAATCGCGGTTGCGGGCATAGACGGAGATCGCCGCTTTGTCGGGCTTGTCGAGGATGCCGCGCGGATCTTCTTCCGGGGCGTAGTTAAGGCCGAAGACGACGACGGATCGCACCTCGCTCCAGAGGGTCAGCGGATCGCCGCGCCGCTCGCGCGTCTCCGCCATCCACTCCATCGTCCCGTGCCGGCCGGCATCGATGAACTCACCGAGACGCCGTTTGGCTTCGGGGATCGCGTCAGGGCGCGTGATGCGGCAGAGATCGAAGCCCTTCGCGACCGATTCCGCCCGAACGAAGTCGGTCAAATTGTCGCGGCGCCGCCGCTCTTTGTCGTCTCTATAAGCTTCGGGCATGAAGAGCCCTCGTCAGAAATCCAGATCGGCATAGTGTGAAACGGGGGTCAGGCCGCGCACGCGCTCGGTGAGCATCGGCCGGAAGGAGGGACGCGATTTCAGCCGCTGATACCACTCCTTGACGACGGGGGCTTCGGCCCACTCGATCTCGCCGAGATAATCGAGGATCGAGATGGAGGCGGCGGCGGCAAGATCGGCATAGCTCATCCGCTCTCCCGCCAGCCATTGGCGCGAGCCGGCAAGCCAGGTGAGATAACGCATATGCTGGCGGATATTCGCGCGGGCCGTGCGCAAAATCTTCGAATCCGGCGCTCCGCCGCCCTGATCGGCGGTCATCTGCAACTTGTAGACACGCTCACGTGCGAGCGGCTTCGTCACGTCGTTCTCCATCTTCTGCATGAACCATTCGGTCAGCCGGCGGATTTCCGCCCGCTGGAAAGGGTCTTCGGCGAGCAGTCGCCGGTCGCGTTTCAACACCCCGTGCGTCTCGTCCAGATATTCGGAAATGACGGTGGCGCCGCAGAGCGCCCGCATGCTGTCGTCGACATAGACCGGCAGCGTGCCGGCCGGATTGAGCGCCAGGAAATCCCGGCGCTTCTCCCATGTCTGCTCCTCGATCAGATCCGCCTGATAGCCGTATTCCGCCAGGATCAGCCGGACGAAGCGGGATGCGGATGACATGGGATGATGATAAAGCGTGGGCATCGATACTCGGGCTTTGTGATTGCTGTTACAGGACTGTGTGGCAGCTCGTTTATAGCGCCTTAGTCGTGACTCATTGGTTGAAGCTATAGGAGCTTGGCCCCGCCAATACAAGCGAATCGGATTTTACCCCATCTGACGATGGCAAAACACGGTCTAACGAACGAATGGAAACGGCAGCCTGATCGACCCAAGCGATCAGGCCGACCGAACTTTAAACCGGAGACAATGTATGGATTATATCAGTGCCGCAATTCTCGGTGTCATAGAGGGGATCACCGAATTTCTGCCGATCTCGAGCACCGGCCACCTGATCATTGCCGAGCAATGGCTCGGACACCGCTCGGACATGTTCAATATCGTCATTCAGGCGGGCGCCATCCTCGCCGTCACCATTATCTACTGGCGCCGCCTGCTGGATCTGGTGCTCGGCTGGCGCGAGCCTGAGAATCGGGACTATGCCGCCAAGCTGATCGTCGCATTTCTCATCACCGCAATTCTCGGCCTCGTCGTCAAGAAGCTCGGCTTCGAACTGCCCGAGACCGCGACGCCGATCGCCTGGGCGCTCATCATCGGCGGCATCTGGATGATCTTTGCCGAATGGGCCGCCGCGCGCCGGCCGCCGCATAAAAAAATCACCTGGCTTGTCGCCATCCTGGTCGGCATCGCCCAGATCGTTGCCGGCGTCTTTCCGGGCACGTCACGCTCCGGCGCCACCATTTTCGTCGCCTTGCTGGCCGGCACCGGCAATCGCGCCGCGGCGACCGAATTTGCCTTTCTCGTCGGCATTCCCACAATGTATGCCGCAAGCGGCTATGAACTGCTGAAGACCTTCAAGGACGGCGGCGCGGCAGGTGAAGACTGGACGGCGCTCGCCATCGCCTTCGTGGTCTCCACGATCGTCGCTTTCATCGCCGTCAAATGGCTGCTCGCCTATATAAGGAGCAACCGCTTCACGCTGTTTGCCATCTACCGCATCATTCTCGGTGTCTTGCTGCTCGGCATGGCCGCGACCGGCTTGATCGCCTGAGCAACCTGCAACTGCATTCGCGCAACTCCCGGCGCGAATGCATTGCCCTGTCGGAATTTGGCGCACGATACCCGCTCGCCGGCAAGCGTCGAGTTTTCAGAACATCTTGAGAGGAAGGACGCTCGTCGCCGCTTTGAAGCAGGCAATATCGAGCCGTCATTGCGGAACGCCTTGTTCGGCGTTCCCGATTGCTTGTCTTTTGGATGCCGGCGCAAAGCGCCGGCCTTTTCGTCAATGGCTGATCGAAGCCGTCGAGCAAGGATCGACGCCGTAAGCCGGCGAGCAGTCGCCCTTGACCGCCGCGACCGAACCGGGCGCAACGAAGGAACCTGCCATGATAATCAGCGCCGCACACGCAAAAAGGAGCGCGATTGACTTGCCCATCGAGAAATGCCTTTCACAGTGATTGCCGCACGCCTTCGCAGACGTTGAGTCCGTTGGAAGGCGCGGGGTTTGGTAGTCAGTGGAATGACAAATAGCAATAAACGTTCCTGCTAAATTTGACGTTAATTCCACAAAATTTCCGCTGCGCCTTTTATGCAACGCTGCTCGATATGGCCGGCAGGAAAATATGCCGAGCTTGCGCCGGCATGGCAGAGCCACACGCCGTTCAGGACGCGCAAAGAACGCCATGCTGCGGCAAAGCAAACGCCGCCCGCGGGACCGGCGGACGGCGCAATCGTTTCTCGGCAAAGATGGTCAGGCGGCCTTGCCGGAGCCGGTATACTGGCCGTGCGGACGATACTGCACGAGATAGGAGCCGAGCACCGATGCCGGCATTGTGGGTGTGATGCCGAGTCCCTTCAGCGTGCGGCCTTCCGCCTCGGCTTCTGGGGAAACGACGTTGTCGCGCTTGAGCAGGCGCACCTGGTCGGGCGTGATCGGCGGCTTCACGAAGGGGATCAGCGAGGCGATGCTGCCGATCAGCGAAGCCAGGCCGAAGGGCAGGGACACCAGCGGATTCTTGCGGCACGTCACCTTCAGCATCATGTCGAGACATTCGCGGAAGCTCAGCACCTCGGGCCCGCCGAGCTCATAGATCGTGCCGCCCGCAACCTTGCCATCGACGGCGCGGGCGACCGCCTCGGCGACGTCCTCGACATAAACAGGCTGGAATTTCGTCTTGCCGCCGCCGACCAGCGGCAGGACGGGCGACATGCGAGCCATGTCGGCAAACTTGTTGAAAAAGCTGTCCTCCGGTCCAAAGACGATCGACGGACGGAAGATCACCGCATCCGGCTTGATGGAGAGGATGGCCGCTTCCGCGCGGCCTTTGGTGCGGCCGTAATCCGAATCGGAGTTGGCATTGGCGCCGATGGCCGAAATATGGGTGAGGGTCGCGCCGGCATTGCGCGCCGCTTCGGCAACCGCGCGGGCGCCGAACTCCTGTACGGCGTCGAAAGTGTTGCGGCCGGTCTCATGCAGAATACCGACGCAGTTGACGACGTGGCTGGCGCCCTCGACGGCGCGGTCGATCGAGTTGCGATAGCGCAGGTTCGCCTGCACGAAGGAAATCTGGCCGACATTGCCGAGCGGCTGCAGGAAGCCGGCGAGATCGGGCCGGCGCACGGCGACGCGGATGCGATAGCCGCGCTTGGCGAGCGCCCGCACCACGTGCCTGCCCACAAAGCCGGAGCCTCCGAACACGGTGACGAGCGGCGGCAGATTGGCAAGGGTCATGGCAGTTTCCTCGAAAGGCTTGGGGATGCTTTGTCGGCACCGTATTAGCCCAATCCCGAGGCGACGGGAAGGCCTATCGCGCCGTCAGTTTTTGGCGATGCGCGCAGCTTAGACGCCTTCGACGACGACCATTTCCGCATCTGCCACTTCCTGGCGGATCTTGGCGGCGATCTGGTACTCCGGCGAATTGTAGCAATCCACCGCATGCTGCATTGAAGGGAATTCGATTACGACGTTGCGGGCGCGCGCCTTGCCTTCGAGTTCGGTGATGGCGCCGCCGCGCGCCAGGAAATTTGCGCCATATTTTTCGAAGGCCGGTTTGGCCGCCGCCACGTAATCCTTGTAGCGCTCGACGTCACGAACGTCGACGCGGGCGATCCAATATGCCTTGGCCATGATCTTCTCCCTTGTGCTTTTTGAATTCAGCGGTTTGCCGGCCAGAGCGCGCTCACCATCTCGTTGAGGACAGCGCGGGCCGCCTCTTTCGGATCGGGCGCCTTCACGATCGGCCGGCCGACGACGAGATGGGTTGATCCCGCTTTCAGCGCATCGAACGGTGTCATCACCCGCTTCTGGTCGCCCTTGTCACTGCCGGTCGGGCGAATGCCGGGCGTGACGATCGCCATGTCGGGACCGACGACCTCCCGCACCTCGGCCGCCTCCGCCGCCGAGCAGACGATGCCGCCCATGCCGGCGGCGCGCGCCTGTCCGGCGCGGCTGAGCACCAGGCTGTGCGGGTCCTGGCTATAGCCGGCCTCGGCAAGGTCCTCGGCATCCATCGAGGTTAGCACGGTGACGCCGAGCAGGCAGAGGCCGGAGCCGGCAGCGGCCTCCACCGCCGCCCTCATCGCCTTCGGATAGGCATGCAGCGTCAGCATCGACATGCCCATCTTGGCGATATTCTCGACGCCCGACGCGACCGTGTTGTCGATGTCGAGCAGCTTCATGTCGAGAAAGATCTTCTTGCCGCTCGCGGCAAGGTCGCGGGCGAATTCGAGGCCGCCGGCAAAGACCAGCTGATAGCCGATCTTATAGAAGAGAATGTCGTCGCCGAGCGTGGAAACCAGTCTTTCCGCCTCGCCGATCGTTGGAACATCCAGGCCGACGATCAACCGCTCGCGTGCATCCATGTGAAGTCACCCCCGCCAGTCTTCGATGGGCGTCCAGTCGCATGTTAGGCCGAGATCCGCAAGGCCGAAAGCATAGAGATTGCCGCCGCCGGCCGGCTGGTCGCGGTCGCGGGCAATCGGCCGTCCCGCCAGATAGCATTTGAGTAGCGTGCCGACGCCGCCATGACCGACGAAGGCGATCGGTGCGGCCGGATCGTGCGTGGCGAGAACGGCCTTGACCGCCGCCACGATGCGGGCCTGCGCGTCGACGGCGCGCTCCCAGCCTTGGAAGCTTTTTTCCGGATGGGCAAAGAACCAGTTGGCCGCCTCTTCGAATTGCGGCGGCGGCAGGAAGCCGGTCGCCGACCGGTCGTTCTCGTGCATGCCATGCACGATCTCGATGTTGATACCGGAGGCGGCCGCCAGAATTTCGGCCGTCTCGATCGCCTTCGTCTCGTCGCTGGAGACGATGCGGGTCAGCCGTTTGGCCCAGCCGCTCTCGGCAGCTTTGCGGGCGCGCGCAGCCCCGACATCGGAAAGGCCCCATTTCGGCACGGGAACATTCGCATCGATCTTGACTTGCGGGTGGGTGATATAAAGTCCGAACATCTCAGCCGCGGCGGTAGATCCAGAGCTGCGCCGGAGGGATGTTGCGCATGACGAAGTCGAAGTGCTGAATGTGATAACGGTCGGGATTGGCGGCGATCGGCGAAATCGCGCCATAGGAGATTTGCACCACAGGCCGGCCGGCAGGCAGGTGGTCGAGCAGGCTTTCCAGCAGAGAGACGCGCATCGCCATCGGAAAATTCAAGAGCGGAATGCAGGAGATGACGCAATCGAACGTCTGCTCGCCGAATGCGCCAAGCGTGGTCTTGAGATCGAAGGCATCGCCGTTGATGAAACGCACGCCGGGATAAGTCCGCAGCAGATGCTGGTGGAAGTCCGTCGAATATTCGATTGCGACCAGATTTTCCGGTTTCACGCCCCGGCCGAGGATGGCCTTGGTGATGGCACCAGTGCCCGGGCCGAGTTCCAGCACTGGCAGCCCCGAATGCATATCGATGACGCTGGCCATGCGCTTGGCGGTAATCGAAGAGGTCGGCACGATCGAGCCCACCGTCTTCGGCCCCTGCATCATGCCCCGGAAGAAACGGATTTCCTCATCAAATCTCTTCCCGAGGTGTTCCTTCACCTTGACCCGTAAGCGCATTCTCCACCCATCCGCATGTTGATCGACTGTCTTAATATGCCGCTTGTCGCTGCTTGGACAAGGATTTTCGCAACAAGAACATCGGCATCAACAGCTCATGCGGCCTTTCGGTGGGAATCAGGCATCAGATCGGCAAGCCGCTCGGCCAGGTGTTGGGCGTCGATGGGCGCGCGCAGCTTCTTGTCGGTATTGTCGAAATAAAGATAGACGTCGCGGCCCCTGGCGCGTGCCGGCAAAGGTTCCAGAACGCGCGTCGCATCGTCAGGCTCTCGGCCGCTTGTCCAGGCGCGGATACGTTCCGCCCATAGATCGAGCGCTTCGTCTTCATAGCCGCTGACATAGAGCTGTTCGGACCCATGCAGACGGCAATAGATGAAGTCGGCGGTGATATCCATCAGCAACGGCCATTTCACCGTATCGGCGCAGACCAGCGCGGCCTTGTGTCGCCGGAGCATCTCGATGAACTCAACTGAGCGGAAGCTGTCGTTACGGATTTCGAACGCATGGCGGATCGGCTGGTGTCCGTCGCTTGTGAGCCAGGCCTGTTTGAGGCGCTCGTCATGCCGCTTGGCGAGCGTTATCGCCGCATCGTGATCATGCGGCAGCAGCGACAGGAAATTTTCGAAACGATCGGGATCGAAGACCATGTTGGCCGGAAATTGCCAGAGGATCGGCCCGAGCTTGGGGCCGAGCCTCAGCAGGCCCGAGGCGAAGAAATTGGCAAGCGGCCCTTCGATCTCCCTCAGTCGCCGCACATGGGTGAGGAATCGCGGTCCCTTGACCGCAAAGACGAAATCATCAGGCGTTTCGTCCCGCCAGCGGCCGAAGCTTTCGGGTCTCTGCAGCCCATAGAAGGTGCCGTTGATCTCGATCGAACGGAAGTGACGGGCGGCATAGGAAAGCTCCTGCTTCTGCGGCAGTCCTTCCGGATAGAATTGCCCGCGCCAGGGCGCATAGGTCCAGCCTGAAATGCCGATGCGCACCGCCCCCGTCTTTTTCATTCTGGAATCCTCCTGTTTGACAGGAGGAGAACCGAAAGCGGCCGCCTTCGTTCCCGTCAGACGCGCATCGGCATCAAGACGTAGAGCGCGTCGTCACCGGCGGTGTCGCGGATCAGTGTCGGCGAGCCGGCATCGGCCAGCAGGAAGATCGCTTCCTCGCCGGAAAGCTGCGCGGTGATGTCGAGCAGATATTTGGCGTTGAAGCCGATTTCCATCGCGTCCGTGTCGTAGCCGACGGCGACCTCTTCCGTTGCACTGCCGGAATCCGGATTGTTGACGGTCAGCATCAGCTGCCCTTCGGACAGCGCGAGCTTCACCGCGCGCCCGCGCTCGGAGGAGATCGTCGAGACGCGGTCGACTGCCTGGGCGAAGGTCGTGCAATCGACACGCATTTCCTTGTCGTTGCCGGTGGGGATGACGCGCTGGTAATCCGGGAATGTGCCGTCGATCAGTTTCGAGGTCAGGACGATCGAGCCGATCGTCATGCGGATCTTGGCGTCGGAAACCTCGACGGTGACGATCGCTTCCGGATTGTCGACCAGCTTCTGCAGTTCCCCGACCGTCTTGCGCGGAATGATGATGCCGGGCATGCCCTCGGAGCCCGACGGCGCATCGACATCGGCGCGGGCCAGCCGGTGGCCATCGGTCGCGACCGCCCTGAGCTTCAGCTCACCATTGCTCTCGATCGTGTGGAAGAAGATGCCGTTCAGATAATAACGCGTTTCTTCCGTCGAGATCGCGAACTGGGTGCGGTCGATCAGCATCTTCAGATCGGTCGCCTTGAGCTTGAAGGAATGCGTGAAGGTGCCGGCGGTCAGATCCGGGAAATCGGATTCCGGCAGGCACTGCAGCGAGAACTTCGAGCGTCCGGACTGGACGGTCATCGAGCCGCCGTCGGGGCTGGTGGCCAGCAGCACTTCGGCGCCATCGGGAAGCTTGCGCACGATATCGTAAAGAAGATGGGCCGGAACGGTGGTAGCGCCGGCCTGTTCGACGCTTGCCGGCGTCGCCTCGGTGATTTCGAGGTCGAGGTCGGTCGCCTTCATGTCGAGGTTCTGGCCATCGGCCTTGAGCAGTACGTTGGACAGGATCGGGATCGTGTTGCGACGTTCGACCACACGGTGGACGTGGTTCAGCGATTTCAGAAGGTTTGACCGCTCAATAGTAATACGCATGGGATGCTACCGCTTTCGACCGTGACTGCCCGGGCGCATCGAAGGCCCGAAGAATGCTTTCCCGATTTAGGTCGGGGGAGTGGACGGGCAAAATGGCAGACTTCAGCATTGGATGGCAAGAGGCATGGACGGCTGAGCCCTCGCATTTCAGGTTTTCCGGAGCAATGCTCACAGAAATCCCAACCCTTGCCGAAGCCGCAGCGCTCGCCCATAAAGGCCGATGAACCGGCAAGGCGCCGGCGGCACGAAGGCAAAGGGCATGAACGAGCAAACCACAGGCGAGGACGCCACGAGGCGAAGCTTCCGCCTGCACAACATGGCGGTGCCGGCGCGGCCGCTGGAGCCGGCGCTCTATCTGGTCGCCACTCCGATCGGCAATCTTGGCGACATCACGCTGCGCGCATTGGAAACGCTGGCCGGCGCCGACGTGCTGGCCTGCGAGGATACGCGTGTCACCCGCGTTCTGCTCGACCGCTACGGCATCCAGAACCGCCCCTTCGCTTACCATGAGCACAATGCCGATGAAGCCGGCCCGCGGCTCATCCAGGCGCTCGAAGCCGGACGCTCGGTGGCGCTCGTCTCCGATGCCGGCACGCCGCTCGTCTCCGATCCCGGCTATCGGCTGGCTCGGCAGGCGATAGCCGCCGGTTACCGCGTCATTCCCATTCCAGGCGCCTCGGCGCCGCTCGCCGCCATGGTTGGTTCCGGCCTGCCGAACGACGCCTTCCTCTTTGCCGGCTTTCTGCCGGCCAAGGACAAAGCCCGCCGCGATCGTCTCGGTGAATTTGCCGCAGCTCCGGCGACGCTGATCTTTTTTGAATCGCCCCATCGCATCGCTGCCACGCTTCTTGCCGCCGCCGATGTGCTCGGCCCGGCCCGGCCGGCTTGCGTCTGCCGTGAATTGACCAAGACCTATGAAGAATTCCGCCGCGGCACGCTTGCCGAACTCGCCGCCCATTACCAGCAGGTGGAAAACGTCAGGGGCGAGATCGTCCTCGTCGTGGGTCCGCCGCAGCCAGCCGAAACATCCGAGGCCGATGTCGAAGCCGTGCTTGCCGACCTCTCGATGTCGATGCCGACGGCAAAGGCTGCGACCGAGGCCGCCCGTCTCACCGGCCTGCCGCGCAAGGCGCTCTACCAGCGCCTGCTGGAGATGAAGGGCGGCAATGGGAGATAAGGAGCTTACCGCCATCAAACGGAAGGCGCTACGCCGCGGCCGCATGTCGGAATATGTCGCCGCCGCCTTCCTGATGCTGAAGGGATACCGTATCCTGGCGCTGCGCCACCGCACCAGGCTCGGCGAGATCGATATCGTCGCCCGCAAGGGCGATCTCGCCGTCTTCGTCGAGGTCAAGGCCCGCCATGGCGAGGCTGCGGCGATCGACGCCGTCTCTGTCGCCGCTCAGAAGCGCATCCGGGCGGCAAGCGATCTGTGGCTCGCCCGCCAGGCGGATCAGGCCCGCCTTTCCCAGCGCTACGATATCGTCGCGGTCATGCCCGGCCGGCTGCCACGGCACTTTCCCGACGCCTTCTGAGCGCTTTCAGCCCGGTCGAGTTTCCGGATTGTTAAAATTTTAGTCCCCCGTTGAACGAGCTCCTTACGACTTTCTGCTACCCACCGTCGCAATAGGGGTTGAGATTTGGGGGTTGTTGCGTGGCCTTGAAGATGATGCTCGCAAGCGCGGTCGCCATAGCGGCGCGCTCGGTGCCGTATATTGCGCTGAAGCCGGCCGGGAAATCCTTCGTCGCCCATGCGAGCGACCATCTGCCGCTGAAATCGACGCCGATCAATCCCGACTGGATCATCAGCGGCAATCCGCAGGCGCGCACCGCCGAACATTCGCGCGGCCATGACGAGGCATCGCTGACAGCAATCTGGGACTGCACGGCGGGCGAATTCCGCTGGTATTTCGGCTGGGACGAGACCGTGATGATCCTCGAAGGCGAGGTCCACATCACCGCCGAGGATGGCACGGAACGAACCTTGCGCACCGGCGACGTCGCCTTTTTCGCCGGTGGAACCTGGGCGAGCTGGCGGGTCGACACTTACGTCCGCAAGGTTGCCTTCCTGCGCAAGCCTTTCCCGAAGCCTTTGGCGATCGCCTACCGTCTGCGCAACATGCTGCGCAACGGCGGCAGCCAGGGCATCGCCGCCTGAAAATTGCGTCCGGCGCAAGCCTTCGATGACCGTTGCGTTTGATGCCGGGCCGACCTACATCTGTCCGGCATTCAGCGAGGGACGGAAATGGCCAAGATCACCAATGTAGCGGTCCAGATGGATCATGTCGCCGGCATCAATATCGCAGGTGACTCCACCTTCGCCATGAGCCTGGAAGCGCAGGCGCGCGGCTACAGGCTCTTCCATTACACCCCCGAGCGCCTGAGCTTTCGCGACGGCAAGCTCTTTGCGAGCGTCGAGCCCATGGTGCTGCGCGACGTCAAGGGTGATCATTTCGAGCTTGGCGCGCCCGAGCGCGTCGATCTCTCGACCATGGATGTGGTGCTGCTGCGCCAGGATCCGCCCTTCGACATGGCCTATATCACCTCGACGCATCTGCTCGAGCGCATCCACCCGAAGACGCTCGTTGTCAACGATCCGGCTTGGGTGCGCAATTCGCCGGAGAAGATCTTCGTCACCGAATTCTCCGACCTGATGCCGAAGACGCTGATCACCAAGGATCCGGCCGAAATCCGCCGCTTCCGCGACGAGATGGGCGACATCATCCTGAAGCCGCTCTATGGCAATGGCGGCGCCGGCGTTTTCCATTCGACCCGCGACGACCGCAATCTCTCATCGCTCTTGGAAATGTTCGGCCAGCTCTTCCGCGAGCCCTTCATCGCCCAGCAATATCTGCCCGACGTGCGCAAGGGCGACAAGCGTATCATCCTCGTCGACGGCGAGTTCGCCGGTGCGATCAACCGCGTGCCGGCCGAACATGACAGCCGCTCCAACATGCATGTCGGCGGCCGCGCCGAGGCGACCGAATTGACGCCGCGCGAGAAGGAAATCTGCGCCCGCATCGGCCCGGCGCTGAGGGAACGCGGCTTCCTGCTCGTCGGAATTGACGTGATCGGAGATTACATGACCGAGATCAACGTAACCTCGCCGACAGGCATCCGCGAGGTCAGGAAGTTCGGCGGCGCCGATATAGCAAGCCTGCTCTGGGACGCGATCCAGCGCAAGCGCGGCTGAGGCCGCGATCGGGTACAACCGCGCCCGCCACCGATTATCTGCCTGCGTTCTTTTATTGTTCTTGTTTTAGTCCTGCTTCCGTGCAAGATTGCAACCGCTGGCTTTCAACGGCCACAGGGGCGGTCTCTAAGAGTTTGCGGGACAAGGGTGGGCATATGGTCGCGCGTGTCAGTACAGTGGCATTCCAGGGCATCGAAGGCGTGCCGGTCGAGGTTCAGGTCATGATCGCGCCCGGCAAGGTCGGCATGCAGATCGTCGGCCTGCCCGACAAGGCGGTGGCCGAAAGCCGTGAGCGCGTGCAGGCCGCCCTTCATGCCTCCGGCCTTGCGCTGCCGGGCAAACGGGTGACCGTCAATCTGGCGCCCGCCGATCTGCCGAAGGAAGGCTCACACTTCGATCTGCCAATCGCACTCGCGCTGATGGCGGCGCTCGGCGCCATTCCTGGCGACGCGCTGACCGATTATGTCGTCGTCGGCGAACTCAACCTCGACGGAACGATCGCCGCGATCGCTGGCGCGCTGCCGGCCGCGATCGGCGCCAATGCGCTCGGCAAGGGGCTGATTTGCCCGGCCGAAAGCGGCGCGGAAGCCGCCTGGGCCGGCGCCGAGGTCGATATTCTCGCCCCGCGCAGCCTGATTGCCCTTGCCAATCATTTCCGCGGCACGCAGGTACTGTCTAGGCCGGAACCGTCGATCCGCGCCAATGCCGCCAACTTGCCCGACCTTGCCGAGATCAAGGGCCAGGAAAGCGCCAAACGCGCGCTCGAGGTGGCGGCTGCCGGCGGCCACAATCTCCTGATGGTCGGGCCTCCCGGCTCCGGCAAATCGATGCTGGCGTCGCGCCTGCCGTCGATCCTGCCGCCGCTTTCGGCCGCCGAACTGCTTGAAGTGTCGATGGTCCATTCGATCGCCGGCCAACTCACCGGCGGCAAGCTTTCCGATCGCCGGCCCTTCCGCACCCCGCACCACTCCGCCACCATGGCCGCCCTTGTCGGCGGCGGGCTGCGCGCCCGTCCCGGCGAAGCCTCGCTTGCCCATCACGGCGTGCTTTTCCTCGACGAGTTTCCCGAGTTCACGCCGCAGGCGCTCGATGCGCTGCGCCAGCCGCTCGAAGGCGGCGAATGCGTCATCGCGCGTGCCAATCACCGGGTCTCCTATCCGGCAAAATTCCAGCTGATCGCGGCGATGAACCCCTGCCGCTGCGGCATGGCCGGTGAGCCCGGCCATACCTGCGCCCGCGGCCCGCGCTGCATGAGCGATTATCAGGCCCGCATCTCCGGACCGCTGATGGACCGCATCGATATCCGCATCGACGTGCCGGCCGTCTCCGCCGCCGACCTCATCCGTCCGATGGCGGCCGAGGCCAGCGCCGACGTTGCCCGCCGCGTCGCCCGCGCCCGCGAGATCCAGCAGGAGCGCTTCGAGCGCGCCGGCGCTGGGGATATCGGCACCAATGCCCGCTGCTCCACCGCGATGATCGAAAAGCTCGCCG
The DNA here is from genome assembly GCF_002531885.1 of Rhizobium sp. L9. Classification (NCBI taxonomy): domain Bacteria; kingdom Pseudomonadati; phylum Pseudomonadota; class Alphaproteobacteria; order Hyphomicrobiales; family Rhizobiaceae; genus Rhizobium; species Rhizobium sp. L9. Next base: position 160,337 of record NZ_NWSZ01000013.1, on the reverse strand, counting down.
AACCCGATGCCGCCGGCCTGCAGCTCCTGCGCGATGCCGCCGACAAGATGAAATTCTCCGCCCGCGGCTACCACCGCGTCCTCAAGGTCGCCCGCACGCTTGCCGATCTCGACGACAAACCGACAGTGGGCCGTTTGCATCTCGCCGAAGCGATCTCTTATCGGATCGCCGGGGAAAGATTAACGGCGGCGGCGTGAGAAGAAGGACGGACGCGCGGAGTATGAGTCGTCAGACTGCCCACCAATTCGCCGATCGCGTTGCGCTGATGGCTGCCACGCAGCAAAATCGCCACTGAGCGCTGCGGATTATGAATTATATGGCCGTCCGGCTATAGCGGCGCGCTGCCGGCAGCGGTCGGCGCGATGGTCTTGGCCGGGGCTGGTTTGCCGAACGCGGTACCGAAACTGGCTAAGGCGCCGATATAAGCGTCCCTCTGTATTGATTATCCATTAGGGGTAGGAATCTCTCCTCAATTCGTCCCTCTTTACAATATTAGCTTCGGCTGAAAAATTTCCGAAGGGATGTCGGTCCGTTCGATATAGTCGATCGGAGGTGACGGATAGGGAGGCCTGCCGCCGGGGATGCTCATGGGGAACGAATATCCAGGCTCAAACGCCAAACCCAGGGAAGTTTTTGACTTGGCGAATGCCTACTCTCGCGCTTCGATCCTCCTATTCAGCGAGGGCCAGAAGCAGGTTGCACTATCGATCGCACCAGCTCGAATGTGCGCCATTCATGCTATTGAACTCTATTTAAACGCCTTCCTGCGCCATGAAGGCGTTGCTCCAGAAGAAATACGAGGACGGATGCACAACCTCGCTGAGCCGATGTTCGTTGCTAAACTTCAACTGAGAAAAAGGACTGCTCTGCATCTGGAGGCAATGACAGCAAAGCGTGAGTACCTCATCTCGCGCTATGCACCGGAGCGGGCGAGCGAGCACACCGAGTGGAATCGTTTGACCGCGACGCTGAAGGAGGTGATGGCGAAGGTGGGCAAACATCTGCACTCAACTAGCTCAGGCCGGACATCGACCATCGTTACGGACCACCACAGAACACTCGTCCCGCTTCAATTGGGATGCAGGTAACGGCACAAAAAGGGACGCCGAAGCGCCCCGATATTCTGCAAGACAAATTGCGGGAGAAAACGCCCGCCACAACCAACTTTAGCTCCCCAACCCCTCAAACAGCGCCGTCGACAAATACCGCTCCGCAAAAGACGGAATGATGATGACGATATTCTTCCCCGCATTCTCCGGCCGGCTGCCGACCTTGATCGCGGCGGTCAGAGCCGCGCCTGAGGAGATGCCGACGGGCACGCCTTCGAGCCGGGCAATGAGGCGGGCCTGTTCGAAGGCCTCGTCATTGGTGACGGTGACGACCTCGTCATAGATGCCGGTATCGAGGATCTTCGGCGCGAAGCCGGCGCCGATGCCCTGGATCTTGTGCGGGCCGGGATTGCCGCCTGAGAGCACCGGCGAATCGGCGGGTTCGACGGCGATGATCTGGATCTCGGGCTTGTGGCTCTTCAGCACCTGGCCGACGCCGGTGATCGTGCCGCCGGTGCCGATGCCCGAGACGACGATGTCGACCTTGCCCTCGGTATCGTTCCAGATTTCCTCGGCCGTCGTCTTGCGGTGGATCTCGGGGTTGGCCGGGTTTTCGAACTGCTGCGGAATGATGGCGTCGGGAAGCGACGCTGCCAGCTCCTCCGCCTTGGCGATCGCGCCCTTCATGCCTTTCGCGCCTTCGGTCAGCACGAGCTCGGCGCCGAGCAGGGCCAGCATCTTGCGCCGCTCGACCGACATGGTTTCCGGCATGGTGAGGATCAGCCGATACCCCTTGGCGGCGGCAGCAAAGGCGAGCGCGATGCCGGTATTGCCCGAGGTCGGCTCGATCAGCACCGTCTTGCCGGATGTGATCTTGCCCTGCGATTCCAGGCTTTCGATCATTGCCACACCGATGCGGTCCTTGACGGAAGCGATCGGATTGAAGAATTCGAGCTTGCCGATCAGGTTTGCGGCCACGCCCTTTTCCCGCGCCAGTTTGTCGAAGCGCACCAGCGGCGTGTCGCCGATGGTCTCGGTGATCGAGGAATAAATGCGGCCGCGGCCGGGTTTGTGCGACATGGTGCTCTCCCTTTGGACTTCGGTCCCTGAAATCGAGGAGGAGAATAGGGTCAAAGACGGAATGAGACCAGAGCCCGTTCGTCCCGGGCTGGGGTGGCGGAGAGAAAATAAGCTTTGAAAACCGTTTCTTGACGGATGTTTATTTCACGCAGCGCGCGTGGCGATGAAGGCTGCCGTGCCCGCGAGAATGCCGGCTGCAACCCGGTTCAGCGTCTGCAGGGCACGCGGCTGTTTCAGCATTGTGCGGGCGCGCGCGGCAAGCAGCATATACGGCACGAGTACGGTGATCAGCACCACGAAGGTGACGGCGAGCAGAAGCGCATAGTCGCGCAGGGTGATATTGCCGATATCGATCAGCGTCGGCGCCAGCGCGACATAAAATAGCATCGTCTTCGGGTTGCCGAGCGTCACCAGCAGGCCCGAGAGGAAGGAAAGGCCGACATTGCCGGATTTTTTTGCGGCAATATCCTGCGGCAGCAGCCCTGCCGTCCAGAGTTTCCAGGCGATGTAGCCGAGATAAAGGGCGCCGGCGATCTTGATGATGAGGAAGACTTCCGTGAAAGTCTGCGCCACGAAAGCCAGGCCCAGAATGACCGCGGTGAGATAGGTCATATCGCCGAGCACCAGGCCGAGACCCATGAAGAAGGTCTCGCGGAAATTCGAGCCGAGCGCACGGGCGACGATGGCGGTTATGCCGGGTCCGGGAATGGCTGCGGCGATAAACAACGCTCCGGCATAGGCAAGCAAGGCGGCAAGGCTCATGTGGCGGCTCCCTCTTTCCGGTGTTTTATGTCAGGCAGGCCGTGCCATCAATCCGCCGGCGCTGATGGATGCATCACCAGAAGGAATGCCTGCCGCCGCGTGCCTGCCGATACCTCAGCCCTGAAGCGCCCTCGGCCGCAGCCATCTTGGGCTCCAGCCGAGATTCATGCCGGCGGCGGCCAGCAGGATGATTGCAGCGCCCGCGATCTGCATCGGCTGCAGCGCGTGGCCGAAGGCCAGCCGGTCGACGAGGATCGCGGCGATCGGATAGAGGAAGGAGAGCGCCCCGGTCAGATGCGTCGGCAGCCGCTGGATCGCACCGTAGAGCAGCACATACATCAGCCCGGTATGGACGACTCCGATCGTCACCAGGATAGCCCAGCCGCCGGCATCGCCGGGCAGTTGCGAAAACTCCGTCATCGGCGCCAGCATCAGCATGCCGGTTGTGACCTGGATCAGCGCGATCAGATGCGGCGGCGTGCCTTTCAGCCATTTCGCGGCAAGAGCTGCCAGCGCGTAGAAGAAGGCCGCGCCGAGCGCCATCAGAATGCCGACGCCGTAGCCATCCGTTCCCCCGCCGGCTTGAGGCTTTGCCTCGACTATCGCCGCCATCCCGGCAAAGGCGAGCGTCAGCCAGAACAGTTTCGCGGCGGTGATCTTCTCGCCGAGGAACAGCGCCCCGAGCACCAGCAGCATGAAGGGCTGGGTGTTGTAGACCGTCGTGGCGATCGAAATCGTCGCATGCGAATAGGAGGCGAAGAGCAGCAGCCAGTTGACGACGATGGCGACGCCGCCGATGACGGCGATGCCAAAGGCGCGCAGCGTGATGATGCCGGGCCGCAGCAGTCCGAGGGCGCCGCAGATGACGAGCAGGGTCAGCGCGCCGAACAGGCAGCGCCAGAAAACCACACCGCTGACCGGCTGGCCCGACATGACGACGAACCAGCCGATCGTCCCCGAGATCAGCATCGCTGCCGTCATTTCCACCGAACCTCTTTTGATATCGCCGCTCATGGTAGCCTCCGTTTTGCTCGGACGATATTATTGCGTCAGCAGCTGATTCCGTATAGAAATAAGAAGGACAAAAACGGCCTTTGCCTAATCATTGAAGGGAAAATAATTACCATGCCTAATGATGTGCTGGAGCTCGATGATATTGATCAGTCCATTCTGGAGGCTCTGGCCGGCAATGCCCGGATTTCGCTGAAGGAGCTGGCGCAGCAGGTCGGGCTGTCCTCGCCGAGCGCTGCCGAGCGTCTGCGGCGGCTGGAGGAGCGCGGCGTCATCAAGGCCTTCACCATCGCTCTCGACCCCGCAGCCGTCGGTTATCCCCTGCAGGCGATCGTGCGGGTCCGTCCGCTGCCGGGACAGCTGCACATCGTCGAACGCATCATCCAGGAGATCCCCGAAATCGTCGAATGCGACAAGGTGACGGGCGAGGATTGTTTTATCGCTCGCCTAGTCGTGCGCTCGATGGCGGAGCTCGACGGCATTCTGGACAAGGTCGCCGAACGGGCGGAAACCAACACCTCGATGATCAAATCGTCGCCTGTCAAACGTCGCCTGCCGCCGCTCTCACGCGGGAAACAGGATCGCTGAAACGGTCAGAAATCCGCCAGTGGCGAAAGCATGGCCGGAAAATGCGGGGTGACATCGCCGAGCCCACGCAGCATCAGTGTTGTCGTGCTTTCCAAAGGCTGTGGAGTACCCACCCAGTCCAGCTTCTCCGGACGGAAAAACACGTCAATGGCGGCGGAGGCGATGTCGAGTCCACCGAGGATAGCGGCAAGTGATGGGATCTCGCACGCGACGACGTCGAGAAGGCTGAAGCGACCCGCCGCATCCATTTTCCAGGCGATGACTGCTTGCTGGTCTTCTAGGAAGCTGACACGGATATCGGGATCGATCTGCGTATTGATGAGAAACATCGCCGCATTTGTAGTCACCGAGAGCGTCGTCGAAACGGGGCTGCGCGTTTTCAGCAGCGCTTGCAGCAGGGCAAGATCGTCCGCATTCGTCGGCGAAAGCGGCAGGGCCGGTGCGGCTGATGTCGACGGAGCGGGGGCGGCCCCTTCATAGCGGTGCAGCGGTATCGAGCGGAAACCGTAAGGCTCGTAGAGCGAGGGCTTGTCGGTGTAGAGGATGACGGCCTCGAAGCCCTGCTGTTCGCACCAGTCGAGCGCTTTCGCCGTCACGTCGCGATAGAGCCCGCAGCCGCGCCACTGCGGCCGCACCGCGCCGGACTGCAGGCCGGCGGCATGAACGACCCTGCCATTGATGACGAAGGGCAGCGCAAAGGCCGAGATATTGGCAGCAAGCTCGCCTGTGGCATCGAACCAGCCGAAGGGCATGCTGGTGGGGTCGGGTCCGCCGAGATGCTGCAGCGGGCCGATGTCAATGCCGAAAATATCCTGAAGCAGGCGCACCAGCGCTGCCCAATCAGCGGGGTCGCCGAAATAATCTTGTCGGAAGGTTAAGCCGGTGCTGTCGAGGCGCTTTGCCATCAAACGCCGGTGGAGCCGAAGCCGCCTGCACCGCGTGCCGTTTCGCTCGCCACTGACAGTTCCGCCACCCGCGCCTGGGTCACCGGCGCGATCACCATCTGGGCGATGCGCATGCCGCGCTCGATGACGAAGGCTTCCTCGCCGAGATTGGCGAGCAGCACCTTCACCTCGCCGCGATAGTCGCTGTCAACGGTGCCGGGCGAATTCAGGCAAGTGATGCCGTGTTTGAAGGCAAGGCCGGAGCGCGGCCGCACCTGCCCCTCGAAGCCTTCCGGAATTTCAAAGATGAAGCCGGTCGGCACCAGCGCCCGCTTGCCAGGTAGCAACGTCAGCGGTTCGCCGTCGGCGACGGCGGCGCGCAGGTCCATGCCGGCCGCCCCCTTGCTTTCATAGGCGGGCAGGTCGAGGCCCTCGCCGTTGGCCAGGCGGATGAGGTTCAGCGTCGGGCTGAGATCGTGATGAATGGTCATGACCCATTACTTTGCGCGTGAGCGGCCGGGGTCAATTGCAATCTCAGCCTTTAATCGCTAGTTAAGCCGCAATTCCACAGGATTCACATCATGGCCGAAAGCCTCTCCGAGGCGGTTTCCCGCCGCCGCACATTCGCTATTATCGCCCACCCGGACGCGGGCAAGACGACGCTCACCGAAAAGCTGCTGCTGTTCGGCGGCGCCATCCAGCTTGCCGGCGAAGTCAAGGCCAAGAAAGATCGCATGCAGACGCGCTCCGACTGGATGAAGATCGAGCGCGAACGCGGCATCTCGGTCGTCACCTCGGTGATGACCTTCGAATATAACGACAATGTCTTCAACATCCTCGACACGCCGGGCCACGAGGATTTCGCCGATGACACCTATCGCACGCTGACCGCCGTCGATGCCGCCGTCATGGTCATCGATGCCGCCAAGGGCATCGAGCCGCGCACGCTGAAGCTCTTCGAAGTCTGCCGCATGCGCGATATTCCGATCATCACCTTCATCAACAAGATGGATAGGGAAAGCCGCGATCCCTTCGAGATCCTCGACGAGGTGGAAGAAAAGCTGGCGCTGGATACGGCGCCGATCACCTGGCCGATCGGCCGTTCGAAGACCTTCTGCGGCTCCTATCATCTCGCCAACAGCACCGCTCGCGGTTCCGACACCGAAGTCGAGACGACACCGGTCAACGGCCCGCAGGCCGTCGCCGACAGGCTGCCGGAAAACGAACGCCAGGCCTTCATCGACGAAACTGAGCTTGCCATAGAGGCCTGCCGCCCCTTCGACCGTGATTCTTTCCTCGAAGGCCATATGACGCCTGTTTTCTTCGGTTCGGCGCTGCGCAACTACGGCGTTCGCGACCTCATCAACGCGCTTGGCGAGTTTGCGCCGCCGCCGCGTGACCAGGTCGCCGATACCAGGACCGTGCACGCGACCGACGACAAGATGACGGCCTTCGTTTTCAAGATCCAGGCGAACATGGATCCGAACCACCGCGACCGCATCGCCTTTGCCCGCATCTGCTCGGGCAAACTCGAGCGCGGCATGAAGGCGAGGCTCGCCCGCACCGGCAAGCAGCTCGGCCTGACGGCGCCGCAATTCTTCTTCGCCTCGCAGCGCCAGCTCGCCGACACCGCCTATGCCGGCGACGTCGTCGGCATTCCCAACCACGGGACGCTGCGCATCGGCGATACGCTGACCGAAGGCGAAGCCCTGGTCTTCCAGGGCGTGCCGAACTTCTCGCCTGAAATTCTGCGCCGCGTGCGTCTCGAAGACGCAATGAAGGCGAAGAAGCTCAAGGAAGCGCTGCAGCAGATGGCCGAGGAAGGCGTCGTGCAGCTGTTCTCGCCGGAAGACGGTTCACCGGCGATCGTCGGCGTCGTCGGCGCCCTGCAGCTCGACGTCCTGAAGGAGCGGCTGATGGCCGAATACGGCCTGCCGGTCTCCTTCGAAATGTCGCGTTTCTCCGTCTGCCGCTGGATCTCGGCCGACCAGCCGGCCGATCTGGAAAAGTTCCTCACCGTCAAGCGCGGCGATATCGCCCGCGATCTCGACGGCGATCCGGTTTTCCTCGCTCAGGACGCCTTCTCGCTGCGTTACGAGGCGGAGCGCTACCCGGCGATCAAGATGGTCGCTATCAAGGAATATCACGCCGCCAAGGCGGCGTGACCGGGAGTCTTGGAAGCGTGGGCGCTGCGGCTATTTTTCCCGCATCGCCCGGCGGAAGTTCTGTGTGATGGGCTCGGCAAGGTAAGAAAGCACGGTGCGGGCACCCGTCCGGATCATCGTCTCGCTCGACATGCCGGGCAGCAGCTTGCGGCCCTCCAGCTTGGCAAGCTCGCTCTGGTCGATCACAACGGTCGCGGCGAAATAAGGCGCGCCGCTGCGTTCCTCCACCATCCTGTCGGCCGATACGATCTCCACGACGCCGTCGAGCGGCGGCAGGTTGTAACGGGCAAAGGCCGGGAAACTGACGCGCGCCGGCTGTCCGGGAGCGATCGTCTCGACGTCTTCCGGTCTGACCATCGCCTCGATGACGAGCTGCTGTCCCATCGGTACGATCGTCATCAGGGTCTCGCCGGGTTTCACCACGCCCCCGGTCGTATGGACCTTCAGGTCCATGATGATGCCGTCGACCGGTGCGACGACGTTGGTGCGGGCGAGCACGTCTTTGGCGGACCGTTCCTCCTGCCTGAGGTCAAACATTTCCGCCTCGACTTTGCTCAGCTCCTCGACGGCCTGGTTCAGCTGCAAGGTGTTGAGGTTGACGATCTGCATGTCGATCTCGGCCATGGCGCTCCTGGCGCGAGCGATGGCTGCGACATTGGTCGCGCGCTCCCCTTCGACTTCCCGCTGCTGCCGTCTGAGCAGCAGCCAACGCTCGCGGGTGACCAGACCGCGCTTGACGAGGCTCTCAAGATCTCTGGTCTCCCCCTCGAACACCTCGATCTGCTTGTCCTCGGTAACGATGAGTTCCTGCAGTCCCGTTATCTCTTCCTCGGTCTGGCGGCGGCGCTGGCTGAGAATCTCTCGCTCGTCCTTCAGGTTGTGGTGCTTGGCCGAAAACACGTCACGTTGTGCGGCCACCGCGTCCCTTGCCGATTTGGTGGGGTTTGCAAGCAGCGCCGGATCGAACTCGATCTCGGCTTTGCCGTCGCGCTCGGCTCTCAGGCGAGCGGCCAGCGCCTCGCGCGTTGCGATCCGGTTCTGGACCAGATCAAGCCTTGCCCTCGCCTGCGTGTCATCGAGTTGGAGGAGGACCTTGCCGGCCTTGACGATGTCGCCGTTGGCGGCGGTCAATCCTGCAATGATCCCGCCTTCGAGGTGCTGGATGAGCTTGCGGTCACCGGCAACCTTGACAAGGCCGGGCGCCACTGCAGCGCTGTCCAGCGGTGCAAGCGTCGCCCAGCCTCCGGCCATGCCGAAGAACAGGAACATGATTGCGAAGCCGGTGAAAGTTAGGCCCGTGAGCCGCAGCGGGACCGGTGCAACGGGCGGCGAAACGGGTAATGGAACGACCTTCAGGTCCTTTTTCATGGCGGTTTCGTTCCCTTGCTACTTCGCCACGATCGTCGGCATTTGAGCGATCTTGCGCACGCGCGCAGCCAGTTCATTGAAGACATAGTCACGCGGACCGAAGAGATCCTGTTGGCCCCGGTTGAGGACAAGGATCTTGTCGACCGTCTCCATGATATTCGGTCGATGCGCGATCAGGATAACGGTCGTGCCCGCCGCCTTGATCGTGCCGAGGGCTGAGATCAATGCCTCCTCCCCGTCGCGGTCGAGGTTGGAATTGGGTTCGTCCAGGATAACGAGCGCCGGATCGCCGTAGAGCGCCCGGGCCAAGCCGATGCGCTGGCGCTGTCCACCGGACAGCACCGCGCCGGCTTCGCCGATCTCGGTGAGGTAACCTTTCGGCAGTCCTTTGATCAGTTCGTGAACGCCCGCCATCTGCGCGGCCTTGACCACCTTGTCGAAGATCACCGGGCTGAGCTTGGCGAAGCGGCAGATATTTTCGGAGACGGTGCCGGAGAAGAGTTCGACATCCTGGGGCAAATAACCGACATGATGGCCACGGTCCTCCGCCGCCCATTGGGCGACATCCATGCCGTCAAGCAGCGCGCGCCCGCCGGAAGGACGCCAGGCGCCGGCCAAGATTCGCGCCAGGCTCGTCTTGCCGGCCGCGCTCTGGCCGATCAGGGCCATGGATTCACCCGGCTCGAGATGGAAACTGATCCCTTTCAGGATCTGCTCGCCGCCCTGCCGGGAAAGCACGATATTGTCGGCCTCGAACCTCCCCGTGGGCTGCGGCAGCGCCAGAACCGGGGTCGCCTCGGGGTGCTGGCCTGCAACGGCGGTGAGGCGCCGGTAAGCGGCCCGCGCTCCGACTGTCGCCTTCCAAGTGCCGATCGCCTGTTCGACCGGCGACAATGCACGACCCATCAGGATCGAGGCGGAGACCATGATGCCGGGGGAGGCTTCGTTGCGAAGAACGAGATAGGCTCCAAGTCCCAATATGCCCATCTGCAGGGCCAGCCGGTGACAACGGGCGATGGCGGAGATGATGCCGCCGCGGTTGGCGGCAACGACCTGGCCCTTGTTCGCTTCGTCCTGCTGCAGCTTCCAGCCTTCCAGCAAGGGTTTCAACATGCCCATCGCCTGGACAACCTCGGCATTGCGGATCGCCGCCTCGGCCTGGACATAGGCGCGTGACTGCGCGCCGGCAGCCTCGGTCAACGGCTTGCGTGTCAGCCATTCGTTAAGCAGGGCCAACACGAAAAGCACTCCGCCGCCGCAGAGCGCCAGCCAGCCCAGCCAGGGGTGCATGAAGAAGATGGCGGCGAAAAACAGTGGCGCCCAAGGTGCGTCGAGGATTGGAAAGATGCTTGGGCTGGTGAAAAAGTTCCGCACCTGGTCGAGGTCACGCAGCGGTCGGGCGTTGACCTGGCCGGGCGCGGAAGCGGCATATTCCACCGATGCGGTCAGCAGCACCGGCGCCAGGCGTGCGTTCATCCAGGATCCGACGGTTGCCAGAAGGCGCCCGCGCACCACTTCCAGGCCCGCCATCGTCACCAGTGCGCCGGCCGCCATCAGCGAGAGCATCGCCAATGTCTCCAGGCTGTGGCTGGACAGCACGCGGTGGTAGACCTGGAGCATGTAAAACGCTCCGGTCAGCATCAGCACGTTGATGCCCCCGCTGAACCAGAGAAGCGGCCGGATGGCGCGTCTGGCTTCTTTCATCACCACCTGCAGGGCAGGGGGCTGTTGCTTTGTTTTCATCATCATGTCTCTGGCCTACGAGATTCCATGAGCATGCAAAGACAGTGGGGGGCAGCCATGGCTGCCCCCGTCTCGTCAGTTATCAGGCGATGTCGACTAGGATGTGCTGCATCGCTGTCTGGTCGCCATCGGCGTCCACCACATTGAAGGCGAAGTCGAGATTGGCATCCGGCGTCTGGGTCACGGTCGAGGTAAAGCCGATATCGGTGATCTTCAGCACGTCGTTATCGGTGGCGTCGAAGTCGACCAGACTTGACGTCGCATTGCTGCCGCCATTGGCGCCGGTCACCCTGTTGAGGTCGATCGCCGCAGCGGTGCCGGTGATCCCATTGCCCGACTGCATGATTTGCGCACCCTGCAACACATAGTCTTCACCGGCGGCGTTGTAGTCGTTCTGCTCGACGATCACGAGGCCGTCATTATTGTCGAGCGTGAACTCGGTATTATAGGGCGCTGGGACCTGGCCGGTCTTGTAGATGTCGGCGTTCGACACATACATGGCCCGGGTGATCGTCGCATTGTCGTCGCCGTTGCCCGCGATGTTGTCGGCGCCGTTCGTGTCGATCAGGTTGAGGATCAGCATCAGGTCTTCGCTGTTGCCGATGCCGTCAAACTTGATGGCCATCGCGCCGGCGGTCGCCGTCGGGGTGAGGGCGAGGTCCTCGTTGGCAATGCCCACATTGCTGTTGAAGAACCGCAAGGTGAGCAGTTCGTCTTTCTGGATCGTGTCGCCCGCAACACCGTTGGTGCTCTGTGTTGCTGAGACCCAGGTTTCGTTGGTGTTGCTGACCATCTCGTGAGCGTCGGGGGTGAAGGTGGAGTCATTGGATGACCCCTCGCCATTGGTGGTCAGGCTGAACGGATGCGACCTGTCGATCAGGTTGCCGGTGAACTGCACGTAGAAGTCTTCGTCAGCCGGCGTGTTCGCGTCATCCGCCTGAAGTTTTTCCAACACGATCTGCGGATGGCCGGTATTGCCCGTCGGCTCCTTGGACAAGAGCTCGCTGGTGTGGAGCACGTCGAAGCTGAAGCCTTCGAGCGGGTCCGTCAGGTTGATCGTATAGGTGTCGGCGTTCTTGTCGAAGACGAGGGTGCCGCCCGCCGTTCCGACCTGGTTGCCGGCCGCCGGGTCCTTGTCATAGGTGAAGGTGAAGTTGAACGTCGCGGAGCTCAGGCTCTCCGAGGCGAGCGTCACATTCGAGCTGAGGAGACTGCCGCCGCCGCCGCCGGTGATGGTGCCGGTCAGTCCGATCTGGACGCCGGCTGTCTGGGTGTCCTGGTCGACGAAGTCGGAGCCGCCATTCGTATAAAACGCGGCCGGGTGGACATCCGCGCCGATATTGTAGCCGAAGTCACCGCTGGCCGATGCGTTGAGCGTGTTGGCCAGGGTCTCATGCTGAATGCCCGCGAGAGCCGGGTTGCCGTCGAACGGCTTGGTGATCGTCGGCCCGTCATCCTCGAAGTTGAGGTTCTGGCCGATATTGCGGGTGGCCTGGGCCTGATCACCGTCACGGTCGGTGATGGTGGCGGTCAGAGTGACGAGGTCGGCGGCCGCCAGGGTCCGACTGTCGTCCGGGTCAGTGGTAATGGCATGGACGACCGCCCGCGCCTGATCGAGGGTGACCACGCCCGCAGTGCTGACGCTGACGGTGAAGACGACGTCGCCAATGGCTGATCCGGCGCGACCGACGACATTGCTGCCTTCCTTGAAGAGCAGCACGGACGCGCCGGTTTCGGTGTCGGTGAGGCCGCTGACATTGTTGTTTACGTTGATGCCGAGCGCATAAGAAATGGCGCCGCCGACGGCGCCGCCATCGGCCCCCGCATTCGAAGTAAAGGAGGTTGAGAAGTCGCCGGTGGCGTTGGTCGTCAGAACGGTCTCGTCGACTGTCACCTGCGGTGGAGTGCCGCTTGCCGTAATACTAGGCCCGTCGTCTTTGAAGATGAGCTTCTGGCCGATATTGTGGGTGGCCGGAGCGTGATCGCCGTCACGATCGGTGATGGTGGCGGTTAGGGTCACGAGGTTGGCGGCCGCCAGGGTTCGGCTATCGTCCGGGTCGCTGGCATTGGCATGGACGATTGCCCGTTGCTGGTCGAGGGTGACGACGCCGGCAGCGCTGACGCTGACGGTGAAGACGATTGCGCCGGCGGCGGATCCGGCGCGTCCGACGACATTGCCGCCTTCGAGGTAGAGCAGCACGGACTGGCCGGTTGCGGTGTCGGTGAGGCCGCTGGCACTGCCGGCCTGGCTGATGCCGAGTGCATAGGTGATTGCGGTGGCGGCGCCGCCATCGGCCCCGGCATTCGAAGTGAAGAAGGTCGAGAAGTCGGCGCTGGCATTATCCGCCAGCACGGTCTCGTCCACTGTCAGTTGCGGCGGGGTGCCGGTTGCCGTGATGCTCGGCCCGTCATCGTCGAAGTTGATGAAGGAGCCAACTTCTTCGTTATAGGCGTTACTGACGTCACCGCTGAAATGCACTTCCTTGACATCGAAATAGTCATGCCCGGCGTCGATATTCTTGATGGTGAAACGGTCGAAAGTTCCGCCAGCCCCGCCGGCGGTGGCGAAGTCGACCGTCACGCCCTCGCCAACATTGCGAAGGATCAGCCCGGTTCCTGAGAGATCGACAGTAATGCCGAGTGCTGCTGCTGTCGTTGCCACACCGTTCAGCTTGAAAGTTACGCCGGTGATATTGATCTCGGTATCGTTGTCGTCAGTGGGGAACGAAGCGCCCTCCACATTGTCGTTATTATTATAGGCATGGATCTCCATGTCGGCGACGCTGCTGGTCGGCGTCGACTGCGAGACCGAAAAACCGGCGCTGGAGACGTTCTCGATGTGCGAGCCATAATCGGGCGCAGTCGGCGTGTCGGTAAAGCTTTTCCCCGCACTCTGGATGCCGCCGGTGATCAGGTCGATCTGAAGTTCACGGCCCTCGCGCACGTCTTGAGAGGCGACGCCAAGGCCTTGGGTGCTGACATTGACTTCCGCCTGGACGCCATTATCGTGTGCCGTCACCAGGATCTTCTGCGGGCTGGCGGCGTCGGCGTCGAGAATATACCAGTTGTTATGTCCTGAAGGGGCATCGCCAAGCTGGCTGAAATTCACGACCGTGGTTCCGGTGACCGAGGCGAACACCTTGTTGGTCAGATCAATGCGGTCGTCGGCGTTGTTCACATCGGGATGGAGCAACGGCACGTATTGGACGGTATAGAGGTCGGCGTTGGTGGCGCTGGTGCTGAGGAGCGCCAGCGAAAAGGCGAGCGGCCCCCCGGCGGCCGGCGCGGTGAGCGCGTCGGACGTGCCGATCACCCCGATCACGACGTTTGCATGCGTTGCATCTTGGAACAGCCAAACGTATTTGCCGTCGACGGTGCGAATGCCGCTGTTGACGCCCACCGTGGTGGAGTATGGGGTGCCGGAGGCGTTCTGGGTGAGAACCACCGAGGTGATGGTTTCCCCGGCGCTCGCCGAGGCCACGACGAAATTGCTCTGATAGGCGACCTCCGGCGAGGTCAGCCCGCCGGCAGCGTCCAGGCTCAATAGATATTGCACCGTCGCATTGTTGTGCGGCGCAATCGCCGGGTTGACGTCGTCGTCCTGCAAATTGGCAGTTTCGTCGATGATGAGATCTTGAGTTGTGATATCGAGTGCCATGGAGCTTCTCCCTCGGCTAGCTCGCAGAGGGTCACAGAGTCCGGGTGCCGAACTGCATCTCCGAGCCCACCCTCTTGCGTATTGAAGCTAGAGCTCTCGATTGACTGCGATTGCCGTCGATCGAGAGGACCAACTCACTCACAGTTGGAGGGGTATTAAGACTAAAGTCCCTATACGCGTTGCGACTAAAGCCCGCATCTAAGGCTGCTATGATAGCTTCTCTGAAGCCTACGTCCAAAAAAATGCAATACAAGGATGTAAAATTCAGATGAAATCCACTGAGTACTGAGACAACCTTCCGCGTCGTATGCGCGATTATCCCCTCATCTTAAATATACTATAAATTGATCTTAGATGCACTTAGCCAGTTCGAGCTAAGATAAGAACAATATTAACGGGTTCTCTCTTTGGCTGTTCGCGCAACACTGGAAATGACTCCGCCCGTTGTGGGATGCCAGTGGAAGTCATTGCCGGCGATCGAAGGGAGTGGTCTTTGGCTTGCGCTGTCGCCACAGGCGGTCCATCACCGTGTGGTCCGGCAACTCAACGCGCTGACAAAGTGGCTGATGACCGAATGCGGCCTAGCCCCTCCTTTAGTCAGGTCCTAAGGATCTTCGCTCCGTTAGCCTCGCCATCGAACCGCGGCAGCGGCTGGATATTCTCCACCCACGGCAGAGCCGACCGGCACCATATCTGTTTCTTTGGCGTCAGGTCCCGCCGCTGGTCGATGCTGCCTACTCGAATGCCGATCGCGCCGCCTTCGCCGTCCGAGCGGTAGAGCGGCGATCCGCAATTCGGACAGAAGAATTGCCGGCTGAGGGCGCCGCTGTCGCCATGTTTCGCATAGCTGCGCGGTTCACCCGAAATAAGCGTGAAGCTTTCCGGTTGCGCCGGCGCGGTGACGCGATAGGCCGAGCCCGTCAATCGCTGGCAATCGGTGCAGTGGCAGATCGAGATGCGCTCCGGATCGATCTCCGCCTGGTAGCGGATCGCCCCGCAATGACATCCTCCCGTTATACGCATCGGCAACTCCTCAGTCTGCGGGCTGTGCGGCCGGGCGTGCGCTATAGAAGGCCCTCGCATCCGCCGTGAAGGCGGCCCGTTGATCGGCTTGGGTGTAGAACATATGGCCGCCATGATAGAGCTTCAGCCCGACGCGGCCATCGGCGAGCGACTGCGGCAGGTGGTCAACCACATAGCGGCTGACGCTGTACGGTGTCACCAGATCGCTGTAGCCATGCGCGATCAGCAGATGGAAGGCCGCGTTCGAGGCGAGCAGTTGCCTGATGTCGTCGGTGGCGCTTGCCTGGAAGCGTGATCCGCCGCGGCCGCCGCCCCATTCCCAGCGCCGGCTGATGTCGCTGTCGAGCAGCGAATAGGTCATTTCGGTTTTGAAGCCGAGCTCGTTGCGGGCATAATCGGCGAAAGCGCCGCCATAGGCGCGGGTGAAGCCGTCGAGGATGGCGTCGTCGCCGCGGTCGTAATCGGATTCCGGATAGGGATCGGGCGCCGCGAAGGACGCATCGTAGGGGCTTGTCACCTGACCGCCGCCGTCCGAATGCTTGACGAAGGAATTGCCTGGGAAGCCGCGGTTGCGGGCGACGATATCCTGCGGAATGCCGGTCAGCCCAGCGATCCTGCCATAGAAGGCTGCAGCATCGGCGCCCCTCGGCGGCGGGCCGGCGAGCGTCGTCAAATAGTCGCCGAGCGCGAAACGCTCCGCTTCCCTCTGCTTCTCCTCGGTAAAGCCATTTTGCCGGTCGAGTTCGGCTGCAGCCAAGGACGGCAGCTCGAGCGCCGCGCCGAGCGCGAACTGGTCGGCATCGAACATCAGCTGCCCTTCCAGCAGCGGCGAGAGCATCACGGCGCCGGCAACGACAATGCCCTGGCTTTCCTGCAGGGTGGAGGCAACCTTGGCTGCACGGAAACCGCCGTAGCTTTCGCCGAGCAGGTATTTCGGCGAGTTGGAACGGTTGTTATGGGCGACATAGAGCGCGATCGCCTTGGCGATGCTCTGGGCATCCGAGTTGACGTTGTAATAGTTGGCGGCATCGTCGGCCTTCGCCGTCCGGCTCCAGCCGGTGCCGATCGGGTCGATCAGCACGAGATCAGTAAAGTCGAGCCAGCTATGCTCGTTGTCGACGAGTTTCGCATGGGCGCCGTCGCGTGCCTGAGGCCCGAAATCGAGCACTTTGGGCCCGACCAGCCCGAGATGCAGAAAGGCGGAGGCCGCGCCCGGCCCGCCGTTGAAGACAAAAGTCAGCGGCCGATCCGGCCCGCCACCCCTGGCGACATAGGCGGTGTAGAAGATCGCGCCGGTCTGTGCTCCGTCCTGACCGAACAGATCGAGCGTGCCGGCGGTCGCCGTATAGGCGATCTTCCGGCCGTCGACCGTCAGCTCGTGCTCGGTGACGGAGTCGGCCGGCAGCAGCTTCAGCACGCCGTCGCGCGCGCTCCGCTCGACATTGGCCTGGCGCCCGCCGCTTTCCTGCGCCGGGGAAAGGGCAGGCCAGAGCGATGCCACGAGGGCGGTCAGCAGAAACAGGGTTCGTAGGCGCAACGATTTGTCCTCCGGCGAATGCAGGCTGAGATAGCGCAGCATCCGCGTCTGACGACCGGCATCAAGAGATGGTGATGGGCCGGTGAGGTGCAGGGCCGCTCAGAGTTTCTCGACGGCGTGCACATTCACTTCCAGCGCCCGGCCGGCCTTCCAGCCGTTGATCGCGGCCCCGAGCCCGAGCGCGATGAAAAGAGCCGCACACCAGGAAAAGCTGCCGGTCCAGCTGCGGATCAGGCCGACGATCAGCGGCCCGATTGCGGCGAGCAGATAGCCGACGCATTGCGCCATGCCGGAGAGATGGGCGGCAACATCGGGATCGCGCGAGCGCAACACGATCGTCGTCATGGCGGCCGCGATCAGCCCGCCCTGGCCGATGCCTTGCAGCACCGCCCACAGCCAGACGCTCGAAAGCGGGGCAAAGAGCAGCCCGAGCAGGGCGATGACGGCGACGCCGCAGAGGCCGGCATTGATCCATCTCTGATCCCGGCCGCGCACGGCGACATGCGGCACGACAAGGCAGGACGCCGCCTGCACCATGACGGAGAGCGAAACGATCGCTCCGGCCGTGACGCCGTCGAGGCCGCGTTCGCGCAGGATCGGAACGAGCCAGCCAAAAACGCAATAGGCCAGAGCCGATTGCAGCCCCATGAACAGCGTGACCTGCCAGGCGAGCCGGTCCCGCCAGAGGCCTTTGACGCGAAAGCCGTTTCGCCTTCCTCCGGCGCCGCCGCGAAGGACCTGCGGCAGCCAGATCAGGCCGACGGCGAGCGCCGGCAGCGCCCAGGCAGCGAGCGCGCCGTTCAGAGAGCCGCCGAGCGCATGCTCGATCGGTAGCGTCAGCCCCGCCGCGCTGGCAGCACCCGCACAGAGCGCCATCGTATAAAAGCCGGTCATCAGCGCGGCGCGCGTGGGGAAGTCCCGCTTCACCAGTCCCGGCAGCAGCACGTTGCCGACGGCGATGCAGGCACCGGCAAGGGCCGTGCCGATGAAGAGCAGCGGCACGGAGGAAAGCCCACGCAAGGCGGTGCCGAGGGCGAGCAATAGGAGAACGCCGAGCAGTGTGCGCTCCGAACCGATGCGCTGGGCAAGACGCGGCGCAAGCGGCGAGAAGACGCCGAGGCAGACGACCGGCAGCGTCGTCAGCAGGCTGGCGCCGAGCGCGCTCAACCCGAGCTCGGTACGGATCTCAGGCAGGAGTGCCGAGGCGCTCGAAAAGACTGGGCGCAGGTTGAAAGCGATGAGCACGAGGCTCGCGCCGAGCAGCAAACTGGCTGCTCCATCCCGCACCGGCGTCGCCTCTGGGGCGGGAAGGCTGGCAGCCTCGGCATCGATCAGCAATTCGTCGGCCAGGTCAAGCGTGATGGTGGCATCGTTGGAAGACGTGTTCATGACAGGATCATTCGATCGAGTGCGGCAAGAACGGGGGCCATGAAGCGGCGCACCGCCGCATCCGCCTGATCGGGATCGCCGGTTTCGATCGCATCGACAATATCGACATGCGCCTGCATGTCGGGTTCGGGAATATCCTTGCCGAGCGTCGCCGCAATGGTGTCGGCGATCGAGGCCGAGAAGAAATCGTAGATTTCGATCATCGCCCGATTGCCGGAAGCAGCGATGATCGCCTTGTGAAAGGCGAGGTCCCGTTCGATGAAGGCGGCTTCATCGCCGCCGGCGTAACTGCCGCGTTCGTTCAGCAGCCGGCGCAGCTCGGCTATCACCTCCGGCGTCTTGCGCATCGCCGTCAGCCGTGCGGCCTCGACATCGAGGGCGCAGCGCGCTTCGAACTGATCACGCAGGCTGGCGCGCCGCGCCATGGTCAGCGGCCGGCCGGCGTCGTTGGTCGAGCGCACATAGGTGCCTGATCCCTGCCGCGTTTCGAGATAACCTTGGGAGACAAGCACCCGCACCGCCTCGCGCACCGTGCCGCGGCTGACGGAGAGCGTGGCCGACAGCGATGCCTCGTTCGGCAGCTTGTCGCCGACCGCCCAGCGCTTGCCGACAATGTCGTTGCGAATTGCCTCGATCGCTCCATCGGCGAGATTGGTCTTGCGGAGCGCCTGCATTTTCTACTCATAAAGTCATCAGATGACTTTATGAGTAGAAGAATTGCCGTCTTCTGTCAATGCTGGGAGGCGGGCAATAAAAAAGGGCCGCCTCGGCGACCCTTTCCATGAGTTTGGCCTCGAACTGGCCTGGACCGTCAAAGCAGCCCCAGGAAGGCGGGTCTTAGAGCGAGGGCTGCCTCGCTTTCATCACCTCTTCCATGCCCGATACGAGGTCCGAAATCTCATTAGACATTGGATCACCTTCCTTTCTTTCTGTTGCTGATAGGGAAAAGGTAGGACGATTCGCGCCAGATGCAAGAAGAAATTGCACTCGAGACATCCACTCGGGGCGGACCCGCGTTCACAAAAGAACACAGGCTTTCGCCGAATTTGAAGTTCCACTCGGTCACCAAACCGGCATGATCGGCCTGCAAATCAGTCGCGCGTTAAGCTGTTATTAGCCGTGGCGTTCGACAATTTAGAGCATGCCCGCCGATGCCGCGGGTTCCGGAGCAAAAGAGCCATGTGTCGCTGGGCAGCCTATCGCGGAGACCCTCTCTACCTCGAGGAGCTGGTATCCTCGCCGGCCCATTCCCTGATCGAGCAGTCCCATTGCGCCACTCGTGCCAAGACCGCGACCAATGGCGACGGCTTTGGCATCGCCTGGTATGGCGACAGGCCGGAGCCCGGCCGCTACCGCGACATCCTGCCGGCTTGGTCGGATTGCAATCTGAAGAGCCTGGCGCGGCAGATCCGCTCGCCGCTCTTCCTCGCCCATGTCCGTGCCGCCACCGGCGGCGGCACCCGCCGCGACAATTGCCATCCCTTCACGCATGAGACCTGGTCATTCATGCACAACGGCCAGATATCGGGCTTCGAGCGTCTGCGTCGGCCGATGGAGGCGATGCTTGACGACGAACTGTTCAATGCCCGCAGCGGCACGACCGATTCCGAACTGATGTTCCTGCTGGCGCTGCAGTTCGGCCTGCGCGAGGCGCCGGTCGCCGCGATGGCTGATATGATCGGCTTCGTCGAAGATCTCGCCGAAAGTATCACCGGCTCGATCCTGCTGCGCTTTACCGCCGCCTTCTCCGACGGCAAGTCGCTCTATGCGATCCGCTATGCCACGGATCGCAAGGCGCCGACGCTCTACGCCTCGCCCGTCGGTGCCGGCTACTGCCTCGTCTCGGAACCCTTGAACGACGACGTCGACGCCTGGGCGGAGATTCCCGACGGCAGCGCCGTCATCGTCGGCAGAGACGGCATTGATGTCGCGGAATTTCGGGCGGAAAAGCCGAGCAAAGCCAAATCGCAACGCATGGCTATCTGGGCATAATCCCTTCCGAAAAACGGGATCGATTTTCGAGGGGACTATGCGTGGAAGCGTTGGGCGATCAGCGCCGCCAGCCTTTCGGCGACCTCTTCCTTCGTCAGGTCTGGCCATTGCTCGACGCCGTCGTGGCGAATGAGTTTGACCCTGTTGCGGCTGCCGCCCATGATGCCGGTCGCAGGAGAAACGTCATTGGCGACGATCAGGTCGGCGCCCTTTCGCTCGAGCTTCGCCTTGGCATTGCTTTCCACGTCCTGGGTCTCGGCGGCAAAGCCGATCACCAGCCTCGGCCGCATCGTGTGATGTCCCAGCGTTTTCAATATGTCGGGGTTCTCGGTCAGCGCCAGCGTCGGAATGGATTCGCCCGGATGTTTCTTCAGTTTCTGGTCGGCGGCGGACGCCACGCGCCAGTCCGCCACCGCCGCCACCATCACGGCAATATCGGCCGGCAGCGCCGCCAGCACGGCATCGCGCATTTCCTCTGCACGCTCGACATGGACGACATTGACACCGACCGGATCGGCGATCGTCACCGGCCCGGAGACGAGCGTCACGTCGGCCCCGAGCCTCGCCAGCGCTGCGGCGATCGAGTGTCCCTGCCGGCCGGAGGAACGGTTGGCGATGTAGCGCACCGGGTCGATCGGCTCATGGGTCGGTCCTGATGTGACGATCGCCTTGTGTCCTTTCAGCGGCTTTTCTCCGTCGTCGAGCAGGGTTTCGGCGGCCGCGACGATCTCCAGCGGCTCCGCCATCCGGCCGAGCCCGGCCTCGCGGCTCTCCGCCATCTCGCCGGCCATTGGCCCGATGAAACGAACGCCGTCGGCTATCAGCGTCGCCGCATTGCGCCGCGTCGCGGGATGCGCCCACATGCGAGGGTTCATCGCCGGCGCGGCCAGCACCGGCCTGTCCGTCGCCAGAAGCACGGTCGAGGCGAGATCGTCGGCAAGCCCGTTCGCCATTTTCGCCATCAGGTCGGCGCTGGCAGGAGCAATCAGCACGAGATCGCAGTCGCGCGCCAGCCTGATATGGCCGACATCCTGTTCGTCCTGGCGCGAAAACAGATCGACAAAGACATGGTCGGCCGCAAGTGCCCCGACGGCCAGCGGCGTGACGAATTCCTGCGCGCCTTTGGTCATGACCGGACGCACGCTTGCGCCGCGCTCCCGCAGCCGGCGGATCAGATCCAGGCTCTTATAGGCGGCGATGCCGCCCGAGATGATGAGGAGGATGCGTTTGCCGCTGAGAGCCATGGCCTTCTACCCGTCGCCTTTTTCTGATTGATCTTGACCCTAAGCCTTTGGCGCAGAACATGCAATCGCGCGGGTTGCGCATCGCTGACCGGTTGCGCCGATGCCCCTCACCCTAACCCTCTCCCCGTAAACGGGGCGAGGGGACGTGCTCTGTGAGAGCGAGGTGGGAACGGGGAGGGTGCGGCATGTCCCTTCGCCCCGCGAGCGGGGAGAAGGTGGCGGCAGCCGGATGAGGGGCTGGTCTCGGCAATCAAACGCTGTGTAGCCGCAGCGAATAATCGCACCCCCACCATCTCAGCTGCGAGTGATCGAAATGCCGCCGTCGACCAGCGAGGCCGTGCCGGTGACGAAGCTCGCATCATCGGAGGCGAGGTAGAGAACCGAGCGTGCGACTTCATCAGGTGTCGCGACGCGCTTCAGCGCATGCATAGCGGTGATGGCAGCCTGCTTGTCTGCTGTATCGTTCACATCGCGGTACATGTCGGTATCGACGGCGCCCGGCAGAATGGCGTTGACGCGCACGCCCTGCGGTCCGAACTCGGCGGCGAGAGCCTGCGTCAGCCCGATCAGGCCGGATTTGCTGGCGGCATAGGCGGCAACGCCGGGAAAGGCGAAGCTGTAGCCGACGAAGGTCGAGGTGAAGATCACCGAGCCGCCGCCATTTTCTGCCATCGCGCCGATCTGATGTTTGGCAGCGAGAAAGGATGCTGTGAGATTGACGGCCAGCGCCTCGCTGAAGCCTGCTTCCGAGACACCGGTGCTCGGACCGGCTTCGCCGATGATGCCCGCGTTGTTGAAGGCGATGTCGAGCTTGCCGTAATTCGTCATCGCGGCGGCCACCAGCGCTTTATGATAATCTTCCGAGCGGACGTCGCCGGCAACGGCAATAGCCTTGCCGCCCTCGGCCTCGATCTCTGCGACGAGGCTGTCGAGTTCGCGCTCGCGGCGCGCCCCGACGACGACCTTGGCACCTTCGGCGGCAAAGAGCTTTGCCGTGACGCGGCCGATGCCGGAGCTTGCGCCGGTAACGATTGCGACCTTGTTATTCAAGCGGTTCATGGTTGCATCTCCTGTGGTTGATCCGAGGCGGCCCTTGCCGTCCGTTTCGTTGATCAGAAGATGGCATTTTCTTTTCGTTCGGATTAGTCTCCAGATTGAGGAACTGGAATTCGGAAATACCGAACGATGATCAGGATAGAAGGCATCGCGGCTTTCGTCGCCGTGACGGAGGCAGGCTCGGTCAGCGAGGCGGCCAGGCGGCTGCGGCTCTCCAAATCCGTCGTCAGCGAAAGATTGGCGGAATTGGAGAAGTCCTTGGGCGGCGTCCTGCTGCACCGAACGACACGCAAGCTCACCTTGACGGAGGACGGAGCTGCATTTCTGCGGCGCGCCGCGCGCATCGTGCGTGAGATTGAAGAAGCCGCCGCCGATATGGCCGAGCGGCGCGGCACGCTGTCCGGCCCGATCCGCATCGCCGCCCCGGTCACGTTCGGCCGCATGCATCTCGGCCCGGCGCTCTACCCCTTTCTTGCCGATCATCCCGATATCGAGTTGACGCTCGACATCGATGACCGCCGCGTCGATGCGGCGTCGGACGGCTACGACGCCATCATCCGCAATGGCCCGATCGCCGATAGCAGGCTGATCGCCTGGAAGCTCACCCGCAGCCGCCGTCTTCTCTGCGCTTCGCCGAATTATCTCGCCCGCGAGGGAACGCCATCGTCGCTTGCCGACCTGAACCGCCATCGCGGCGTCTTCTACACCAACCGCGGCGTCGCCGATTGGCGCTTCCAGACGCCGGAGGGGGCGGTCGCCGTCCGCGCCAAACTGGCGCTCGGCATCAACAATGGCGACATGATGCGCGATGCCGCGATTGCCGGTCTCGGCATCGCGCTGCTGCCGGCCTTCATCGCCGGCCCGGCCATCCGCGAGGGCCGGCTTGCCGAAATCGATGTCGGTCACAGGCCGGAGGCCGAATTCATCTATATGGCCCATCCGGAAGGTCGAAATCCATCCGCCAAGCTTCGCGCCATCGCCGATCACTTGAGGAAGAGCTTCGGCGATCCGCCCTATTGGGATCCGGCGGGTTAACACATGAGTTCGAAGACCCGCCAGGATGAAGATATGCCGCCGGCAGCGGAAAGCGTGAAGACCGTGATCGCACGAGAAAAGCATTACCTGACGCGCGGCACAGGCGCTTATCGCCGCGCCAGCCTGGCGCTCTTTCTCTCCGGTTTTTCCACCTTCTCGCTGCTCTACTGTGTGCAGCCGCTGCTGCCGGTCTTCTCGCAGGAGTTTTCCGTCAGTCCGGCCGAAAGCTCGCTGTCGCTGTCGCTTTCCACCGGCTTTCTCGCGCTTGCCATTGTCTGTGCCGCCGCCGTTGCGGAGGGGCTGGGCCGCCGCAGCCTGATGTCGATATCGCTGGTTGGCGCGGCAGTACTGACAATTGCCACGGCTTTCGCCCCGAATTGGCACCTGCTGCTCGTCATCCGCGCCCTGCAGGGCCTCGTCCTCGGCGGCGTGCCGGCCGTCGCCATGGCCTATCTTGCCGAAGAAATCGATCCGCGCGGCCTTGGCGCCACCATGGGCCTTTATGTCGGCGGTACGGCCTTCGGCGGCATGTCGGGCCGCGTGCTCACCGGCATCTTCGCCGAATATTTTGGCTGGCGCCCGGCGCTCTTCCTCGTCGGCGCCATCGGTCTTGCCGCGGCGATCGGCTTCATCGCCCTTCTGCCGCCGTCAAGGAATTTCGTTCGCCGGCCGGGTTTCGATCCGCGTTTCCACGCGAAAGCCTGGCTTAGCCATCTTAGAAATCCGGCGCTACCCTTCGTCTTCGCCATCGCCTTCCTGGCGATGGGCTCCTTCGTGACAATCTACAATTACGCCGGTTACCGCCTCGTGGCGCCGCCTTATGGGCTCAATCAGACCGAACTCGGCTTGATCTTCACCGTCTATGTCTTCGGCATCGGCGCCGCCTCGATCGGAGGGCTGCTGGGAGACCGGATCGGTCACTTTCCCGTGCTGCTCTTCGGCCTCGCGCTGACGGCTGCCGGTAGCGCATTGACGCTCTTAGCCGCGCTGCCGTCGATCATCCTCGGTATCATCGTGCTGACCGCCGGCTTCTTCATGAGCCATTCCATCGCCAGCGGCCTTGTCGGCAAGCTTGCCTTTGGCAACAAGGGGCACGCTTCTTCCATCTACATGCTGGCCTATTACGTCGGCTCCAGCCTCATGGGCTCGGCCGGGGGCTGGTTCTTCGCGGTCGAAGGCTGGGTAGCCGTCGTCGTCTTCACGCTTGCCATGCTGGCGTTGGCCTTTATGTCAGCCTGTGTCGCTCAGCATTTCGCAAAGAATGCCCGATAATTTGGAGCGCGAGAGCTAACGCTCCCAATTCTCCACCCGCAACTCTGCCACACGTTCGAACTCCCGCAGGTTTCGGGTGATCAGGATGAGGTTGCGTGCGACAGCCTGGGCCGCAATCAATACGTCGTAGGGTCCCATCGGCGTTCCCGATGCATGCAGCGCGGCGCGGATTTCCCCCGCTTTGCGTGCATCGTTCCGGTCGAATTCCAGTATTGAAAACTGCAGTGCATCGATCCGCCCTAAGTTTTCGTGAATGCGAAGGCTTTTGTAGGCGCCGTAAAACAGTTCATGCGCAACGATTGCGGGCACGGCGAATTCGTGGGGCAGGTGTTTGCTCAGTTCGGCAATCAGGCCCTCGTTGCTTTTCATCAGGGCAATCACGGCATTCGAATCGAGCAAGTATTTCATTTGAAGAAGTCGAGTTCGGGACGTTCCTGCTGTGCAGGCTGCTCTTCCGCCGCCGTCGCAAAGTCGGCGTCAACAGGACCGATTACATCGGCAAGCCATCCCCAATCGTCGGAAATCGGTTCGAGAATGACCGCACGCCCCTGCCGCCGAATGGCGACGATATCGCCGTCGAAGCGAAATTCCTTAGGCAGCCGGACGGCTTGGGAGCGCCCCGACCAGAAGATTTTAGCTGTTTCCATGTCATTCGCTCAGGATGAGATATGGCAATGATATATAGCAATCCTCTGTCCGTTTCAACCAAGCCTGAGATAGGGAACGTCCTTCTTCGCCACCTCATCAAGGGCCTCTTCATATCCGGCATCGGCATAACGCATGACTCCGAGCGCCGTGTCGTTGGTAAGCGCGTGGTCGAGGCGTTCGTCGGCGGCATCGGTGCCGTCGGCAATCACGGTGACGCCGCAGCTCGTCATGTAGCCGGCATAGCCGCCGCCGCCGGAATGGATGACGACGAGATCGGCCATCGACGAGCAGAGCATCATCGCATCGATCAGCGGCCAGTCGGCGATCGCATCGGAGCCGTCCTTCATCCGCTCGGTCATGATATTCGGATGCGCCATGGCGCCGGCATCGAGATGGTCGCGGGAGAAGGCGACCGGGCCCTTTAGGTCGCCGCTTGCCACCAGTATGTTGACACGTCGTGCGAGTGCGGTGCGTTCGCCATGGCCGAGCCAGGCGATGCGCGCCGGCAGTCCCTCGAAGGGAACATGCTCGCGCGCCAGCCGGATCCAGTTTGTGATGATCTTGTTGTCGGGAAACATCTCGAGCAGCAGATCGTCGATGCGGGCGATATCGCTCTCCTCGCCTGAGAGAGCCATCCAGCGGAACGGGCCTATCGCCCGGGCAAACAGCGGCCTGAGATAGGCTTCGGTGAAGATCGGAATATCGAAGGCATTGGCAAGGCCGCCCTCGCGAGCCTGCGTGCGGATGAGATTGCCGTTGTCGAAGACCTCGGCGCCCTTCTTCTGGAACTCCAGCATCGCCGTCACATGCTCGACGATCGAGGCGCGGCTTGCCGCCATCAATTGCCCCTGGCCATCATCGCGCAGGCCTCTCACCTGATCGAGGCTCATGCCCTTCGGCACGTAGCCATAGACGAGGTCATGCGCCGAGGTCTGATCGGTGACGATATCTGGCACGATTCCGCGCCGGGCAATCTCGGGATAGATCTCCGCCGCATTGCCGACGAGGCCGACGGACAGCGCCCGCTTCTCCTTCACCGCCGCATTGATCATTTCAAGCGCGGTATCGAGATCCGGCGCGATCTCCTGGAGATAGCCGATCTGCTGGCGTTTGCGGGCACGCTCCGGATCGATGTCGACGCAGAGGATCGCCGCGCCCGCCATACGGCCGGCGAGTGGCTGGGCCCCGCCCATGCCGCCGAGTCCGGCCGTCAGCACGAAGCGGCCGTGAAGGTCGCCGCCGAAACGCCGCTCGGCGATGCGCATGAAGATTTCATAGGTGCCCTGGATGACGCCCTGGCTGCCGATATATTGCCAGGCTCCGGCCGTCAGCCCACCCCAGCAGATCAGCCCTTTGCGCTGCAGCTCGTAGAACACTTCGGCCTTTGCCCATTGCCCGACGATGTTGCAGTTCGCCATGATGACGAGGGGCGCCCTGGCATGGGTCTTTACGAGCCCGATCGGCTTGCCGGACTGGATGAGCAGCGTCTGGTCCTCATCCATCTCCGTCAGCGCCTTGACGATGCCCTTATGCGCCGCCCAGTTGCGGGCGGCCTTGCCGAGCGCGGCATAGACGATCAGATTGTCGGGATCCTCGCCGACGGCCAGCACGTTTTCGAGCAGCCGCAGCAGCGCCTCCTGCCGCCAGCCCTTGGCGCGCAACTCCGGTCCGCCGGGAATGGGAAATTTCGGATGGCGTGGATTGGCCTTCGGCATCGTGGGTTCCTCGTTTTTCTCTGCTTTTCCCTTCTCCCCGCTGGAGAGAAGGGCGAAAGCTAGTTGGTCACTTGCCCGGCAGCGATTCCACATAGGCAAGCGCCGCATCGAGCAGACGCCGTCTCAGAGCATCGTCGCCGTAAGCCTCGGCGGAGGCGCGCAGCCAGCCGTGCATGACTCGCTCGCCCATCAGCATCCGGGTTACGCCCGGCAGCGCCAGCGCCCAATCATCATTGCCCTTGCCGAGTCGGATCAGCATGCCGTCACTGCGCGCGCCGCAGAGAAGATTGCCGTTCAGCAGGAAGGCGCGGCCGCCGAACATGGATTTTTCGCTGAGGCCAGGACGATCGTCGAGTTCCTCGCGCAGCAGTTCTTCAAGGCCGGGATCGCGTGCCATGGCTCAGGCCTTCGCCGCCAGCGCATAACGCGCGATCTCGATACCCATCGCCTTTTCGACGACGGGATAAACTGTCGGATCGAGCACGCTGGCCGAGAGCGGAATGATCTCCATCGGCACATGCAGGATGAAGACGTGCATGCCTTCCTGCAACTGCCCGACGCTCAGCGGCTCGCCCTCCGGCGACAGCGTGGTGATCACGGCGGGGAAGGTCGCAAGCCGCCCGCCACCCGCATCGTCCACGGCCATATATTCGTTCATCACATGCAGCGTCACCGATTTATCGCCCAAGCCGACGGCGATGGTGCCGATATCAAAGGCCTCCTTGGTATAGACGACGTCCTTTCGGGTGATGACGCCTTCGGCAAGGATACGCCCGCCCGTCGTTTTGCAGATCGCATCGATGACCGCTGGCCCGCCGCGCTTCTCCGCCGCGATGATCGCTTCGCCGAGCGCAAGCGCCATCGAGATGCCGCCGAGGGCCGCATGCGCCCGGACATAGGAAGCCCGGAGCGGATTGCGGCAGCTGGCGATGAAACCGCCGGACTGATCGGCGGCGGCGCGCAGCACCGGCGAGATCTTCGCCGTCGCGCCCTTCACCACCAGCTCGATGTAACGGTTCTCGGCCCTGTTGCCGCCGACGGCGGTCTGGATCATCGGCTCGGGTGAGGCGGCCATGCCGATCGACCCCATGTCGCCGGTCGGGTGCGCGCGGATGTCGCCGACGGCATCGACTACCTTGGTGCCGAGGATCGCCGATGGCAGCCAGCCGTTCAGCGTCGAGGATTTGCCGTTCTGGCCGATGATCAGTCCGGAAAGCCTTTCGCCGAGCGCCTCCTGCAGCAATTGCACCGCCTTGACGTAATCGACGCCTTGCATTTCCCAGGGCGTGGTGGAGGCCGGCGCGCCGATCGCGGCCGCCGTGGCGACCCAGTCGTCATCCTTCAACTCGTCGATCGAGACCAGCTCCGGTTTGCCGATGGTGACGGCCGCATGCCCGAGCATCCGCCCGTGCTCAGCCCAGCCGCCACCGCCGGCGGCATAGACGGAGCCTCCTTTGACGGCGGCTTCCACGTCCTTCTCAACCAGTATGCGTCCCATCGGCCTTCTCCCGCTTCGAATCCTTGTCCATCTCGCGCACCGCTTGGAAAAGCACGGCGGTGCCGAGCGCGATATCGTCATTGTCGGCCCATTCGTCGGGGCAATGGCTGCGGCCCTCCCGGCAGGGCACGAAGATCATTGCCGCCGGCGCCACCTTGGCGATCCAGGCGGTATCGTGCCCTGCGCCGGAGGCCATGCGCCGGTATTTTGCGCCGACGCGGTCGCAGGCGGTCTCCAGCGTCGAAAGCAGTGCGGTATCGCTTGGCGTCGGCGGATTGTCGGAAACCCGATTCGGCGGCTCGATCGTAACGCCATAGGCGGTCGCCAGCTTTTCGACATGGCCCTCGAGCCAGCGGCAGAAGGCCTCCATGTCGGCGCGGATTTCCGCGCGCCCGTCGATCAGCAGCACGACCTTCGAGGGCACGACATTGGCGGCATTCGGCTCGATCCTGAACTCGCCGACCGTCGCCGCGAAATGGCCCGGCGTCTTGGCAAGCTCGGCGGCGGCGTTGCGGATGTCGAGCACTAGCTGCGAGGCCGCCACCAGAGCATCCGACCGCCTGTCCATCGGCGTCGTGCCGGCATGGTCGGCCCGCCCCTCGACGGTGATCTCGATGCGGGTAATGCCGGAGATTGCCGTGACGATGCCGATATCCTCCCTTTCGGCTTCGAGCACTGGCCCCTGTTCGATATGGAGCTCCAGGAAGCCTGCCAGATCGGGTCGCTTCTGCTGTCCCAGCACGCCCGGCTCGCCGCCCACTTGGGCAATGCCGCCGGCAAGATCGAGCCCGCCGCTTGCCCGCGACAGCCAGGCCTCCGGCAACTGTCCGGTCATGCCGCGGCTGCCGATGCAGGAGACGCCGAAGATGCTGACCTCTTCGGCAAGGAAATCGACGATCTCAAGATCATGGTCGAGTTCCAGGCCGTGGTCATGCAGCGCCCGCGCCACCTCGAGCGCCGCAACCACGCCGGCAATGCCGTCGAAGCGGCCACCCTCCGGCACCGTGTCGGAGTGCGAGCCGATCATGATCGTGCCGAGCCAGGGCTTCCTGCCGGTGCGCCGGCCGATCAGATTGCCGGCGGCATCGATCCGTGTTTCCAGCCCTGCCGCCTTCATTCGTGTCTCGATATAGGCCCGGCCTTCCAGAAAGAGCGGCGTGAAAGCCCGACGTGTCCAGGAGCGCCCCGGCTCGGTGATATCGGCAAGCGCCTGGATATCTTCAGCGATCCGGTCGGCATTGACGGGAAGATTGCGGCTCATGCGGCGGCTCCCGAAATGACCTGGCGCGGCGGCGGCCGGATGAACCGGCCACTGCCGGGCTCGGCCAATACCTTCCCGCCCTCGGCGATCTTTTCGCCGCGCAGATAGGTGGCGGAAACGGTCCAGGGCAGGCGGATGCCGTTATAGGGGCTCCAGCCAACGACATTGTTGCCGCTCGCAGACGCATCGTAGACGCTTCCGCGCGGCTCCAGCACGGTGATGTCGGCGTCCTTGCCTGGGGTCAGCGCCCCTTTGATATGATCGAGCCGGAAATGTTTGGCCGGGTTCTCGGCCATCAGCCGCGCGGCCCAGGTCAGGGGAATGCCGCGCTCGAGAGCGCCTTTGACGAATAGGGGCACCATCACCTCGAGACCGGGAACGCCGGATGCGTTGGCGAGCATATCGGGATCGGTCTTGCGGTTCTCCGACCAGCTGACGTGATCGGTCGAGACCAACCAGACATCGCCTTCGGCCACCTTCCGCCAGAGCCTCTCCACCTCGGCGCGCGGCCGCACCGGCGGGTTGATTTTCGCCTTGCCGCCGAGGCGCCTCACATCGTTTTCCTCGTCGAGCGTCAGGTAATGGATGCAGCATTCGACTGTCGCGGCAAAACCATCGCGGCGATAGGCGCGGGCGATATCGTAGCCGCGCCCGAGCGAGCAATGCACCACATGCGCGGGGCAGCCGGTATTGGCGCCGGTCTCGAAGATCGTGTGCATCGCCAGGAGTTCGGTGATTGGCGGCCGTGACAGACCATGCGCCCGCCAGTCGGTGATGCCGCTCGCTTTCACCTGTTCCATATAGCTGCGCACCGCCTCGTCATCCTCGTTATGCACGCCTGCCGTCAGCCCGGTCGGCGCGATTGCGGCAAAGCAGGCGTCGAGCAGGGCGGGGGGAATGCGCGGAAAACGTTTGGGATCGGTGCCGAAGGTCGAAAACTTGAAGGCGGCGACGCCGGCCTCAACCATCTCCCGGATTCGCGCTGGGCCTTCTTGCGGATCGATGGTGCCGTAAAGGGCAAAATCGACGCGCGCCTGCGGGGCGGCATGGTCGATCTTCCGCGTGACGGCCGCCGCCGAGCAGACGAGGTTGCCTTCGTCATAAGGCATGTCGACGATCGTAGTCACGCCGCCGGCCGCTGCCGACCGCGTCGACCAGACGAAATCCTCCTGATCCTTCTGGGAAAGCGAATGCACCTGCGCGTCGATGGCGCCGGGCAGGATCAACGCTCTTCCGAGCAGATGCCGTTCGCGCGCCGCAGGCGGGACGCCGAGGCCGACTTCGGCGATCTTGCCGGCGTGCACGGCGACATAACCCGCTTCGACGATGCGGTCCGGCAGCACCACCGTGCCCTGCAGAACGAGATCGAAGTCCATGCCGCTTCCTCCTAGACTGACGTCGGAACCGCTGTCGGCCGAAACGTGATGCCAAAGTTTGAAACGTCTTTCGGACGGCATCACGCATCGATGGGTTAATGTAGAGCAGGATTGAGATTTTGGACCTCGGTCCACAATCACCCTGCTCGGCCGGCCAAGCGCCCTTCGATGGGCTCTGGCGAACCGAGTGCGAAGAAATCGTCGAAGGAGGCGATCGGAACCTGCTCGGTCAGTTTCGCGAGAAAGTCGTCCGATCCGAGCTCTTCCTCGATCGCCTCCACCTCAGCCGAAAGCGGCCGGTCGACGGTATAAAAAGCCGCATGTTTGCGAACGACGTCATAGAGCATGCCGGCCACGCCCTTCGGCTCATCGCCGAGAATGTCGATCGCCTGGGCAGACAAGAGCGCCTCGAGCGCCGCGAGGCGCTTCAGCGCCTGCATCTGCCGCTCGAAGCGCTCGATGACCAGCGGCAGGAAGGCGGCCTCATCCTCCAGGCCGGCCGCAACCACCAGCGATTGCGCCGAAACGGGACCTGACATCGACAGGACGCGCGAGAAGATTTCGCCGGCAAGCTTGATGATCGGCCCGAAGCCGGTGGCAATCCGTCCCGCCGGCACGAGGTTGACCGGCAGGTCGCGCCGTTGACCGTTGCCGAGAATGACGCAGCGGTTGAAGGCATTGCGCGCCGCATGCGCCATGCAGAGTGCGGCAGATTCGAGCAGGATTGTCACATCGAGCGGAAGCGAACCGCCTGATGTCATCACCCGCCCCTCGACGACAACCGGATTGTCGTCCGAGCGTCCGGTGGCGGCGAGAATCTTGTGACCGGTCGAAAGCAGATTTTCGATGACGGCGCCGAATACCTGGGCGACCATGCGCAGGCTGAGCGGATCCTGCACATGCGTTGCAACAGGCCAGTCCCATTCGTCCGACGCGTTGCAGAGCCAGGCGCCGATCAGTGCCTCACGCGCAGTGCCGACATGGCGTACCGCCTTCCAGGGATCACGGGAGGCGCCGAGCGCACCCGATGCCATCATCCCGGTGGCGAGCAGAATGCGGATCGAGGCCGCGGCATTGCGCGTCGTTTCCGCCGCCGCCGCAAAGCTCACTGCATTGACGCTGAGCGAAGCGAGGCTGTCGCGCGGCGCCATCCGCACCGGTTCCAGCCCCGCAGCCCGGAAAGCGTCGGCCGCCTGCATCCGGCTGCCGCGATAGACCGCTTCGCCGACACCGGTCAACACAGCACCGATCTGCCCCATCAGGCCGATATCGGCGCAGCCGATCGAGCCGGTGCGGCGCACGACCGGGATGAGATCGGCCTCGAGCATCCTGATATAGGCGTCGATCAGCTCCGGCGTGCAGCCGACCTGGCCGGTCAGCGCCGTGTTGACGCGGATCGCCATGGCGTTGCGCACGACATTGCAGGAAAAGGGCGTGCCGGTGCCGAAATGATGGGCGCGCACCAGGCCGAGATTGAACGTGTCGAGTTCGTCGGCCGACCACTCCACATCCTTCATGGCGCCCACGCCCGTCGTCGATCCGTAAACGGGCGTGCCGGCGGCAATCGCGTCCTCGACGATTTCGCGGGCAATCGCGATGCGGGCCATGCCGGTTGGTGAAGCCGAAATCCTCGCCTTGCCGGCACCAATCGTCACCATCTCGGCAAAACCGAGCGGCCGTCCGGAAAGTTCGATGCCAAGGCGTTCGTGCTGCATGTGCCGTATCTCCTAAACTGCGAGACTAAGCCAGCCCTCCGTCACATGGGATATCCTAAATGCCGAACACAGCATGTTGTCGGAGCGGTCAGCTCAACATCCAGGCAATATAGAGGAGCGTCAATGCGATCACCCAGAGCGCGATCCTGCCCGAGCGGTTGTGCCGCGCCTCGGCCCTGCCGATCGCCTCGGCCGTCTGATCGTCGAAACGCAGGCCGTGTTCGCTCATATGCAGCAGCTGATGGTGGAATTTCTCGGTTTTTGCTGCGATTTCGGGCGCGGCTTCGGCGAGCTTGACCGCCGCCTTCAGCCCATCCTTGAGATCGGTGACGATCCGTTTCGGGCCGAGATTGGTGCGGATCCAGTCGCCGACGACGGGCTCGGAGGCCTTCCACATATTGAAACGCGGGTTGAGCATGCGCGACACGCCCTCGACCACGACCATGGTCTTCTGCAGCATCACCAGCTCCGGCCGTGTCGCCATGTCGAAGAGTTCGGTCACTTCGAACAGCAGCGTCAGCAGCTTGCCCATCGAGATCGTTTCGGCGGGCTGCCCGTGGATCGGCTCGCCGATCGCCCGGATCGCCTGGGCGAAGCTTTCGACATTGTGGTGGCCGGGCACGTAGCCGGCCTCGAAATGCACCTCTGCGACACGGATGTAATCGCGGGTGATGAAGCCATAGAGGATTTCGGCGAGGAACCGCCGCTCCTTCTTGCCGAGCCGCCCGACAATACCCATGTCGACCGCGACGATCATGCCGCCGGCATCGACGAAGAGATTGCCGGGATGCATGTCCGCATGGAAGAAACCGTCGCGCAGCGTGTGGCGCAGGAAAGACTGGATCAGTGTGTCGGCGAGCAGGTTGAGGTCATGGCCGGCCGCGCGCAGCCCCTCGACGTCAGACATTCTCGTGCCGTCGATCCATTCCATGGTGATGACGTCGCGGCCCGTGCGCTCCCAGTCGACCTTCGGCACGCGAAAGCCGGGATCGCTGTCGGTGTTTTCGGCAATCTCCGAAAGCGCTGCGGCCTCAAGGCGAAGATCCATCTCCACCTTCGTCGTCTGTTCCAGCGTCTTCGTCACCTCGACCGGCCGCAGCCGCCGACTGGAGGGCATGAAGCGCTCCTGCATATGAGCGACCAGGTACATTGCCTCGATGTCGTGGACAAAACGCTGGCGCACGCCCGGTCGTACGACCTTGACGGCGACCTTCCTTCGGCCTTCTGTCGTTTCGACTTCGGCGGGGTGCACCTGCGCGATCGAGGCGGCGGCGATCGGCTCGCCGAAGCTCGCATAGAGTTCATCGACCGGCCGCCCGAGCGATCCTTCGATATTCGCCTTTGCGGCCGCCGAGGGAAAGAAGGCCATCCGGTCCTGTAACTGAGACAGGTCGTTGGCGAATTCGACGCCGACGACGTCAGGCCGCGTCGCCAGGAACTGACCGATCTTGACATAGGAGGGGCCGAGCCGCTCGACGGCCTGTGCCAGCCGATCGCTGCGCTTCTGATACCGCGCCCTGCCGCGCTCGAAAATCGTGACGAAGGATTTGGCAAGTGCGACCGAAGGCGGCAGTCCTTCGGACGGCAGGGCCGACACGACGCCTTCGCGCACGAGCACCCAGCCGACGCGCCAAAGGCGAAAATAGGCTCCGAAAGTGCTCATGCTGAAGTGCCCCGCCGAGGGAGGTTCGTCTTTTTTTCCTTCATTCCCTCAGAGCTTCCAGCCGGAATGGAGCGCGGCGATGCCGCCGGTATAATTGGTATAGGTGACGCGCGAAAAACCAGCCTGGCGGATCATCGCCGAAAAATTCTCCTGGTTCGGAAACTTGCGGATCGATTCCACCAGATACTGGTAGGGTTCGGCATCGCCGGTAATCGCCTTGCCGAATTGCGGAATGGCGTTGAACGACCAGGCGTCATAAATCTTGTCGAGAAGCGGCATGTCGACTTCCGAAAACTCCAGGACCAGCAGCCGACCGCCGCGTTTCAACACGCGATAGGCCTCGGACAGCGCCTTGTCGATTCTCGGCACGTTGCGGATGCCGAAGGCGATCGTATAGGCATCGAAGCTGGCGGCCTCAAACGGCAGTTCCTCGGCATTCGCCTCAATGAAGGTGAGATTGTCGGAAAGCTTCTTCTTTGCCGCCCGTTCGGCGCCGACGCCAAGCATCGAGCCGTTGATATCGAGCACCGTCGCATGTGCCTGCCGACCAGAGGCCTCGATGATGCGAAAGGCGATGTCGCCGGTGCCGCCGGCAACGTCGAGCACCTTGTAGCCCGGCTCCTTGCGCGGGTTGAGCGCCGAGATCATCGCATCTTTCCAGACCCGGTGCATGCCCATCGACATGACGTCGTTCATGATGTCGTAGCGCTTGGCGACCTTGTGGAATACCTGGTTGACCAGACCCTGTTTCTCGCCGCCCGGCACCTCGCGGAAGCCGTAAGAGGTCTCCATGCCGCCATCGGCGGAAGTGCGGCTTTCTGACATCAGGCTGCTCCGTTCCTTGAAGATCGGCGCGGCGACCGTAGCGAAAGACCGCGCGCGACGTTATCACTGGACCGCGCTCTCCGCGGCACATGGCGCTATAGCGCACATCGTCCTCGGTTGAAACACGTTCGATAGAGATGGGTTAAGATGCCGGAATTGCCAGAAGTCGAAACCGTCAAACGCGGCCTGGCGCCGGCGATGGAAGGCGCTCTGGTTGCCAGGCTGGAACTGCGGCGCAAGGATTTGCGCTTCCCCTTTCCCGATGCCTTGGCGGACAGGGTTTCCGGACGCACCATCGTCGGTCTCGGCCGCCGCGCAAAATATTTGCTGGTCGATCTCGACGACGGCAACACGCTGATTTCCCATCTCGGCATGTCCGGTTCCTTTCGCATCGAAGAGGGCGCCGCCTCCGCAACGCCGGGGCAATTCCACCACGCACGCTCGAAGGACGAGAAACACGATCACGTCGTTTTTCATCTGCAGGGTCCGGACGGGGTTCGCCGCGTCATCTACAACGACCCGCGCCGCTTCGGCTTCATGGATATGGTCGGACGCGCCGATCTTGCCGCCCATCCCTTCTTCCGCGATCTCGGCCCGGAGCCGACGGGAAACGAACTCGGCGCTGCTTATCTGGCCGAACGCTTCCAGGACAAGGCGCAGCCGCTGAAGAGCGCGCTACTCGACCAGAAGAACATTGCCGGTCTCGGCAATATATATGTATGCGAGGCGCTGTGGCGCGCGCATTTGTCGCCGCTGCGTGCCGCCGGCACGCTGGTGACGCCGGGCGGCCGGCCGAAGCAGCGGCTCGACCTGCTGGTCGCCTCGATCCGCGACGTCATCGCCGATGCGATCGCCGCCGGCGGCTCGTCGCTGCGAGACCATATCCAGGCCGACGGATCGCTCGGCTATTTCCAGCATTCCTTCTCCGTCTATGATCGCGAAGGTGAGGCTTGCGGCACGCCCGGCTGCGGCGGTACGGTCGGTCGCATCGTGCAGGCGGGCCGCTCCACCTTCTATTGCGCCGCCTGTCAGAAGTAACAGTGAGAAACCGGGAGAACAGCATGGCTTACGAGACCTTGATCGTCGAAACCCGAGGCACTGTCGGCCTCGTCACGCTGAACCGCCCGCAGGCGCTGAACGCGCTGAACTCCACTGTGCTGAGGGAACTGAAGCGGGCCTATGCCGCTTTCCATGAAGACGATGCCGTCGGTGCGATCGTGCTCACCGGCTCCGAACGCGCTTTTGCCGCCGGCGCCGACATCAAGGAGATGCAGTCGCTTCAGTTCGCCGATATCTATAAGAGTGATTTCATCAGCGGCTGGGATGACGTCGCCAAGGCGCGCAAGCCTGTCATCGCTGCCGTCAGTGGTTTTGCCCTCGGCGGTGGCTGCGAACTTGCCATGATGTGCGATTTCATTATCGCTTCGGAGACCGCGAAATTCGGCCAGCCGGAGATCACCCTTGGCGTCATTCCCGGCATGGGCGGCTCGCAGCGGCTGACGCGCGCCGTCGGCAAGGCGAAGGCCATGGACCTGATCCTGACCGGCCGCGTGATGGATGCGGCCGAGGCGGAACGATCCGGACTCGTTTCGCGTGTGGTGGCGCCCGAGCGTCTCATCGACGAGGCTTTGGCCGCGGCCGAAAAGATCGCCTCGCTTTCACAGCCCTCGGTCATGATGGCCAAGGAGGCGGTCAACCGCGCCTTCGAGACGACGCTGGAGGAAGGGTTGCGGTTCGAACGCCGCCTGTTTCATAGTCTCTTTGCCACGGACGATCAGAAAGAAGGCATGGCCGCCTTCATCGAGAAGCGCAAACCTGCCTTCAAGCACCGTTGAATCCTTTTCGGCGCTTGCTGCCGGAAAGCTTGAAAATCCGCGTTGACGTGGGCCGGCTTTAGGGTTATATGCCCGCCCACGGTTCGGAAAGCCGCTCTGGTTTTCCGCGATTGCTCCCGTATTGCTGGATTTGGTGGCCGCAGGGCCCGCGGTAATGGCGGAGTTTGTTCGAATTCTTGAGAGAGGCATCCATGGCCAATACAACTTCGGCGAAAAAAGCGACCCGCAAGATCGCCCGCCGTACCGACGTCAATAAGGCTCGTCGCTCGCGCGTGCGTACTTTCGTTCGCCAGGTCGAAGAGGCCATCGCATCCGGTGACGCCGACAAGGCGAAGGCAGCTTTCCTGGCCGCTCAGCCGGAACTCGCCCGCGCCGCCAGCAAGGGCGTGCTGCACTCCAACACGGCATCGCGCAAGGTCTCTCGCTTGGCAGCTCGTGTGAAGGCTCTGTCGGTCTCCACGACCGCGTAATAATCCATTAACGACCTCCTCGTTATGATTAGCCCGGTAATTTTACCGGGCTTTTTCGATTCCGCCGAACAACCTCTGCATGGTAAATCTCACGACTGTTTCGTGTCAGTGCCATGACATGAAAAATACTTCAAAAACAAGTACTTGCGCAAGGATGCTTTCCCGTTGCGCGACTCTGGCCGAACCTTTGCGGATCACGGGCGAGTCAAGAAGATTTTTATTTTTTTTCTTTCTTTGCGTGTCAAAATAGCCCGAATGGGGAATCTCTTTGATTCAACTGCGATTCTTTTTTGACGCTGGTGTGACGCCCGAAAAGGGCGGCCGGAGTCAATGGCCGCATCTTAATTTTGCGTAAAATTCATCGTTGATCTTGCCATTTGATCCTGCCTAAATGGCGTCCAACAGAGGGCGCGGACATCACCTGCAGAGTTCGGTCTTAACTGCCACGTCGGCAGGGCGATGAATTTGTGCCATCTGTTACGGAGCCTTGCGCTTCCGTTTTTTCAAGCACTTGACGGATTTGGGCCGTAACGTGGCTGTTACGGGGCAGGGATGTTTTGTGCCTATGGCGACCACACGTTTAACGTGAGGCTGCCGGATAGGGATAGTAATATTGCGTTCGGGCTGGTCGGCCGAAAACGAGGATTGACCGACAGCCTGGCACGGAAAGCCAATGAAGGCGCCGCATGAATGCGGTACCTGCAACGGACTTCTGTGTCGTGTTTGAGTGAACCGGCAGGCGAGTGGCTTCATGAGGATGCCGCCAGCCCGTCAAAGCGGGGAATGATCGGGCGGCTGTTTTAGCGGAGGCCGCCCGGTGGAATTGAAAGGCGGCATTATGCAGATGAATACGATGATGGCAGGCGGGCTCGACAATGGGGATGCGGCACCGCAAGCGTTCGGCTCCATGCGCCAGGAAGTGGGGGAAGCTAAGGCGGAAATGAAGCAGAGCATTTTGTTTGAGCGCGTCAGCGCGCGCTTGAAGGCCCAGGTCGGTCCTGACGTCTATGCCAGCTGGTTTGCCAGGTTGAAGCTGCATTCGGTCTCGAAGAGCGTTGTTCGCCTTTCGGTTCCCACGACCTTCCTGAAGTCGTGGATCAACAATCGTTATCTCGATCTCATCACCGGTCTGTTCCAGGCCGAAGACCCGGAAATCCTGAAAATCGAAATCCTGGTGCGCACCGCAACGCGCAGCGGCATGAAGGCCGTCGACGAGGTGGTCCAGCCCGAGCCGGCTGCTCCCGCGCAGATGCGCCGTCCGCCGAGCGCCCAGCCGGCCGGTCAGGCCGTCCAGCAGGCAGTTTCGGCCGTTGCCGCCGCAAGGCCCGCAAGCCTCGGTACCCCGCTGTTCGGCTCTCCGCTCGACAACCGTTTCACCTTCGATACCTTCGTGGAAGGCAGCTCGAACCGCGTCGCGCTTGCGGCTGCCAAGACGATCGCGGAAGTCGGCTCCGGCGCCGTACGGTTCAATCCGCTCTTCGTCCATTCGACGGTCGGGCTCGGCAAGACTCATCTCTTGCAGGCGATCGCCAATGCGGCGGTCCAGAACCCGCGGGCCCTGCGTGTCGTCTATCTGACGGCCGAATATTTCATGTGGCGCTTCGCCACGGCGATCCGCGACAATGACGCGTTGACGCTGAAAGACTCGTTGCGCAACATCGACCTCTTGATCATCGACGACATGCAGTTCCTGCAGGGCAAGATGATCCAGCATGAATTCTGCCATCTCCTGAATATGCTGCTCGACAGCGCCAAGCAGGTCGTCGTCGCCGCCGACCGCGCGCCATGGGAGCTGGAGTCGCTCGATCCGCGCGTCCGCTCGCGCCTGCAGGGCGGCGTTGCCATCGAACTCGACGCGCCGGATTATGAAATGCGCCTCGAAATCCTCAAGCGGCGCCTGGCTGCGGCCCGGCTCGAGGACCCCTCTCTCGAAATTCCCGCAGACCTCCTGCAGCATGTCGCCCGCAATATCACGGCCAGCGGCCGGGAACTCGAAGGCGCCTTCAACCAGCTGATCTTCCGCCGCTCCTTCGAGCCGAACCTGTCGATCGAACGCGTCGACGAATTGCTCGCCCATCTCGTCGGTTCGGGCGAACCGCGCCGTGTACGCATCGAGGATATTCAGCGCATCGTCGCCAGGCATTACAACGTCTCGCGCCAGGAACTGGTCTCCAATCGGCGCACCCGCGTCATCGTCAAGCCGCGCCAGATCGCCATGTATCTGTCGAAGACGCTGACGCCGCGCTCCTTTCCGGAAATCGGCCGCCGCTTCGGCGGGCGCGATCACACGACCGTGCTGCATGCCGTGCGCAAGATCGAGGAGCTGATATCAGGTGACACCAAGCTTTCGCACGAAATCGAGCTGCTGAAGCGGCTGATCAACGAGTAATCGGCGGACCTGTCGGGAAATTTGACGGCTGGAAGCGATTCCAGCCGTTTTCCTTTATAAGCTTTTTATTCTATACCTCCCCGCGTCCAAGAAGAGCGCCGAACGGCGCATGGGAGGGAATGAATGAGTTTCGAAACGATCGCCGTTCTCGGCCTCGGCAAGGTCGGGCGGCTGGCGGCAACGCTTTTGCATGAAGGTGGCTTCAAGGTCATTGGTGTCGATGCGCAGCTGCCCCTGGGCGAGCTGCCCTTCACATGCCGCGCAGGCGACATATCCGATCCGCAGGTGATCGGCGAACTGCTCTCGAACGTTGAGGCGGTGCTGTCTTGCCTGCCCTATCACCTGAACATCGAGCTGGCTCGCGCTGCCCATCTTGCCGGCATTCATTACTTCGATCTTACGGAAGACGTCCCAACCACCAATTTCATCATCGAACTGTCGAAGACCGCCCGCGGACTGATGGCGCCGCAATGCGGCCTGGCGCCCGGTTTCGTCGGCATCGTCGGCGCAAGCCTCGCCGACGGCTTCGATCGCTGCCGATCGATCCGCATGCGCGTCGGCGCCCTACCGCAGCATCCGACGGGTCTTCTCGGCTATGCCTTCAACTGGTCGCCGGAAGGCGTCGTCAACGAATATCTGAACGATTGCGAGGTCATCGAAGCCGGCGTGCGCAAGCTCGTCTCGCCGATGGAGTGGCACGAGACCATCTATGTCGGTGGTGTCAAGCTCGAAGCCTTCACGACATCGGGCGGCCTCGGCACCATGTGCGACACCATGCTCGGCACAGTTGACAATCTCGACTACAAGACCATGCGTTATCCCGGCCATATGGAGCTGATGAACTTCTTCTTCCATGAGCTCTTGATGCGCGACAAGCGCAAGCTCGCCGGCGAGATCCTGACCAATGCCAAGCCGCCTGTCGAAGACGATGTCGTCTACGTGCACGTGGCCGCGGAAGGCACGGAGAACGGCAGCCTGCGTCGCAAGGAATTCGTGCGCGCTTATTACCCGATCGAGATCGCCGGCGCCCGCCGCACAGCGATCGCCTGGACGACGTCGGCCTCGGTCGTCGCCGTCATCGAGATGGTCCGCGATGGTCTCTTACCGGCGTCCGGTTTCCTGCACCAGGAACACATTCCGCTGGAGATGTTCCTGAAGACGCCGACCGGCAGCCTCTTCAAGGCAGGCGCCACCAGCCACGGCTGAGAAGATTTTTCGGCGCGGGCAGCGATATCGTTACCGCGCCGGAACTCTTATGGGTGTCAGCAGGCGAGATCGGCGACGACGGAATCGAGGATCAGCATGCCCGATGGCGTGCATCGCAGCCGCGAATTGCCGATCCGCTCGACGAATTTATGTTCGAGCAGGAATTCCTCGCGTTTCGGGTCGAGCTCACGGCCCGAAAGCTGCTGCCAGCGGGCGAGATCGACGCCTTCCCTGAGCCGCAGTCCCATCAGCAGCAGTTCGTCCGACTGTTCCTCGAAACCGAGCCGCTCCTCATCGAGAATGCCGTGGCCGTCGCGCTCGACCATCTCGAGCCAGGCTTCCGGCTTGCGCTCGGTCGCCGTCGCGAGCTTCTCATGCCCACGCGTCAGCCGGCCGTGCGCGCCCGGACCGATGCCGGCATAGTCGCCGTAACGCCAATAGGTCAGGTTATGGCGGCTTTCGGCACCCGGCCGGGCATGATTGGAAACCTCGTAGGCGGGCATGCCCTCACGCGCCGTGATCTCCTGCGTCGCCTCGTAGAGCAG
Organism: Rhizobium sp. L9; assembly: GCF_002531885.1. Lineage (NCBI taxonomy): Bacteria > Pseudomonadati > Pseudomonadota > Alphaproteobacteria > Hyphomicrobiales > Rhizobiaceae > Rhizobium > Rhizobium sp. L9. The sequence continues at coordinate 118,335 of NZ_NWSZ01000013.1, read as the reverse complement.
GGCCGATTGCTCGCCGTCCGGCACGATCAGCTTGCCTGATTTGTGCAGGCCGAAGAAGGGCGTGCCTTCCTCGATGGTCAGCTGATAGAGCGACAGATGGTCGACCGCATAGGAGATCGCTTCCTTCAGTTCCTTCTCCCATTCCTCGACCGTCTGCTCCGGCCGGGCATAGATGAGGTCGAAGGACATGCGCGGGAAGATCTCGCGCGCCAGCCGGATCGCCTTCAGCGCGTCGGCGACGTCATGCAGCCGGCCGAGGAATTTCAGATCGCGGTCGTTCAGCGCCTGTACGCCGAGCGAGACACGGTTGACGCCGGCCGCGCGGTAGCCGCGGAACCGTTCGGACTCGACGCTCGACGGATTGGCTTCCATGGTGATTTCGATGCCGGCGGGCACATGCCAGTGCCGCGCGATGCCGTCGAGAATGGCATCGACCGTTTCCGGCTTCATCAGCGATGGCGTGCCGCCGCCGAGGAAGATGCTCGTCACCGTCTTCGGCCCGCTCATTGCCCGAACTGCCGCCATCTCCTTCAGAAAGGCCGATGCAAAGCGCTCCTGGTCCACCGGCTGATGGCGTACATGGCTGTTGAAGTCGCAATAGGGACACTTCGCCGCGCAGAAGGGCCAATGCACATAGACGCCGAAGCCGGGCTCGCCGGTATCGGGCAGCAGCGCGGCGTCGCGCGAGAGGCTTGGCGTATCGAAATTGCCCACGAACAGACCTTATGCCTCCAGGCAGGTTTCGACGAAAAGTTTGAAGGCACGGGCCCGGTGCGACAGCGCCTGCGGCTTGCCGAGGTTCCAGCCGTGTTTCTCCTCGCCGCTCATTTCGCCGAAGGTGACGTCATAACCCTCGGGCTGAAAGACCGGATCGTAGCCGAAGCCTTGCGTGCCGCGCGGCGGCCAGACGACATGGCCTTCGACCTCGCCGCGGAAAAGCTCGGTATGCCCGTCCGGCCAGGCAAGGCAGAGCACGCTGACGAAACGCGCCCCGCGCTGTTCAGGCGTCGTTGCGCCGGCATCCTGCAGCGCCTTTTCCACCTTGGCCATCGCCATGTCGAAATCGCGCGTGCCGTCTGCGGTCTCCGCCCAGTTGGCGGTGTAGACGCCGGGATCGCCACCGAGCGCGTCGACCACCAGCCCGGAATCATCCGAAAGCGCCGGCATGCCGGCGGCATTGGCCGAGGCCACCGCCTTGATCGTCGCATTCTCCTCGAAGCTCGTGCCGGTCTCGTCAGGTTCGACGAAATTCAGTTCGGCCGCGGATTTGGCGGTGAAGCCAAGCGGCCCGATCAATTCCTGGATCTCGCGGATCTTGCCGGCATTGTGGCTGGCGACGACGATTGTTTTGGTTTCGAGCTTGCGCATTCAGATATCCTGTTCGAGGCCCCAGATTTTTGCCTCCGCGCATTCCAGGCTGTTGCCGGCAGGGTCGCGGAAATAGATAGAGCGGCCGCCATTTGGCCAGTGCACCTCGGATTCGATCGCGACATCAGCCGCCTTCAGCCGTTCGGCCATGGCATCGATATTGCGGCCGGACACACGAAAACAGGCATGGCCCTGGCCGGTCGCGCCGTGCGGCGGCACCTGCAGCGCGTCGGCTGCCGGCGGCCTTATTGTTTCCTCGGGGTTGAAGATGAGGAGAACGCCTGGCCCACAGCGGAAGAAGACATGCCGGTTGCCGGCGCGGGAGATCTTTTCAAGCCCGAGAACGCTCTCGTAGAACGTCTCGGCCTGATCGAGATCGCGCGCATAAAGCGCCGTTTCCAACATGCCTTCCAGCATGGCATTCATCCCGCAATCGCCTCTTTCTGCAGGGTGACGAGTTCGCTGATGCCGTTCTTGGCAAGCCGCATCAGAGAGCTGAATTCCTCTTCGCTGAACGGCGTGCCTTCGGCCGTGCCCTGGATTTCGACGATGCCGCCGGCGCCGGTCATGACGAAGTTCGCATCGGTCTCGGCAGAGGAATCCTCAAGATAATCGAGGTCGATCACCGGCTGGTTGGCGAAAACGCCGCAGGAGATGGCGGCGACATGATCCTTCAGGACCCGGTCGACCTTGATCATGTTGCGGCTTTCCATCCATTTCAGGCAATCGTAAAGCGCGATCCAGCCGCCGGTGATCGAGGCCGTCCGTGTGCCGCCATCGGCCTGGATGACGTCGCAATCGAGCGTGATCTGCTTTTCGCCGAGCGCCTGCAGATCGACGACGGCGCGCAGCGACCGGCCGATCAGCCGTTGGATTTCCTGCGTGCGGCCGCCCTGCTTGCCGGCGGCGGCCTCGCGTTTCATGCGCTCGCCGGTCGCCCGCGGCAGCATGCCGTATTCGGCCGTGACCCAGCCCTTGCCGGTGTTGCGCAGCCATGGCGGCGTCTTTTCCTCGAGGCTTGCGGTGCAAAGCACATGCGTATCGCCGAATTTCACCAGGCAGGAGCCTTCCGCATGCTTGGAAAAATTGCGCTCGAACGAGACCTTGCGCATCTGGTCGGTTTTTCTGCCTGAAGGCCGCATTCTTATCTCCTGGAGTTGCTGACCGCTTCTACGATTGGCGGCGCTCATTTGCAAATTCCCTTTTGCCACGCGTGCGAGTTTGACTATATTTTCGGGAGCATCATCAGCGTGGGTTCAAGAGGTTCATGGGCATCAGGTCGACGTCGGTTTCGGATGCCGTTGCTGCGCTGGACGAGCGCTCCAGAGAAATTTTTCGCCGCATCGTCGAGGGTTATCTCGAAAGCGGCGAGCCGCTCGGCTCGCGCAATCTGTCGCGCCTGTTGCCGATGTCACTCTCGCCGGCGTCGGTGCGAAATGTCATGAGCGATCTCGAGGAACTCGGTCTCATCTATTCCCCCCATGTCAGCGCCGGCCGGCTGCCGACCCAGATCGGGCTGCGCTTCTTCGTCGATGCCTTCATGCAGATCGGCGATCTCTCCGCCGAGGACCGCGCCAGTATCGACCGGCAGGTGCGGGCCGAAAGCGGCGGTAATCCGGTGGAATCGATGATGAACGAGGCGAGCCGCATGCTTTCCGGCATCTCGCGCGGGGCCGGCCTCGTCATCACCTCGAAAAGCGATCCGGTGCTGAAACATGTCGAGTTCATCCGGCTTGAACCGACAAAGGCGCTCGCCGTGCTCGTCGGCGATCACGACCAGGTGGAAAATCGCATCATCGAACTGCCTGCAGGCATCACATCGTCGCAATTGACGGAGGCGGCGAATTTCCTCAACGCGCACATGTCCGGCCAGACCCTGCCGGAGCTGCGCAAACAATTAAGCCGTCTGAAGGATGACGTTCGCCACGAGCTCGATGCGCTCTCGCGCGATCTTGTAGAGCGCGGCATCGCCGTCTGGGCCGGCAGCCCGGAAGAGGGAAAGCCCGCCCAGCTGATCATCCGCGGCCGCGCCAACCTGCTCGAGGGCCTTGCCGGCGCCGAAGATCTCGACCGGCTTCGCATGCTGTTCGACGATCTCGAAAAAAAGGACAGCCTGATCGAGCTTCTCAACCTGGCCGAAAGCGGTTCGGGCGTGCGCATCTTCATCGGTTCGGAAAACAAGCTCTTCTCGCTGTCCGGCTCGTCGCTCATCGTCGCGCCCTATCGCGACGATGATGACCGGATTGTCGGCGCTGTCGGCGTCATCGGCCCGACGCGGCTCAATTATTCCCGCATCGTGCCGATGGTGGATTACACCGCTCAGCTCGTCTCCCGCCTGTCGCGCAATCCGCTTTGACGTCATCACTGAGGAAGCGCGGAATTTTCGCTTCTTCGTCACGCAGACTTGATTTTTTCCGGCCAAACCTCGATATCGGGCGCATCTGAAAATACCAACCGGAGACCGTCATGACCGATGAAACGACGAAAAACGGACCTGACGCAACTGCGGCCGATGCCGCAGCCGACGCTGCCGTCAACGTCGAGACTGCCACTGTCGAGCAGGAGGAGGCCAAGCAGCCGGATCCGCTCGAGCTTCTGAAGGCCGAGAATGCCGAGCTGCGTGACCGCTATCTGCGACTTGCCGCCGAGATGGATAATCTGCGCCGTCGCACCGAGCGCGAGGTGAAGGATGCAAAATCCTATTCCGTCGCCGGTTTCGCTCGCGACATGCTCGCCGTCTCGGACAATTTGCGCCGGGCGCTGGACGCCATCTCTCCGGAGGCCAAAGCCACGGCCGACGCCGGCCTCACCACGCTGATCGAAGGTGTGGAAATGACCGAGCGCTCGATGCTCTCGGCGTTGGAGCGACACGGCGTTCGCAAGCTGGAGCCGGTCGGCCAGAAATTCGATCCGAATTTCCATCAAGCAATGTTCGAGGTGCCGAACTCCGAAGTGCCGAACAACACCGTCGTCCAGGTCGTGCAGGCCGGCTTCACCATCGGCGAGCGCGTCCTGCGCCCGGCCATGGTCGGCGTCGCCAAGGGCGGCCCGAAACCGGTCGAGGCCGAAGCCAATTCCGTCTTCGACGAGAAGGACGCCTGAGGTCGTTTCGCTCTTCGGAGAAGGAAAGAATAATCAGATGCGGGCGAAGCGCTCGATCAGGAGATCGAAGAAACCGTCCGCATCGACGTAACGCATCACCTTGGCGTTGCGCTTGCGGTCGGTCACATGCCACCAGTCGACGACGGTCATGCCGGCGGTAAGTTCGGACCGGACCTCGATCTCGACATTGCAGTCCCGGCCCTGGAAAAGTTCCGGCTTCAGCAGATAGGCGACGACCGTCGGGTCGTGCAACGGCCCGCCGTCTGAGCCGTATTTCTCGATATCGAAGCGTTCGAAGAATTCCAGCATTTCGACCATGGCCTTAACAGGCGCCGTGCCGATCTCAGCCATGCGTTTGACCCGGTCCTTGCGGGTCAGCAGCTGGTGCGTCACGTCGAGCGGCATCATCACGATCGGAACGCCCGAGCGGAAAACGATATCGGCCGCCTCGGGATCGACATAGATGTTGAATTCGGCGGCCGGCGTAATATTGCCGCCCTCGAAGAAGCCGCCGCCCATCATCACCAGCTCGCGAATGCGGGCAACGATGTCGGGCGCCTTCTGGAAGGCCATGCCGATATTGGTGAGCGGCCCGAGCGTGCAGAGCGTCACCGTGCCTTCAGGCTCGCGGCGCAGCGTCTCGATGATGAAATCGACGGAATGGCCGGGTTGCAGCGCCATCGTCGGTTCGGGCAGAACAGGGCCGTCGAGGCCGGTCTTGCCGTGCACATGTTCTGCCGTCACCAGCTTGCGGGCGATCGGCTTGTCGGCGCCAGCGAAAACCTTCACATCCGTGCGGCCGCAGAGCTCGCAGACGATGCGCGCGTTGCGGCTGGTGAGAGACAGCGGCACGTTGCCGGCGACCGTCGTGATCCCCAGCACCTCGAGCTCACCCGGGCTGCCGAAAGCCAGCATGATGGCGGCCGCGTCGTCCTGGCCGGGATCGGTGTCGATGATGATCTTTCTCGCGCTTGCCATTCCAATCGTCCCGTTCTCGCCACGCCGCTTATCCCGGCCGGCACCATTTCTTCATTTCCCGTCACAAATCGGCACATTCCGCGCGGGCATGTTTTGATGCGAGGCAGCAGGTCCTTTGTCAAGCAAGGAGGCAGAAGCCGCCATTCGAAAAGTGACAGATGTTTAAATCGGGGAGGGCGCGCGCGCCTTGCAGCGCCGTGATCATGCCCCCATATTAGCGGCATCCGGATGCTGCACTTTTAGGTCCGGGATGGTCGCTTGCATCAAGGACTTGAAAAGAGATGAGCCGCATTACCCCTTTCGCCAGCCCTCTGCTTCTGGGCTTTGACGCCATGGAAAAGACGCTGGAGCGCATTTCCAAGGCGAGCGACGGATACCCGCCTTACAATATCGAACGCATCGCCGCCGACAGCGGCGCGCCCGAGCGTCTGCGCATCACCCTTGCCGTTGCCGGTTTCAGCGAGGAGGAGCTTGATGTCTCCACCGAGGAGAACCAGCTTGTCATCCGCGGCCGTCAGGTGGAGCAGGGCGAGCGGGATTATCTCTATCGCGGCATCGCCGCCCGCCAGTTCCAGCGCACCTTCGTGCTGGCCGACGGCATGCAGGTATTGGGCGCCGGCCTAAAGAACGGTCTGCTCTCCGTCGATCTAATTCGACCCGAACCCGCCCGCATGGTCAAGAAAATTAACATTTCGGTTTCACAGTAGAACAACGGTTTGTCGAACCGTTGGTCCCTTCTTCCGGAGGAACAGGAATGTTGATGAAAGAAGCCACGTCTCACTTGACCAAATCCGAGCTTGCCCACATCGGCAACGGCGAGGTCGCCTACATCAGAAAGATGCGCACCGAAGAGGTCGCCAAGTGCTTTCCAGAGGCGCCGGATATCGATCCGAATGTCGATCTCTGGGCGCTCTTCGGCGCCGACGGCACGCCGATTCTGCTGACGGACAACCGTTCCAGCACCTTCTTCAAAGCGGCCGAGGACGAATTGAAGACGGTCAGCCTGCACTGACCGTCAACACCGTCTGCTAAGTTTCACTGCTTGCGGTGCACGGTCGCTCTATTCGATTTCGCTGCCGTCCGGACGGATGTCGCGACATTATCGCCAATCGAACCACGGCGTCAGCAAGCCCGTCTTGCGCCGATAGGCTTCATATTCGGATGCCAGCGGTGATAGGGCGAATTTCCTCTCCTCGTTGCGGGCTGCAATCACGTAGACAACCGTAAAAAATAAGACCGGCAGGATCGACCATATCGACCAAGATGCCAGCGCCCACCCCGACCAGAAGAGCAGGTAGGACGTGTAAAAAGGGTGCCGCAGGTAGCGATAGGGACCGTCGGTGACAAGACTATCTGGGTGATCGAGGGTGAACACAAAGCGCAACCTGGCCTCTCGCGACACCGACACCGCCCACCAGAACAAGACCGCCGACCCGATTTCAAATCCCAGTCCGACGACCTGTACCCATAGCATCTGCGTCTCGGACCAAACCAGGTACAGGAAAAACGCCGTCGTCGCGATGACGACGACGGTGATCAGCTTTGCTCCGGCTTCCATCTTCGGCGAGTTGAAGTGGCCTCGCAACGACCACGCGTAGAACCCGACGACACTCAGGCTGGTGATCGAAATAACAATGTCCAGAAGAAATTGCATCGTGATGCTCATCGTGAAAGGTTGGTTGCAATTGCAGCAGCGACAGACCTAACCCGTATACAACGCCAAGGCAAATGATTGTGTATTGATGCGTAACCGCCCCGAAACGTGTCGTGATTGCACGACCTGGTTCAGATCTGGTTTACGATGATCATGCACCTGCCATAGATATTTTCGTGCAAGACTTTGGCTGCGCGTTAGGGGTCGCAGTTTATGGACATATTTCACTGTACAATCGACACCAGCCACGGCGCTGTGCGCATCAGTGACACTATTGATGGCGCTGCACCACTGGTTATGATACACGGTTCGGGCAGCTCACGGACGGTCTTTTCACAGCAATTACACAGCCATTTGTCCCGGAATTGGCGTCTGATTGCGCTCGATCTTCCGGGACATGGCGAATCGAGTGACGCTCGAGATCCGCAGTCAACTTACACCGTCACCGGTCTTGCCGACTGCATAGGAGAGGTGGCAGCCCGCCTGGGGCTCCGTCGCTTTCCCGTGCTGGGATGGTCGCTTGGCGGTCACGTCGCGATTGAGATGGCGGGCAGCAGCAACGGCATTTCGGGCCTGATGTTGTGCGGCACGCCACCGATCCACAGCGGTCTCCTCGGAATGCTGCGGGGATTCCATCCATCATTTGATATTCTTCTGGCATCAAAAGAGAACTTTACATCGCGTGATGTGGAGCGGTTTCAGTCTCTTTGCTTTGGAGACACGAGCAACCCCTCCTTTCGCGATGCCATAGCGCGCGCGGACGGGAGACTAAGGAGCGTTTTTTCTCGCGCAATGTTGCGGGGGCAGGGCGTGGATCAGCGCCGCACCGTCGAACAGGCTGATATACCCATTGCTTTTGTGAATGGATCTTATGACCCCTTTGTCAAACTCAGCTATTTTTCGGGCCTGAACATCCAGTTGCTCTTCGAAGGCAAAGCGCATGTAATAGAAGGGGCTGGACACGCGCCCTTCTGGGAAAAGCCGGAGAGCTTCAACTCGATGCTCGACCGGTTCCTGAACACAGTCGCCGCTCATGAAGCCAATACCGACCTGAAAAATCAACACTGTCGCCGCAGTGGAAGCCAGATATAGGATCATCATTTCGGCACATGACATGCTCCCGGTCATTTTCTCCCTTCCATTTGAGCGGAGGGTGGCCAGCACGGAAATAGTCGCGTCAGCGGCAATTGCAACCGTTCCACGGCGGAACTCTACGCGCCACAAGTGAGAGCGTAGCGCGTTCAGTTCGGTTTGTTGTCGTCGTCGGTTTTAGAGACGGATGCCGGAAATTGCCGACAGCCTCAGATCTTCCTGAAGGTCAGATAGGCCGAAGAGCGGCCCTCGCGGCGTGCCTTGGCCTCGTAGCGCGTGCTCGGCCAGCCCTCATAGGGGGTCAGCCAATTCGCCGCATTGTCGGCCAGCCAGTCGAAGCCGCCATGGTCGCGGCATTTGATCAGCGTCCAGTTCACATAGGTGTCGATGTCGGAGGCGAAGCAGAACAGGCCGCCGGGCTTCAGCACCCGGTGAAAGCGGTCGAGATTGGTCTTCGAGACGAAGCGGCGTTTCCAGTGCTTCCGCTTCGGCCAGGGATCGGGATAGAGCAGATCGATGTGGTCGAGCGAAGCGTCCGGCAGCCAGTCGAGCAGTTGCGTCGCATCGTCATTATAGACGCGAATGTTCTGCGCGCCCGTCTGGCCGACGCGTGACAAAAGCTTCTGCATCGAATTGACAAAGGGCTCGACGCCGATGAAGCCGGTGGACGGGGTCTCCAGCGCGCGATGCATCAGATGCTCGCCGCCGCCGAAACCGATTTCCAGCCGCAATGTCTTGACCGGAACCGGAAAGAGGGAGGTCAGCGGCTCCGGGGGAGCCGCCGAGAGATCGATGAGGAATGCCGGGAGCAGGCTATTCAGCGTTTCCGCCTGCTGTTCGCGCAGGGCCTTTCCCTTGCGGCGACCGAAAAAGGCTTCGGTCGCCCGTCCCCGGCGCTCCATATCCGTCATGCAGCGACCTTGGTCTTGACGGCTTCCTTGAGCGCCTTGACGAGGTCGGTGCGCTCCCAGGAGAACGAGCCGTCGCGGCCAGCCTTGCGGCCGAAATGACCATAGGCCGAGGTCTTGGCGTAGATCGGCTTGTTGAGGTCGAGGTGACGGCGGATGCCCGACGGCGACAGGTCCATATTCTGGCGGATCGCCGCTTCAACCTGGTCTTCCGACACACCCTTGCCGGTGCCGTGCAGGTCGACATAGATCGACAGCGGCTGAGCGACGCCGATGGCGTAGGAGAGCTGGATCGTGCAGCGGTCGGCGAGGCCGGCGGCGACGACGTTCTTGGCGAGGTAGCGGGCGGCATAGGCAGCCGAACGGTCGACCTTGGTCGTGTCCTTGCCGGAAAATGCGCCGCCGCCATGTGGAGCCGCACCGCCATAGGTGTCGACGATGATCTTGCGGCCGGTCAGGCCCGCATCGCCGTCCGGTCCGCCGATGACGAACTTGCCGGTCGGATTGATGTACCACTTGCAATCCTCGGCGATCTTCAGTTCACCGAGCGCCTCGCGAATATAGGGCTCGACGACGGCGCGGACCTTCTTGGAATCCCAGCTCTCGTCGAGATGCTGGGTCGAAAGCACGATCGAGGTCACTTCCGACGGCTTGCCGTCGACGTAACGCACGGTCACCTGGCTCTTGGCGTCGGGGCCGAGCTTGGCGACTTCACCGTCGCCCTTCTTGCGGGCCGCAGCAAGCAGCTGCAGAATCCTGTGGGAATAATAGATCGGAGCCGGCATCAGGTCCGGCGTTTCCTTGCAGGCGTAACCAAACATGATGCCCTGGTCGCCGGCGCCCTCGTCGCCCTGCTGGTCGGCGGCGCTGTCGACGCCCTGGGCGATATCGGCCGACTGCGAGTGCAGCAGCACGTCGATCTTTGCCTTCTTCCAGTGGAAGCCGTCCTGTTCGTAGCCGATATCCTTGATGGCGCGGCGAGCAGCGGCCTTGAACTTCGAGGGATTGATGACGTCCTTGCCGTCCTTGTCCTTCTTCATCAGGCTCGGCGGCAGGCGGACCTCGCCGGCGATGACGACGCGATTGGTCGTTGCCAGCGTTTCGCAGGCAATGCGCACGCCCCACGGATTGACGCCGGTCTTGGCCGCTTCGCGGTAGACCAGATCGACGATCTCGTCGGAGATGCGGTCACACACTTTGTCCGGATGACCTTCGGCAACAGATTCGCTGGTAAAGAGATAATTCGCGCGCATTCCGGGATTCCCCTCAAAGAATAAAAGCAAGCTAGTAGGTACTCAGTTCGAGCGCTGATGACAAGCGCACAAGGACATAAATATATCTTTATATCTGCGGCGATGTGACAAATTTTGCCCGAAAAACGCAAAAAAAGCGGCCTTTCGACCGCCTTTCCTATTTTGCGATGAGAGCTGGATCAGTCAGCGTCGGCTTCGGCAGCGAGCGCCTTGACCAGTTCCACGACCTTGCGGCGTACCTTGGGATCGGAAATCTTGACGAAGGCACGGTTGAGCTGCAGACCCTCCGAGGAGGAGAGGAAATCGACGACGTAATTCGAGCTGGAGGCTTCGGCCATGCCGCCGACGGCGCCGGCATGTTCGCCGGGCGCATCTTCGAAGAAGAAGGAGACCGGAACATTGAGGATGCTCGAGATGTTCTGCAGACGGCTTGCGCCGACACGGTTGGTGCCCTTCTCATATTTCTGGATCTGCTGGAAGGTGATGCCGAGGCTTTCGCCAAGCTTTTCCTGGCTCATGCCCAACATCGTCCGGCGAAGGCGAATGCGGCTGCCAACATGGATGTCGATCGGATTCGGCTTCTTCTTATTTTCAATCATGGTCGTGCCCTAGCTACGAATTTCTGTTTCCAACCGGCATGCCCCTGATCCATCCCAAAACGCCACGTTGTAAGCGGCGGGAACCCGCCGATAAACATACGTTAAGAACGCCGATTGACACCACTATGCAATTTTAGGGGTTTTTGGTCAATTCAACCCTAAAATAAAACCTCCGCGTGAAATTAGCGCAATCAATATCAGCAGTGCTTCGGTCAACCAGAAGTATGTCTGAAGGGGGTATGTGGTTCCGAACCCATTGCCGAACCCATCAACAGTTGCATCAATAAAGCCGGTCTCACCAAGACCGAGGCCTGCGATGATTTCCCCATGCGCGTTCACGAGTGCCGATATGCCGTTGTTGGCGTCGCGAATCAGCGGCAGGCCGGTCTCGATTGCCCGCACCCGCGCCTGCTGAAAATGCTGGTAGGGTCCGGGCGTGATGCCGAACCAGGCATCGTTGGTGAGGTTGAGGAGCGCGTTGGCATCCACGATGTCGCCGGTCATTTCGCCCGGAAAGATGATCTCATAGCAGATCAGCGGGTAGAGATTGAGGCCGCCGGGCAGCGCCAACAGGTGCCGGGTTGCGGCGGCCGAAAAGCCGCCCGGTATCTCGACGACGTTCTGGATGCCGAGTTCGGTGAGGATGTCCTCAAAGGGCAGATATTCGCCGAAAGGCACGAGATGCACCTTGTCGGAGGCGGCGATGATCTGGCCGCGGCCGTCGATCACATAGATGGAATTGTAGTAGCGCACCGGTGTGCCGGGCCCTATCTCCTCGGCGCGCACTGCGCCGGCGATCAGGATCTGGTCGTCGTCGAGCGTATCGGCGATCCGCGTCAGCGCATCCTGGTTGTCGGTGAGGATGAAGGGGATCGAGGTTTCCGGCCAGACGATGATGTTGGGTTTGCGTCCGCCATTCCTCGGCGCTTCGGCCGAAAGCTTCAGATGGGTCTCGAAGATCGCATTGCGGTCGGCGTCGTTGTCCATCTTCGCCGCCTGATCGATAGCCGGCTGCACCAGCCGCACCACGGGCCGCTTGTCCTCGGGCAAGGGCTGCGGCCGCGGCGCCAGATGGAGGGCATAGGCGCCGTAACCGAGATGGGCGGCAAACAGCAGGGCGGCGAGCGCAATTCCAGGCTTCGCGCCCTGTCGCGTCCCGATCAGCGCCGGGGCGGAAAAGACGAAGACGGCAAGTGTCGTCACCCCCGTCACGCCGATCACATGCGCCGACTGCATCATCAGCGGAACGGGCATCAGGCCGTAACCGATGGCATTCCAGGGAAAGCCGGTGAGAATCACGCTTCGAAGCCATTCCATCAGGCCGAAACCGGCCGCAAGTGCGGCGATCCGTCCCATGCCGTCCGACCACACGATCCGGGCAAGTGCAGTCGCCAGCCCATAGAAGACCGCAAGGCCGGCCGGCAGTCCGAGGACTGCCAGGGGCAGTGCCCAGGCAAATTCCTCCGAATCGACCAGCAAGGCATGGCCGATCCACCAGAGGCCGGCGACGAAATAGCCGAAGCCGAACAGCCAGCCGACGGCAAAGGCCGGCCATAGCCTGCCGATCAGGCCGCTTTCAGGAGAAGCCGCCGCCCCGTCGAGCAGCCAGACGAGCAGCGTGAAGGAGAGAAACATCGCAGCGAAAAAACCGAAAGGCGGCAGCGCCAGAGCGGCGAATGCTCCAGCGACGACGGCCACCAACGACCGTTTTAACCCCCAGACGAGGATAACCCTGTCCGCAAGCCGCTCCATGCGCACTCCCATCAAACCGCGAATCAACCCATGCGCAGTCTTTCAAAAAAGCGGCCCTTTGTCCTGTTTCCGCAACGGCCCTGAAAGGCGACCCGATTTTCGTACTGATGCCTAGTTCGTGGTCGATTCGGCCGGCCGGTCGTCGCCGGTCTCGGATCCGGGCGTGATGTCGCCAGCCTCCTTGGCGCGGCGGCGGATCGCGTGGCGCTTGCGGGTGATGCGCAGCCGCTTGATGCGGCGCGGATCTGCGTCAAGAATATGGAATTCGAAGTTCGGCAGGGCCTGGACGACTTCGCCGCGAACGGGGATGCGGCCGAGCGCGGAGAAGATCAGCCCGCCCAGCGTGTCAACCTCGTCGACCTGTTCGCTGATGTCGAAATCCGGTCCGATCGCTTCAGCGATCTCTTCCAGCTCGACACGGGCGTCGGCAACGAAGACGTCTTCGGCGACGCGCTTGAACATCACCTCTTCGTCGTCATGTTCGTCGTCGATGTCGCCGACCACCATTTCGACGATGTCCTCGTGCGAGGCGAGACCGTCGGTGCCGCCATACTCGTCGATGACGAGCGCCATCTGCGTACGGTTCACCTGCATTCTGCGCAAGAGGTCGGAGGCCAGCATCGACGGCGGCACGAACAGGATCTTGCGGATGATGCCGGCCTCGGCGAGCGTCTTCTGCAGGTCGACCCGGGCAAGATCGAAATTCGGCTTGCTCGAGCGCGGCGGCTTCTGGATGTTCTCCGGCGCGACTTCGATCGCCGGGGCTGCAGCGGCCGGCTTTGCCGGGCCGCGGCGCTTGTTGCGCGCCTGCTTGGCGACATAGGAGAGCAGGTCGCGGATATGCACCATGCCGCGTGGGTCATCGAGCGTATCGGCATAAACAGGCATGCGCGAGCGGCCGGATTCCTCGAAAAGGATCATCAGCTCGCCGATAGTGATATTTTGGTCCACCGCCTCGATATCGGCGCGCGGCACCATCACGTCGGCGACGCGCACCTCGCGGAAGCGCAGGATATTGTGCAGCATCGCCCGTTCGTCGGGCGAAAAAGCGTCGTCGCCGGCCGCATCGGTCATCAGCGCATCGGCAAGATCCTCGCGCAGCCGCGAGCCCTGCTGCGGTCGGAGAATGCGGGCAGCGCGCGACCAGAAGGATTGGGATCGGCCGGATGGCCGACTACTACTGCCGACCTCATCCGAAGAAGAGGATGGCTCGGAGTCCTTGGCGTCTGCCGCTGGCTTCGTCGTAAAGTCGCTCATGGTTCCATTTTAAGGTCTTGACCCTCGTAGGGATCAGATAGGCCGAGCTGCGCCAAAATGCGAGTCTCCAGCCCCTCCATAATTTCGGCTTCGGCATTATTCATATGGTCGTAGCCGAGAAGATGCAAGAAACCGTGCACCAGAAGATGGGTCAGGTGGTCGTCAAAACTCTTCTCGAGTTCCTGGGCTTCCCGCTCCACCGTCTCCCGGGCGATGATGATGTCGCCGAGCATCGGCCCGGGCAGCTTGCCGCGCTCAACCGGAAAGGCCGGGAATGAAAGGACATTGGTCGGCTTGTCCTTGCCGCGCCATTCGGCATTGATGTCCTGGATCGAGGCATCGTCGGTAAAGACCAGCGAAACTTCAGGCGGCATCTTCGGGAAGGGCTGCTTCTCATTGTCGCGAAGATAGACCGCGGCGGCACCGAGCACACGCTCGCAAAAAACCAGCAGCGTTTCCTCGCCGGGCCAGCCGATGTTCTCGATGCTGATCTGGATGTCGAGTTCAGCCATCAGTCCTGCCGACCGACGTCTTCGGCTTCGACAAGATAGGTGGCGTCATAGGCTCTGACGATGCGCCCGACCAGCGGATGGCGTACCACGTCGGTGTCCTTGAAGCGCACGATCGAGATGCCCTCAACGCCGTTCAGCAGCTCGAGGGCCTCGACGAGGCCGGATTTGACGCCCCGCGGCAGGTCGATCTGGCTCGGGTCGCCGGTGACGATCATGCGGGCATTTTCGCCGAGACGCGTCAGGAACATCTTCATCTGCATCGACGTCGTATTTTGCGCTTCGTCGAGGATGATGGCGGCGTTGGCGAGCGTGCGGCCGCGCATGAAGGCGAGCGGCGCAATTTCAATGACGCCGGCGGTGATCGCCCGATCGACCTTGTCGGCCGGGATCATATCGTAGAGCGCGTCATAGAGCGGGCGAAGATAGGGGTCGACCTTTTCCTTCATGTCGCCGGGCAGGAAGCCGAGGCGCTCGCCGGCCTCGACGGCCGGGCGCGACAGGATGATCTTTTCGACTGCGCCGCGCTCCAGCATCTGGGCGGCATGGGCGACGGCGAGATAGGTCTTGCCGGTACCGGCCGGGCCGACGCCGAAGACGAGCTCGGCGCGCTCCAGCGCCCTGATATAGGCGTCCTGCGTCGGCGTGCGGGCGATGATCGTCTTCTTGCGCGTCGAAATCTGCGCCATTGTCAGCTTGGCCTTGCGCTCCATGGTGGGAAGGCTGAGCTGATCGTCGGCGGCGACCGCCATGCGGATTGCGCCCTCGACGTCGGATCGTTCCACGCTGCCGCCTTTCTGAAGCTTTTCATAGAGATAATCGAGCGTGCGCCGCGCCTGATTGGTGGTCACGACATCGCCCGATATGACGACGGAATTGCCGCGTGCCCGCGCATCGATATTCAGCCGCTCCTCGAGCAGCTTTAGATGCTGGTCGAACTGGCCGAAGAGTTCGCTGGCGAACCGATTGTTCTCGAACGTCAGGACGAAGTGATTGGTGTCGCTCGGCGTGCGGGGGTGGCGCGGTGAAGAAGAAACCAATTCTTGTCCGTTCAAGCGGTCGGGCTCCTTGGGTTAGACCGTAGCCTCTGCGCGTTCGGCAAACAGGCTGTTCGTTCCGGTTCCGGTGATTCGCACTTTGATAATGTCACCGATTTGCGATGCTTTTGCATCAACATTCACGGATTGAAGCCAGGGAGAACGTCCGATCAGCTGACCCGGCATGCGGCCGGGCTTTTCGAGCAGCAGATCGATCTCCTTGCCGATGCAGGATTCGGCAAATTCATGCTGCTGCCTCAAAAGAAGCGCTTGCAGGCGTTCCAGCCGTTCTGCCTTGATCTCTTCCGGCACCTGGTCCTTCAGTTCCGCGCCGGGTGTGCCCGGCCGTGTCGAGTATTTGAACGAGAAGGCCTGCGCATAGCGCACCTCCTCCACAAGTCTGAGTGTATCCTCAAAATCCTTGTCTGTCTCCCCCGGAAAGCCGCTTATGAAATCGCCAGAGAGCGCAATGTCGGGACGCACCGCGCGGATGCGCTCGATCAGCGCGAGATATTCGGCTGCCGTGTGGCGTCGATTCATCGCCTTCAGGATGCGGTCCGAACCCGATTGCACCGGAAGGTGCAGGTAGGGCATCAGCGCCCTGAGGTCACCATGCGCCTCGATCAGCCGATCGTCCATGTCGCGCGGATGGCTTGTGGTATAACGCAGCCGCGCCAGGCCGCGGATCTCGGCAAGCCGGTAGAGCAGGTCGCCGAGGCTCCATGCCTCGCCACGCGGTCCGGCGCCATGCCAGGCATTGACGTTCTGGCCAAGCAGGGTGATTTCGCGCACTCCGGCTTCGACCAGCTTTTCGGCCTCCTCGACGATCTGCGAGACCGGCCGCGATACTTCCGAGCCGCGCGTATAAGGCACGACGCAGAATGTGCAGAACTTGTCGCAGCCCTCCTGCACCGTCAGGAAGGCGGTGACGCCGCGGGCGCGGATCTTGCGGCTCTCGGCAATCGGCAGATGCTCGAACTTGTCCTCGATCGCATATTCCGTATCGACGACGCGCTGGCCCTCTTTGGCCCGGCGCAGCGCCTCCGGCAGGCGGTGATAAGTCTGCGGCCCGATGACGACGTCGACAGCCGGCGCCCGGCGCAGGATCTCCTCACCTTCGGCCTGGGCGACGCAGCCGGTTACGCCGATCATCATATCGCGGCCGTCGGCTGCCTTCTTCTTTTTCATCTCGCGCAGCCGTCCGAGCGCCGAATAGACCTTCTCGGCCGCCTTCTCCCTGATATGACAGGTGTTGAGCAGAACGAGATCCGCCTGTTCCATGTCTTCGGTCGGTTCGTAGCCGTCCCGGGCAAGCGCATCGCTCATGCGCATGGAATCATAGACGTTCATCTGGCAGCCATAGGTCTTGATGAAGACCTTGCGGCTGTTGCTGCCGTCACGGAGAGAAACCTCCGGGGCCTGAAGAAGGGCGTTATCCTGTGTCATGGCGCGCTATTTAGTGGTTTTTGCCGTCGGAGAAAAGAGACTCTCGGCTCACCCGACATTGCGCCCGCGCAGGCTTGTGTTGAGAAGGCTGCGGATGCGCGAGGCGATCGTCGCGCTCACCTCTTTGCGATTGCTCTCGGCGCGGTATTCCACCGCCTCGCCGAAGGAAACTTCGGCGTCGATGGCGCCGCATCTGAGGATGTCGATCAGATGCGGCAGGAGCTCGATATCCCCCGGCCAGGCAGCGAGCGGCCGGTGGTAGCGCCCCATCGGAATGCCATGCACTCTGGTATAGGCGACGGCCACCGGCTGCACCACGACGGTTCCCGTCGGCGAATAAGGCACCGCCATCGCGGCAGCGCCGAACAGCGACGACTTGACCTCAAGCAACCGGTTGCCGTCCGAGGTCGTGCCCTCCGGAAAGAGCACGACGATTTCCCCATCGGCCATGCGCCCGGCGATCTCATTTGCCTGATGGCCGGTCTTGCGCCTTTCCTCGCGCACGACGAACACGCTCTTCTGCAGCTTGGCGAGCGTGCCGAAGATCGGCCAGTCTCTGACCTCGATCTTGGCGATGTAGGCGACGTCGGCGACGGACGACATCACCATGATATCCATCCAGGACGAATGGTTGGAGCAGAGCATCAGCGGCCGGCGGCCTTCCAGCCTGCCCGTCACGCGCACGCGGATGCCGAGGCAATAGCAGACGATGCGGTGCCAGACGCGCGGAAGTCCGCGCCGCAGCCGCCAGTCGAAGCGCAGCGCCAGCACCTGCAGCGGCATGAGGACGATGCTGACGGCAAGGATGACGACCGCAGCAAGGGCGATACGCAGCCAGGCGATCAAATGCGGCACTCCCGGGCGGCCATCGCTTCAGAGATCTTCCTTCTTCAATGGAATGCCGTAGAGCTCCAGGCGGTGGTCGACCAGCTGAAAGCCGTGCTCGCGGGCGATGCGCTCCTGCAGCGCCTCGATCTCCGGCGAGCGGAATTCGATGACCGTGCCGGTCTTCAGGTCGATGAGATGGTCATGATGCTCTTCCGGCACCGTTTCGTAGCGCGAGCGCCCGTCGCGGAAATCGTGGCGGGCGATGATGCCGGCATCCTCGAACAGCTTGACGGTGCGATAGACCGTGGAGATCGAGATTTTCGCGTCGACCTTCACAGAACGGCGGTAAAGCTCTTCGACGTCGGGATGGTCTTCCGAGTCTTCCAGGATGCGCGCGATGACGCGGCGCTGCTCGGTCATGCGCATGCCGCGTTCGGCGCAAAGCTCCTCGAGGGTCTTGGCTACGTCGGTCATGGCCCGCCTTCAAAAGTAATCGCGTTTCCACAATGCCTGCACGGCGTTTGCGCCGGTCCGCATGTCCTGCTCTGCCAGGGAACTATCGAAGAACGCGCTTCATGACAAGCGCCGTGGAAGGGGCGCCGTTTTCCTGCTTGTAGTAGCCCTGGCGCTCGCCGACCTTTTCAAAACCGAGCTTGCGGTAGAGGCCGAGTGCTGCCGTATTGCCGCTGTCGACCTCAAGAAACATGCTCTCGCCGCCGCGCGCCCGCGCCTCGCGCATCGCCGCCTGCATCAGCCGCCAGCCCAGTCCGGCACGGGCGGCTTTCGCCTGCACGGCAATCGTCAGGATCTCGGCTTCGCCGGCGACTTGGCGGGCAAGGATAAAGCCGGGAAGCGGCTTTTTCAGGATGGCGTTGGTCTGGCGCGCGACGAAGCCGAAAACAGTCTCCTGCGACAGCAGGCTGTGGAATTCGCCGTCGCCCCAGGGCTGGGCGAAACGCTCGCCATGCAGGACGGCGACGTCGCGGCAATCCTCGCGCTCCATGGCGATGATTTCGAATTCCGGCTTCAGCGTCAGATAGGCTTCCAGCATGTCACACTCGTCGCGCAATCGCATATCCGGCCTGCGGCTTGGCATCCGGTCCGCGCAGATAAAGGGGCTTGGGCTTTCCGGCGTCGGCAGGGGCCGCAGCCCCCAGACGCGCGACAATCGAAATCGGAAAGACGTTGGGGTGGTCGCCACCGGCGCCGGCCTTCAGGAGCGGCGTTGCCGAACCGGTGATTTCACCATCGAAGCCGGCGGCGAAAGCCTGAGCCTCGGCAACGCTTGCCGCCCGCGGCTGATCCAGCGGGGAACCATCGGCGGCGAAGGACTGGAGATAGATTTCGTCCCGCTTGGCGTCCATCGCCGCCAGCACGGCACGGCCCGGCGTCCTCGCACGCTGGGCTGATGCTATCACCTCGAGCGTGGTGACGCCGACGACGGGCACATTGAGGGAAAGCGCAAAACCCCGGGCTGCGGCAACGCCGACGCGGATGCCGGTAAACGAGCCGGGGCCGATGGTGACGGCAAGGCGGTCGACGTCAG
Organism: Rhizobium sp. L9; assembly: GCF_002531885.1. NCBI lineage: Bacteria > Pseudomonadati > Pseudomonadota > Alphaproteobacteria > Hyphomicrobiales > Rhizobiaceae > Rhizobium > Rhizobium sp. L9. Next base: position 99,006 of record NZ_NWSZ01000013.1, on the reverse strand, counting down.
AAAGCGTGACACCCGCCTGATCCAGCGCGCGATCGACGATCCCGATCAGATGTTCAGCATGCCCCTTGCCGATCATGTCCGATGCCTCCCCCAGCACCGTATTCCTGCCGCTGTCATAAACGGCGGCAGCGCAATCCACACCTGCCGTGTCGAGCGCCAGAACGATCATGCCATCAATTTCCGAATAAACTGTTTGTCGCCTAACCATAGACCCTCCGGCCGAACCTGAGATGAACGGCCGGAGCGAATTTGAAATTCTTAAGCGGCAATCACTTCCTGCACTTCGGGAACGAAATGGCGCAGCAGGTTCTGGACGCCGTGCTTCAGCGTCGCCGTCGAAGACGGGCAGCCGGAGCAGGAGCCTTTCATGTTCAGATAGACCTTGCCGTCCTTGAAGCCGCGGAAGGTGATGTCGCCGCCGTCCTGGGCGACGGCCGGACGCACGCGGGTCTCCAAAAGCTCCTTGATGGTCAGCACGATCGACTCGTCGCCTTCATCAAAGAACTCGTCGCCGGCATCGGCATCTTCGGAAAGGATGGAAGCATCACTCATGACCGGCTTGCCGGACATGAAATGCTCCATGATCGAGCCAAGGATAGCCGGCTTAAGATGCTGCCATTCGGCGTTGTCCTTGGAGACGGAAATGAAATCATAGCCGAAATAGACTCCCGTGACGCCAGGAATTTCGAACAGGCGGGCGGCGAGCGGCGAGGCTTCAGCCTCTTCGGCGCTGCGGAATTCGGCGGTGCCGTTTTCCATGACAACCTTGCCCGGCAGGAACTTCTGTGTGGCGGGGTTCGGCGTGGCTTCGGTCTGAATGAACATCTGGCTCTCCATGTGACAGGCTCGAGACCTCGGCCGTCTTTAGAATTCTTCCAAAGAAGATAAGCCCATTGCCTGACCTAATCAAGAGACTTGTACTCAAGAAATAGGCTCAGCAGAGGGCGTCGATTTCCTCATTGGTCAGCGTATCCGGCAGGACAGTGACCGGGATCGGAAACGCCGCCGCGCGTCCAGCGACCGACGAAACCAGTGGTCCGGGACCTTCCTTTGCCGAACCGGCGGCAAGAACGAGGATCGCCACATCGCGGTCTTCTTCGATCACGGCGTTGATCTGCTCGGCGGCACTGCCTTCCCGGATGACGACCTCAGGCTCAATGCCGATCGTCTCGCGCACGATCTGGGCGATCTTGGCAACCGTTGCCTCGGCTTCCTCGCGCGCCTCGGCCCGCATGATCTCCTCGACGCCGAGCCATTGCTGGAAATCGCCGTTGGGGATCACATAGAGCAGCACCAGGCCGCCATTGGAATTCTTCGCGCGCCGGCCGGCATAATGAACGGCGCGCTGGCATTCGGGTGTCCCGTCGATCACCGCCATGAATTTGCGGCGGTGACCTTCGAGCCGTGAGAGTCGCTTCGATACCATGGGGCGGACTCTGACACCCGAAGCGGAAATTGCAAGCGCAGTTTTTGGCGCCTCTGCCTCTGGGGATTCCCTTGTTCCCCGAAGGACAGGGGCGTTGTCTCAGTACAGGAAGCCGATGACGTCGCGCACCTGCTTCATCGTCACTTCGGCACGCTCCCTGGCGCGTTCGCCGCCCTTGCGCAGGATCGCGTCGATATGGCTGGTATCGTCCATCAGCCGGCGCATCTCGCCGGTGATCGGCGCCAGCACATGGATGGCGAGATCGACCAGCGCCGGCTTGAAGACCGAGAATTGCTGGCCGCCGAATTCGGTAAGCACCTCGGCCTTCGATTTGTCGGCCAGCGCGGCATAGATCGCCACCAGATTGTCGGCTTCCGGACGGCCCTGGAGCCCGTCGACCTCGCTCGGCAAACCGTCCGGATCGGTCTTGGCCTTGCGGATCTTCTTCGAGATCGCCTCTTCGTCGTCCATCAGATTGATGCGCGAGAGGTCGGAAGGATCGGATTTCGACATTTTCTTGGTGCCGTCGCGAAGCGACATGACGCGCGGCGCCGGTCCGCCGATCAGCGGTTCGACCATCGGGAAATAGGCATGCACCGGCTCGTCGCCGACGGTGATGTCGATGCCGTAGCCGCTCTTGCGAATATGCTCGGCATAATCGAGGTTGAACTTCATGGCGATGTCGCGGGCAAGCTCCAGATGCTGCTTCTGGTCCTCGCCCACGGGCACATGGGTGGCGCGGTAGACGAGGATGTCGGCCGCCATCAGGCTCGGATAGGCGTAGAGACCGAGCGAAGCCTGCTCGCGGTCCTTGCCGGCCTTGTCCTTGAACTGCGTCATGCGGTTCATCCAGCCGATGCGCGCGACACAGTTGAAGATCCAGGCAAGTTCCGCATGCTGCGGCACGGCCGACTGATTGAAGACGATGTGCTTTTCCGGATCGATGCCGGCGGCGATGAAGGCAGCGGCGATCGAGCGCGTCTGGCTCGGCATGTCCTCGTGCACCAGCTGGGCGGTGAGTGCATGCATGTCGACGACGCAGTAGATGCAGTCATTGCCTTCCTGCAGCGCCACGAAGCGGCGGATCGCACCGAGATAGTTGCCGAGATGCAGATTGCCGGTCGGCTGCACGCCGGAGAATACGAGTTTTTGGAATTCGCTCATGTCGTCCTCAATAGGCTGGTGGAGGGCCCCAGGGCTGTTCGCCCATGTTGCTAACGCCGCGGCTTATGCACGGGCAACCCGTCGCAATCAAGTGGTTCGGGCTGCGGCATGCTGGATCAGGTCGAAGGTATTGCCGTAAGGATCCGTAAAGACGGCGACCATGCCGTAGACCTCATGCCTGGGCTCCTCCAGAAAGCGCACACCGGCGCCGAGCATCGCGGCATAATCGCGGGCGAAATCGTCGGTCTTCAGGAAGAAGCCGACGCGGCCACCTGTCTGGTTGCCGATCGCCGCGCGCTGCGGCTGGTTTGCCGCCTGCGCCAGCAGAAAGGCTGCGCCATCCCCGCCTTTCGGCTTCACGACCACCCAGCGTTTGCCCTCCGGCTGGGGCTCGTCCTGAAGGCAATCGAAACCCAGGGTGCCGCAATAGAAGCCTTTGGCGCGGTCGTAATCGTCAACGACGAGCGTGACGAGAAAAAGAGACTGGACACTCATGTGATCTCCCATGTTTGGATGTTTATTCCATCTAGAACGCGAAGGATGCTCATTTTTAAGCCGAATTGATCAGCGTCCTTAGTTCAAATTGAGTATAAAATTTCACAGAAAAGCTTTTATTGAACTGAAAATCCTCTCCGCACACTGGCGGCCCGTCAGTCGCCAGGCCAACCGCCCGGAGGGGACCATGCAGAACACCCGTTTGCTCGTCATGGCAGGCCTTTTCGCCCTACAATCCGCAACCGACGCCGTCGGTCAAGACAGCAAGAGACCGGCCGTTCATCTTCCCAAGCATGAGACGCGACTCGCTTATGCGGTTCAGACCGTCAGCGTGCGCGCCGGCTGTTTTCCAGAGCGCCTGCGAGCGATCCTCTCGCATATCGCCGCAAAGACCGGACGCCGCCCGATCGTTACCTCCGGCCTCCGGCCACATCCCCGCCGTCATGGCTCGCTGCATGGAAAATGCCTGGCGGCCGATATCCGGGTGCCGGGCCTCTCGGAACGAACCATCATTGCTGCCGCCAAGACAGCTCCAGGCATCGGCGGCATCGGCAGCTACTGCAACGGCATCATTCATGTCGATGTCGGCCCGCAACGGCGATGGGTCGATTGCTAAGCGCGAGAGCAAGGTTTGCGAAGGGTGTGCCACGGCGGTCAGGTTTGCGCCGGCGGCTTTTGCCCCTCACCCTAACCCTCCCCGTAAACGGGGCGAGGGGACGTGCCTATGAGAGGCCTGAGAGAGGCGCGGCGGCGCGGCAAGTCCCTTCTCCCCGTCAGAACGGGGAGAAGGCGGCGGCAGCCGGATGAGGGGCTTTCTCGGCAATCAACTAGCTTTGTGCATCCTTCGCCGGCACCGGCTTGCGGTTCAGGTTGCGCCGAATCATGCCGAGGTCGGCTCCGCCGATCAGGAAGGCGGCGGCGAAATAGATGAGCATTGCGATTGCGATCAGCAGCCCCAGCGTACCGACCTTGGTCAGAAGCGGCGCGCCGGAGGCGAGCCACGGCGCCCAATATTGCTTGAGGAAGACGATTGCCGCGCCCATGACGGCCGAGGCGACGATCAGCAGGGCGGCGCGTTTTGCCAGCGCCCATTCCCAGGTCAGATGGCCGCGGCGCAAAAGCGTGGTGAACAGCAAAAGCGTGCTGATCCAGCCGGCGGTGGCTTCGGCGACGGCGATGCCGGGCGCGCCCATAAAGGGGAACAGGGTCAGCGCCGTCGCGCAGTTGGTCCCCACTGCGATCGCCGAGAAGCGCATCGGCGTCTTGGTGTCCTCGCGGGCGTAAAAGCCCGGCTGCAGCGCCTTGATGAGCACAAACGCGGGCAGGCCAATGCCGTAGATCGCCAGGATCGAGCCGACGACGGCGGTGTTTTCCTGATGAAAGGCGCCGCGTTCGTAGAGCACGCGGATGATTTCGTCGGAGAGGATCCAGAGCGCGAAAGCGGCGGGGATGGTCAGGAACAGCACGAATTCGATCGAGCGGTTCTGCAGGTTTGCCGCTTCGCGCAGCGCCCCGCCCTTCAGCGCCCGGGCAAGCTCCGGCAGCAGCACCACGCCGACGGCGACGCCGACGACGCCGAGCGGCAGCTGATAGATGCGGTCGGCATACTGTAGCGCCGCAATCGCGCCGTCGCGGGAGGAGGCGATCGCCTGGCCGATCAGCTGGTTGATCTGAGTGATGCCGCCTGTCACGGCGGCGGGCACCGCAAGGATCAGCAGCCGCTTAACATTCGCAGTCATCTTCGGGAAGCGCAGGCCGATGCTCATGCCGGCTGTCAGCACGCCGACATAGACGACGGCGAGTTGCAGCACGCCGGCGGCAAGAACGCCCCAGGAGAGATACCAGGCCGTCGCGAGCGGATCGGCGCCGGTATAGAGCGAATAAAACAGCGCTCCGATCATCACCACGTTGAGGAAGACGGGGGCGATGGCGGCGGCGAAGAAATGATGCAGCGAATTCAGCATGCCGCTCATCATCGCCGTCAGCGACATGCACATCAGATAGGGAAACATCACGGCCGCCATGCGGATCGTGATCGAGAATTTCTCGGCATCGTCGGCAAAGCCCGGCGCGATGATGAAGCGCACCAAGAGCGGCATGGCAAGCTCCATCACGATGGTGATGAGGAGCAGCACCGAAAACAACACGCCGAAGACTTCTTCCGAAAAGCGCTTGGCGCCATCCGTGCCGTTCGCCTCAATCTCCTTGGCAAAGAGCGGCACGAAGGCGGCGTTGAAGGCGCCTTCGGCAAACAGCCGGCGGAAGAGGTTCGGAAAACGGAAGGCGGCGTAGAAGACGTCGGCCATCGGCCCGGTGCCGAGCGCCGCTGCCATCAGCGTTTCACGGGCGAAGCCGAAGATGCGGCTGCCGAGAGTGGCGCCGCCGACGGTCGCGAATTTCTTGACGAGGCTCATGCTTTGGGGCTCATGCGGGGGAATCGGCTTTCTTTTCGGCTGCGGGCGATGTTCGGGTGGCGGCGGGCGCGATGATGCCGGAGGGCATGCGCTCGCGCAGCTCGTCCTGCTCCTCCGCCATCACGGCCTTCATGCGGGCGGTGATATTGGCGCGCTTGCTGTCGCCCGATATCTTCTGACCCACGAGGTCGGTGACGTAGAAGGTGTCGATTACCTTCTCGCCGAAGGTGGTGATGCGCGCCGACTGGATATCGAGCGACAGATCGGAGAGCACGGCAGTGATCTCCGACAGCAGGCCCGGCCGGTCGAGGCATTCGACCTCGATGACCGTGAACTTGTTCGACAGGCTGTTGGTAATGTTGACCGAAGGCGGAATGTCGAAAGCCTTGCTTTTCTTGCGGTTACGCGTGCGCGTGGCGATAACCTCGGGCAGGCGCTTGCGGCCGGACAGCACGTTCTCGATCATCCGCCCGATTGTGCCGGCGCGGCGCAGTTCGTCGGCATCATCGGCAAATTCGCGGCTGACATGGATCGTATCGAGCGCCCGTCCGTCCGAGGTCGTGAAGATCTGCGCGTCAACGATGTTGGCGCCGGCCGCAGCACAGGCGCCGGCAATGACGGCGAGCAGCCGGGGGTGGTCGGGCGACAGCACGGTGATCTCAGTGATGGCGTGGAAACTGTCGGTGCGCACCATCGTGGCTAGCGCTTGGCCCGCCTTGTCGGCCTGGCGGATGAAATCGGCGTGGCGGAGCTGGTCTTCCAACGGCACCGAGAGCAGGTATGGTTGGTAATGCAGCTTGGTATAGGTGTTGCGGTCCTTCTGGCTCCAGTCGGATAGGGCGCCGCGCAACGCCTCGGCGGCGGCGTGGGCCCGCTCCTTGCGGGACACCTCCGAAAAGCCGCCGGCCAGCAGCAGCTCGGTCTCGTAATAGAGCGTGCGCAGAAGCTGGCCCTTCCAGCCGTTCCAGACGCCCGGGCCCACGGCGCGAATGTCGCAGATCGTCAGGATCAGAAGCATCTTCAGCCGGTCGAGCGACTGTACGCGGTCGGCAAAATCGATAATGGTCTTGCGATCTGTGAGGTCGCGGGTCTGCGCCACCATCGACATCGTCAGATGTTCCTCGATCAGCCAGACCACGAGTTCCGTCTGCTTCTGCGAGAGGCCGAAGCGGGCGCAGAGCTTGCGGGCGACGCGGGCGCCGGCAATCGAATGATCCTCCTGGCGGCCCTTAGCGATGTCATGGAGGAGAACGGCGAGATAGAGCGCCTCGCGGTCCTCGATTCCCGAGATCAGCTTGTTGGCGAGCGGATGCAGGTCCTCCGCTCGTGAATTGTCGATCTCCGAGAGAACTTCGACGGTGCGGATCAGATGCTCATCGACCGTATAATGATGATACATATTGAACTGCATCATCGCGACGATCTTGCCGAAATCGGGGATGAAACGGCCAAGCACGCCGGCCTCGTTCATCCGGCGCAGGATCAGCGCAGGGTCACGTTTCGACGTCAGGATCGACATGAAGAGACGGTTCGCCTCGTCGTTTTCCCTTAAGCTGTTGTCGATCAGGGCGAGTGAGCGGGTGACGCGTTTCAGCGCATCCGGATGGAATTCCAGCCCGGTGATGTCGGCGACGTGGAAGAGCCTGAGGATGCTGACCGGATCGCGCTTGAAGACATCGGCGTCGGCAAGAGCGATGCGGCCGCGGTCTTCGACGAATTCGACGCTGCCGGCAATCTTGCGGGTGCGATGGGTAAAGCGACTGATGACGCCGGTGAGACCCGGGATCGACTTCGCCTGCTGGTCTTCGAGTGCGGCGCACAGAATGCGCGTGAGATCGCCGACATCCTTGGCCACGAGGAAATAGTGTTTCATGAAGCGCTCGACCGCCGAAAGGCCGGGGCGGGTGTGATAGCCGAATGCCTCGGCGATCTCGCGCTGGATGTCGAAGGACAGACGTTCCTCGGCCTTGCCCGTCAGGAAGTGCATATGGCAGCGCACGGCCCAGAGAAAATCATCCGCCTTCTGCAGAAGGCGATATTCGTGTTTCGACAGAACGCCGAGCTTGATCAGCTCCGCCTGGTCGCGCACGTGGTAGTAATATTTCGAGATCCAGAACAGCGTGTGCAGGTCGCGAAGCCCGCCCTTGCCTTCCTTGACGTTCGGCTCGACGAGGTAACGCGTGTCGCCCGCCTTGCGGTGGCGCTCGTCGCGTTCTGCTAGTTTGGCGGCGATGAATTCAGGCCCGGTTCCAGTGACGATCTCCTTGTCGAAACGGGCTTCGAGCTCGGTTTCCAGCCGCTGCAGGCCGCAAATATAACGCATCTCGAGGATCGCGGTGCGGATCGTCATGTCCGACCTGGAAAGCGCGATGCATTCCTCCACCGTGCGGGTGGCGTGGCCGACCTTGAAGCCCATGTCCCAGAGCACGTAGAGCATGAATTCGACTGCCTTGTGCGTCTCCTCCGCCGGCCGCGGCGGGAAGAGGAAGAGCAGGTCGATATCGGAGCCCGGCGCCAGCGTGTCGCGGCCATAGCCGCCGACGGCGGTGACCGCGAATTTGTCCTTCTGCAGCGGGAAGATATGGGTGGTGGCGAAATTATAGAGGACACTGATGATCTGGTCCTGCAGCCAGGAAATCCGATAGGCGCAATTGAGACCGCTTCCGTCGGCGGCAAGGGCCGCGCGCGCCTTCTGCCGGCCGTCCGTGCTCGCCCTTTTCAGCGCCGCGAGAAGATCGGCGCGCATGATGTCGGGCCGGTTTCGATTGGCTTCGGCAACGGCTTCACACTGCTTCTGCAGGAGTTCGGCGTCGAGGATCTCCGAGAAATCGAGGTTGCGCGTCGCGCTCGCAGGGGCGGTTTCCTGTTCATGCCGGGCTGCCTGATTGGGGCTCGCCTCACGTTTCGTCTGCATGCGCTATAACCTCTTTGCCCGGCGATTGACACGGGCCTTCATACTGCAAGAACCTTTAAATTTGGCGAAATGGTGTTGCCAATGCCGCGATGCGGGACGCTCTGCCGCAAACCTTCCGTAAAGTCTCAGTCTGCGGCCTGCGCATGCAGCGAATACAGCACCTGCCGGGTCTCGCGCTGGATCTCCTCGAGCGTCGCCCTGTCGCACTCGCGGTAGCCCGCCTTGGCAATCGACGTTCCGAGTTCGGATATCATAGCGCAGGAGCGGGTGATTTTCAGCAGGCCGATCGGCGATGTCCAGCCGCGCGCGTTGCGATCTTTGTCGGCGCGCCGCATCGTGTCGAGCATGGAGCAGATGAGCGAGAGGCGCTCGGTTTCGCGAACCAGCTTCTCCATGAACATGGACTGCGCTCCTATTTCAGCTTTTTCTTGAGATCGTAAAGCGCATCCAGCGCCTCGCGCGGCGTCATGTCGTCGAGGCTCATCGCCTTCAGCGCCTCCTCGACCTTCGATGGGCCGCGAGAAGTGTCTTCTCGCCTCACCGCCACCTGGAAGAGCGGCAGATCGTCGATCAACTGGCTCGCCGGGTTCTTGCGGTCGGCATCTTCGAGGCGGGTGAGCACGTCGCGGGACCGTGCCACGACCGAGGCCGGAAGCCCGGCGAGGCGGGCGACCTGGATGCCGTAGGAACGGTCGGCCGCACCCGGCCCGACCTCGTGCAGGAAGATCACGTCGCCGTCCCATTCCTTGACGCGCATCGTGGCGTTCGATAACCGGCCAAGCTTTTCCGACAACACGGTCAACTCATGAAAATGCGTAGCGAAGAGGCCGCGGCAGCGATTGGCCTCATGCAGGTGCTCGACGGCGGCCCAGGCAATCGACAGACCGTCGAAGGTGGCGGTGCCGCGGCCGATTTCGTCGAGGATGACGAGGGAGCGGTCGCTCGCCTGGTTGAGAATGGCAGCCGTTTCCACCATCTCGACCATGAAGGTGGAGCGTCCGCGCGCCAGATCGTCGGAGGCGCCGACGCGCGAGAACAGACGGTCGACGACGCCGATATGGGCCGATGTCGCCGGCACGAAGGAGCCCATCTGCGCCAGGATCGCGATCAAGGCGTTCTGGCGCAGGAAGGTCGATTTGCCGCCCATGTTCGGGCCGGTCAGCAGCCAGATCGCCCCATCCTTGTCGCCGGTCTTCGGCGACAGATCGCAGTTGTTGGCGACGAAGGGGCCGCCCGCCTGCCGGCGCAGCGCCTGTTCGACGACCGGATGGCGCCCGCCTTCGATCGCAAACATTTTCGAGCCGTCGACCTGCGGTCGGCAATAGGCCTGCTCTTCGGCAAGCAGCGCCAGGCCTGCGGCGACGTCGATCACGGCAAGCGCCCGCGCACCGGATTTGATCGCTTCGGCTTCAGCGACCACGGCCGTCGTCATCCTGTCGAAGGCGTCGAGTTCGATCGTCAGCGCTCGGTCTGCGGCGTTGGCGATACGGCTTTCGAGATCGGCAAGCTCGGTGGTGGTGAAGCGCATGGCGCTCGCCATCGTCTGGCGATGGATGAAGCGGGCCTTCGCCTCCGCCGTCTCCGTCATCGGGGCGGCATTGCCGGCGGTCACCTCGATGAAATAGCCGAGGATATTGTTGTGCTTGATCTTCAGCGACCGGATGCCGGTTTCCTCGGCATATTGCAGTTGCAGTCCGGCGATGACGCGGCGTGACTGGTCGCGCAGCGCCCGAACCTCGTCAAGCTCGGCGCTCGCGCCATCGCGCAGGAAACCGCCGTCTCGTTTCAACAGCGGCAATTCATCGGCGAGCGTATCGGCGAGCAGTTCGTACAGCGGCGCGGGAAGCGCTTTCAGGCCGGACAGCGCCTCGCCGAGCTCATCAGGCAGCATGGCGGTTGCGAGAATCTCCGCAACACCCTTGGCGGATTGCAGCCCCTGGCGGATCGCAGCGAGATCGCGTGGCCCGCCGCGGTCGAGCGCCAGGCGGGAGAGCGCGCGCGGCATATCGGGCACATGTTTCAGCGTGTCGCGCAGCCTGCCGCAGAGCGAGGGCTCCTCGATCAGGAAGCCGATCGAATCGAGTCGCGCATTGATGCGGGCAGGATCGGTGAGCGGCGACATCAGCCGCTCGGCCAGAAGCCGTGCGCCGCCGCCGGTGACGGTGCGGTCGATCGCCTTCAGGAGCGAACCGTTGCGATCTCCCGACAGCGTGCGGGCAAGCTCCAGATTGGCGCGGGTGGCCGGGTCGATGAACAGCGTTGAAGCGGCGCTTTCCCGTTCCGGCTTACCAAGCGGCGGCCGCTCAGCGATCTGCGTCTTCTCGACATAGGCGACGGCGGCTGCGGCCGCCGCCAGCTCGGCGCGCGAGAAGCTGCCGAAGCCGTCAAGCGTCGAGACGCCGAAATAGCGTGCGATCCGGCCTTCGGCGCTGGCGCTGTCGAAGAGGACGGAAGGCTGTGGCACCGCCGTGCGGCCAAGCACATCGAAGACCGGCTTGAGCTCGGCATCGTGGAAGATCGTGTCGGGCAGGATCAATTCGCGCGGATCGATGCGCAGTATATCGGCAAGCAGCCGCGAGGCTTCCGTCTCGGCAAGCCGGAAGACGCCTGTGGAAATATCGATCCAGGCGAGCGCCAGCTGCGGCTCGGCGCCGCCGCGGATGCGGGCAAGCGCCATCAGATAGTTGGATTCCGAGGGTGAAAGCAGCTTCTCCTCGGTGATCGTGCCGGGCGTGACGAGGCGGATCACGTCACGCTTGACGACCGATTTGCCACCGCGTTTTTTCGCTTCGGCCGGATCCTCGATCTGTTCGCAGACGGCCACCCGGAAGCCGAGCGAAATCAGCTTCTGCAGATAGTCGTCGGCCGCATGCACGGGCACGCCGCACATCGGGATATCCTGGCCCATGTGCTGGCCGCGCTTCGTCAGCGTGATGCCGAGCGCGCGGGAGGCTTCCAGCGCATCCTCGAAGAAGAGCTCGTAGAAGTCGCCCATGCGATAGAACAGCAGCGAACCCGGATTGTTCGCCTTGATCTCGATATATTGCTCCATCATCGGCGTCGCGGAGGCGCGGCTTTCCGCCGTGGCGAGCTCGGCAGCCGAAAAGGCTTCATTCCCAATGTCTATTCGTGCGTTCACGGAGGTGCAGTTTTTCCCAAAAAAACAGGTGCCAACCCTATCCGCGCGCCGCTATAGATGACAACTGCATTTGAGGAAGAGCGAAGCGTCGCCCACAGGACGTTGGAGGATTTATGCCCGATATTAATAAGAAGGACCGGCCGGTGACCTCGGTGACCGATCAGGAGGCGCTCGATTTTCACGCCATGGGCCGCCCCGGCAAGCTGGAGATCAACCCGACCAAGCCGATGGCGACGCAGCGCGACCTCTCGCTTGCCTATTCCCCGGGTGTCGCCGTTCCGGTCAAGGCGATCGCCGCCGATCCGCAGACCGCCTACGACTATACGGCGCGCGGCAACATGGTCGCCGTCATATCAAACGGCACTGCCATTCTCGGTCTCGGCAATCTCGGTGCGCTTGCCTCCAAGCCGGTCATGGAAGGCAAGTCGGTGCTCTTCAAACGCTTCGCCGACGTCGATTCCATCGACCTCGAAATCGATACGGAAAACGTCGACGAGTTCATCAACTGCGTCCGCTTCCTCGGCCCCTCCTTCGGCGGCATCAATCTCGAAGATATCAAGGCGCCGGACTGCTTTGTGATCGAGAGCCGGCTACGTGAGCTGATGGACATTCCCGTCTTCCATGACGACCAGCACGGCACCGCGATCATCGCCGCCGCTGGCCTGATCAACGCGCTGGAACTGACCGGCCGCGACCTGAAGACGACGAAGCTTGTCTGCAATGGCGCCGGCGCTGCGGCGATTGCCTGCGTCGAACTCATCAAGGCGATGGGTTTTGCGCCCGAAAACATCATCCTCTGCGATACCAAGGGCGTCATCTACCAGGGCCGCACCGAGGGCATGAACCAGTGGAAATCGGCGCATGCGGCAAAGACCGATGCGCGCACGCTGGAAGATGCGATGAACGGCGCCGATGTGATTTTCGGCCTGTCGCAGAAAGGCGCCTTCTCGGCCGAGATGATCCGTTCGATGGCCGACCGGCCGATCATCTTCGCCATGGCCAATCCCGATCCCGAGATAACCCCCGAGGAGGTCGCCCGCATCCGCGACGACGCCATCATGGCAACGGGCCGCTCGGACTACCCCAACCAGGTCAACAACGTTCTCGGCTTTCCTTATATCTTCCGCGGCGCCCTCGATGTGCGCGCCTCCACGATCAACGACTCGATGAAGATCGCCGCCGTCAAGGCGCTGGCAAACCTTGCCCGTGAGGACGTGCCGGATGACGTGGTCGCCGCCTACCAGGGCAACCGGCCGCGTTTCGGGCCGCAATATATTATCCCCGTTCCCTTCGATCCGCGCCTGATCTCGGCCATCCCGGTGGCTGTCGCAGAAGCCGCGATCGAAAGCGGCGTCGCCCGCAAGGTCATCACCGACATGGCCGGTTACGCTCGCGAGCTTTCGGCGCGCCGCGATCCGATCGCCTCGACGCTTGCCAGCCTCTACGAACGTGTCCGCCGCCGCCCGAAGCGGATCGTCTTTGCCGAGGCCGAGGAAGAACAGGTGCTGCGCGCCGCCATGTCCTACGCCAACCAGCAGCTCGGCACCGCCATCCTGCTCGGCCGCGAGGATCTGATCCGGGCGACGGCGGAGCGCGCCGGCATCGACCTCAACCGGCCCGGCTTCGAAATCGTCAATGCCCGCATCTCCACCCGGGTCGAAGCCTATATCGATTACCTCTATGCCCGGCTGCAGCGGCGCGGTTACCTCCACCGCGATGCCCAGCGCCTGATCCACAACGACCGCAACCACTTCGCCGCCACGATGGTGGCGCTCGGCGACGCCGACGGCATGGTGACGGGCATCACCCGCAACTACTCCACCGCGCTCGAGGATGTGCGCCGCTGCATCGACGAGAAGCCCGGCCACCGCGTCATCGGCGTGTCGCTGGCGCTCTGCCGCGGCCGCACGGTCTTTGTCGCCGACACGGCGGTGCATGACATGCCGACCGCCGAAGAGCTTGCCGATATCGCCGAAGAAGCGGCCGGTCTCGCACGGCGCATGGGGTATCAGCCGCGCGTCGCCATGCTTGCCTATTCCACCTTCGGCCATCCCTCCGGCGAACGCTCCGAGCGGGTGCGCGAAGCGGTCAAGATCCTCGACCGGCGCCGCGTCGATTTCGAATATGACGGCGAGATGGCTGCCGATGTGGCGCTGAACCGCAAGGTGATGGAGCAATATCCCTTCTGCCGGCTCTCCGGCCCCGCCAACGTCCTCGTCATGCCGGCCTTCCACTCGGCCTCTATCTCGACCAAGATGCTGCAGGAACTCGGCGGCTCCACCGTCATCGGCCCGATCCTCGTCGGCCTCGACAAGCCGGTGCAGATCACCTCGATGGGCGCCAAGGACAGCGATATCGTCAACATGGCGGCGATCGCCGCCTATGGCGGGTCATAAGGCCATCTGCCCGCACAGCGAGATATTCAGTGACCAGGGAGATCGGCGAGATCAGCCCCTCATCCGCCTGTCGGCACCTTCTCCCCGTTTGCGGGGCGAAGGGGATATGCCGCGATCTCTCCGCCCCATCCACGGCTCGTGCGGCAAGTCCCCTCTCCCCGTCAGAACGGCGAGAGGGTTAGGGTGAGGGGCAGCACTGGCAATCTCTGCTTCGCCTGACTGCAATCAGCTTGCGAAGCGACCGGCGTCGGCGCCGTAGTAGTTCAGGTAGCGGTCGGAAATGCTGGAGATCGGCAGCACGATCAGCACGTCGGTCGTGTTGAAGGCATGATCGATGACGGCGCTGGAGCCGACCATTGCGCCGAGTCTGAGGTAGCCCTTGATCAGCGGCGGCAGGGCCATCAGCGCCCGCTTCGGGTTGACGGCCTCGGCCGGCATCAGATCCATGTTGCGGGCGAGATGCGGCAGTGCGCCGATGGCCCATTCGTCTTTCGCCAGCACATTGTGGTAGAGGAAGGACAGCGCCAGTGCGTGGCTTTCGAGATAGACGCCGGGGAACGAGGCGCAGCCGAACATGGCGCTCACGCCGTGCTTCAATGCATAAGCCCAGTTGCCCTGCCAGAGAAGCTCAACGGTGCGTTTGGTGCGGTATTCCGGCAGCACGCAGGAACGCCCGAGCTCCATGAAGCGCTTGTCCGGGTGCCTGGCGAGGAGGCTCTCGATTTCGAATTCGGAAGCCGAATAAAAACCGCCATTGGCGATCGCGACATCCTGGCGCAGCAGCCGGTAGGTGCCGACGATCTGATCTTCCGGATCACCTTCGAGCGAGCGGTCGAGAACGAGAAGATGGTCGCAGACAGCGTCATAGGCATCGAAATCGCGTTCGCGCCGCATGGCTTCCGGCGGCAGCTGCGCCTTCATTTCTTTGACGAAGACGCGGTAGCGCACGGCCTGGGCCGCATCGATCTCGCGTGCCGTGCGGGCAAGGCGGGTTTCGAGATTGCCGATCCGGCCGAGGATGTCGCCGTCTTGCTGCGCAGCCGTCGACGGCCGTGCAGCCTCCGCGGTAACGTCACAATTCAGGATGTCGATGGAGGACATGGCGATTCTCCCGTTGCCGGCTTATCGACGCCATAAAACACTTCTGTGCGACAGGAAAGTGACATATTGAATTTCCCGGCGCAAGCAGCCTGCGCAGTCAATTCAGCGACCTACCGCGCTTCTGCCCGTCGGGCGGAAAGGGCGGCGACCGCCTGAACCTCCGTCAGCAGCCGCACCGGATCGACCGGCTTTACCATCACGCGGTTGGCGCCATTGAGCAAGACCTGGCGGCGCGACTCGTCGCTCTTGTCGGCGGTGAGCACGATCACCGGCACCGGGTCAAGATCGAGCCGCCTTTCGTGGCCGCGCAGCCGCCCCAGCATGTCGATGCCGTTGCCGCCGGGCATCGACAGATCGCTGATGATGATGTCTGGCCGCGCGCTCGCCTCGCCGAGCGCGCAATCGAGGAGTGTGTCGAAATCCTCGACATGGTGCACCTTGTGTCCGCCCTTTTCCAGGACGACGCGCACCAGCATCGCATTGATCGGATCGTCCTCGCCGAGCAGGATGCGCAGGCCGTGTGCGGCAACCATGGTTTCGGCCATCGGCGGTCCGAAACCCGGCTGGTTGTCGTTCAGCGCGTCGCGCTTCTCCATGCCGCGCATGCGCCCGCGCAGCACATCGATCAGCGACTGTTCGCGCAGAGGCCGGATGAGCCAGGCATCGAACAGGTCGAGCGGATGGGCGCTGCGCTCTTCGGGATTGACAAGCAGGACCTTGCGCAGGCCAAGGGCAGCGATTTCGGCGCGATCGGCGAGATGCGCTGAAAATTCCGCCGACATGCGATGATCGACGATAATATCGGTTGGCCGGCGGCTGCCGCTTGCCATTCCGAGCAGCTTCGCGCGCGCAGCCTCGCCGCTGTCGACAAGATGGCAGGTGCCGCCGAGCGCGGTGATCGTTTCGGCAATGGCGGAGCGGGCCGCCCCTGCCGGCGCCAGCAGCACGACGCTGTTGCCGGCAAGCAGCGTGTTTCGCCGTTCGGAGCGCTCGCTGTCGAGTTCAATGGGGAAGCGTATGGTGAATGTGCTGCCTTTGCTCTTTTCGCTGGTGACCGTCAAGGCGCCGTCGAATTCGCGCATGATGCGGGCGGAGATGGCAAGGCCGAGCCCGGTGCCGCCGCTCTTGTCGGCAACGTTTCCACCTTGTTCGAACTCGCCGAAGACGCGCGCCAGCTCCTCCGCCGTCATGCCCGGACCCGTGTCGGTGACGGTAATCAGCAGGTTGCCGGCATCGAGCGATACGCGGATGAAAACGCCGCCGGCCTGCGTGAATTTGACAGCATTGCCGATGACGTTGAACAGAACCTGGCGCAGCCGCGCCGCATCGAAGCTCATTTTCTCCGGAACGTCTGACGACACGGTGGCGCCGATCTCGATCCCCTTTTCATGCGCCCGGTGGGCGAGCATTTCGACGACGCTTTCCAGAAGCTTCCGCAGCGATTCCGAGCGCGGGTGAAGCTCGAAACGGCCGACTTCGATGGTGGAAAAATCGAGCAGATCCTCGACAAGCTGCGTCAAGGCGTGGCCGGATTGGCGGATGTTGGCGAGATAATTCTGCTGTTCCTGCGTCAGCCGCGTTTCCGCGAGCAGGTGCGTCATGCCGAGAATGCCGGAAAGCGGCGTGCGCACCTCGTGGCTGACGGTTGCAAGCAGTCGGGATTTCGCGGCGCTGTTATACTCGGCTTTCTGGCGGGCCGACTCGCGGCTCTGCGCGACGAGCCGCTCCTCCGTCACATCACGGGCAACACTCTGCAGCAGCAGGTGGCCGCTGCCCGGATCGCGGGTGACCACGTCGCGCCACAGGAAAATACGCTGGCCTTCCGGCGTCGATATCTCGACGTCGTAGCAGTGCGGGATCGCGCCGGGACGGAAGGCAATCCCGATCTCTTCGCAGGTCCGCCCTTCCGGGCGCAGCCGGCCGGTCAGACGGCGAAAGGTGTCGTTGGCCGAGATGATGCGACGGTCCATGGCACGGGTGAGGGTGATGTCGCCGAGCACGTCATGCACCTCGGCGAAGAGCTTCGCGCCATCATCGCCGTTCGGAGCGGATCGACCGGCGGGCTGCCTGCTTCTCTGCCGGCGTACCATCAGCACGGCGTAACAGGCGATGACGGCAAGGCCGAGAGCGACGAGACCGCCCGAAAGGAGCAACGGCTCGCCGGCATGGGCGAGCAGCGTCAGGACCATCGCGGCCAGAAAGCCGGCGCCGCTCAGCCAGTAGAACAGCAGGCGCCGCGTCGCTGCAGGCCCTGATAGGGAAGCAGCCCCCGTGCGCGCTGTCGATGCTCCGGGACGCGAAGAGGTTTCCTCCGTCCGCTCCTGATGCGGCTTGACGGCGGTTCCGCCGAAGGCGGCGGACAATCTTTCCTGCAACTGTCCCAGACTCTGCATGGTATCTGGATAACATGAGGCTTATTCCGAATGCCTTCAGGAATTCGATAAGATTTTAGCGGCCGGCCTTTTTCGGCAGCAGCAGCTCCTCGAGGATGACGCAGCCGGCGCCGACGGTGATGAAACTGTCGGCGAGATTGAACACGGCGAAAGACCAGCTTTCGGTGTAGAAGAGGATGTAGTCGATCACATGTCCGTAGGCGAAGCGATCGACAAGATTGCCGATCGCACCGGCAATGATCAGCGCATAGCCGAGATGCGCGAGCCAGCGGTCTTTTGCCGTGCGGTGCCACAGCCAGATGACGAAGGCGACGATGACGAGCCGCATGCCGACGATGATCCAGCCGTCCATGCCCTCCAGCATCGAAAAGGCGACGCCGAGATTATAGGTGCGGTAGAGCGCCAGCATCGGGATGACGGGAACGGCTTCCTGCAGCGGCAGGGTATGATCGACGGCGATCTTGACGACCTGGTCGATGAGAACGGCAAGAAGGATGAAAATCAGGATCGGTGCCGGGCGCGAAAACAGCGCGGGGCGTGCATTCGTCGGTTCGGTCATTTGCCCTCGGCAAGTGAAAGGAGATGGCGGCGCGCCTCGAAAAGCATGACGGCAGTGGCGACGGCGAGGTTCAGGGAGTCGGCGCGGCCCTGCTGCGGGATCCGCGCGAGCGCATCGGCCTCCCTGGCGAGCTGGTCCGGCAGGCCGGATTGTTCGTTGCCCATCAGGAGGACCGTGGGCTTCTTGCGGTAGTCGATCGTGCGATAGTCGACCGCGCCGGCCAGATGGGTGGCGACGATGGAAACGCCGGCCGATTTCCGCCAGGCCAGGAACTCCTCCGGCGTCGCCCGCGCGACCGGAACGGCGAAGACCGAGCCCATGGTTGCCCGCACGGTCTCCAGCGAGAAGGGATCGGTCGTCTCGCCGATGAGAATGATGCCGGCCGCGCCGGCCGCATCGGCCGTCCGGATGATGGTGCCGAGATTGCCCGGATCGCGCACGCGGTCGAGCGCCACCCACGTCTCACCCTCCTGCGGCCGGATGCCCTTGAGAGGCGTCCAGCGCTGCTCGAAGATGCCGACGACCATTTGCGGGTTGTCGCGCCGGGTGATCGCGGCAATCACCTTTTCGCTGACTTCGAGCACCAGCCCGCCCGAGGCGACGGTCCTTGCCGCCATCTGCTCGACCAGCGGCTTACCCTTGGCGGCCTTGGCATAGACCAGCGTGCGGATCGTCCAGCCGAGCTCGATCGCATCGATGACGAGCTTCAGCCCTTCGGCGAGGAAAGTCCCGCTTTCCTCCCGCGACTTCTTGTTGGTCAGCGCCTTGATGTCCTTGATGATCGGATTGGCGAGCGAGGTGACTTCCTTCACCTGCCCGACCCTTCGCGGCCCCTGATCGTGGAAGTCCTTGCTCATTGCGGCACCCAGCGGGAAAAGAGGGATGTGGAAAGCGCGCGGCCCGGCGTTTTGCCGTCGGGGCCTGCCTCGCGGATCACCAGCTCGCCGGATTCGACCGCACCGCCGGCGCCGCGCATCGTCTCGCGCATCAGCTCGTGGATCGAATAGAAGCTGGCGCGGATCGAATAAGCCGTCAGCACCAGGCCGACTGCCCTCGGGGAGAGGATTTCGCGGCAGACATCGAGCATCAGCGGCAGATGCTCGAAGAGATGCCAGACTTCGCCGTTGGGGCCGCGGCCGAATTTCGGCGGATCGGTGAGGATGATGTCGTATTGGCTGCCGCGGCGTTCCTCGCGCAGGATGAATTTCATCGCATCCTCGCAGATCCAGCGGATCGGCAGCTTCTCCATGCGCCCGAGCGCCTGGTTCTCGCGCGCCCAGCCGATCGCCTTCTTCGACGCGTCGACATGGGTGACCTCGGCGCCGGCAGCGGCGGCGACCAGCGACGCGACACCGGTATAACCGAAGAGGTTCAGCACTTTCAGCGGTCGGCCGGCCTTTTCGACAGCCTCCTTCATCCAGCTCCAATGGACGATCTGCTCGGGAAAGACACCGACGTGACGGAACGAGGTGAAGCGGCCGAGGAAATCGACGCCGAGCAGGTTGAGCGGCCAGGTCTCGCCGAGCGCCTCCCTCGGGAAGCGCCAGCGGCCGGTGCCTTCCTCGTCGGTATCGCCGGTGAACACGGCATCCACCTTCTCCCAGATCTGCGGCGCCAGCGAAGGCCGCCACAGCGCCTGAGCTTCCGGGCGGATGATGCGGTAGGGGCCATATTGCTCCAGCTTCTGGCCATCGCCGCTGTCGATCAGGTGGAAATCGCCGGCGCCGAGCGATTCGAGAATGACCGGCACGCGCTCCGCCGGCCGATCGCCGCTGCGCGTCATGAGCGGGCGTAAAACCGCAGCCGGCGTCGCACTCTCGCGAACCGTATCGCGTGTGGCCGCGGGACGTGCCACGGGCTTTGGTGCTCGGCCGGCCCGATCGTCCCTGCGGCTTTCACCGGCGGGACCTGATGTCTTCTTCTGGCCCGGCCGGCGTTCTCTTTGTTTCACGTGCTCTTCCGCGTCTCTGTCGGTTTTTTCGTCCTCTAGCCTAGAAGACTGCAGCGGATCAACTGGGCGCCGACCACGCCTGGACAGGTTCTCTTGTGGCGGCGTTCATTTCAAGCCCTCGGTTGCGTGCGTGCGAAGCCAGCTTTCCGCCGCATAGAGGGCCGCGACATGCATCGATTGCATGATAACGGCGCCGGACCGCAGGTCGGCAAGGATATCGGCAAGATCTGCAAACAACATGTCGACTTTCTCACCAGGGTCGAAAGAGGGTTCGCCCGATCTGTTCAAGCCAAACGCCAGCCAGCTCGTGACTATATTGCTGTGGTTGGCGGCATTCGGATAGGAGGTGAGCAGCTTGACGAAGGTCGAGGCGTCATAGCCGGTCTCTTCCCGCAGTTCGCGCCGCGCTGCCGCCATCGCCGCATCGCCGGCTTCGATGTCAGCGGGTTCGACGCCGCCGGCGACTAGACCGAGGACGATTTCGGCCCGGCCATGCCGGTACTCCCGCGTCAACAGCACGCGTCCGTCGGGCATCAGCGGGATGACGTTGATCCAATCGGGATAATCGAGCACATGGAACGGAGCGACGACGATCCCCTCGGCGGTAACGCAATCGTCGCTGCGAAGCCGGATCCAGCGATCCTCGTAGGTGATCCGGCTCGCCGTCACGCTCCATGGTTTCAATTCGTCGCTCATCGTAATTCTTTCCGATAGAAGCCACCAGATAACATTCCCATCCGCCGTGGCAAAGGGCTTTGCTGCTGGGATAAGATGGGGCGAATCGCAGATGGGGCTGTCGAATGGATTTCACCGGCGAAGAACGCATCGCCGCGCCGCGGGACATGGTCTGGGCAGCGCTCAACGATCCGGAGATCATGCGCGGCTGCATTCCCGGCTGCCAGGGCATCGAGCGGCTGTCGCCAAGCGCTTTCGAGGCGACGATCAAGGTGAAGTTCAGCCTGTTCTCCGCCACCTTCCATGGGTTGCTGACGCTTTCTAATATCGATGCGCCGAGAAGCTATACGTTGTCGGCCGAAGGCAAGGGCGGCCTTGCCGGCTTCGCCAGGGGCAGCGCCGATGTCGTGCTCGAGGCGAGGGGCGAGGAGACGATCCTGCACTACCGGGCAAGAGCCGAACTCGGCGGCAGGCTCGCCCAGCTCGGCGCACGCCTGCTCGATTCGACCTCGCAGCGGCTGGCCGAAGGTTTCTTCTCGGATTTCAATGCTGCGATCGTTGCAAAAATGACTGCGGATTGAGCGCCGAAGGCTTTCGCTGCGGCTTGGCGCGGACCTGCGCCTGAGCTATTGCGACATGATGACATGGACCATCAGGCCGCCACGGGCGGAAGACCAGGAATTGCTTGCGGACATCTATCTTTCCGTGCGCCGCCAGACATTCGTCTGGGTCGATCCCGGCAAGTTTCACCGCGAGGATTTCTCCGCCCATACCAATGGCGAGACCATCTTCGTCTGCGAGCATGCCGACCGGAGCGTCGCCGGCTTCCTGTCGCTCTGGCCGGAGGACGATTTCATTCACATGCTTTATATAAGGCCCGAGTTCCAGGGGCTCGGCGCCGGCACGGCGCTGCTCAGGGCGCTGCCGGAATGGCCGCGACATAAGTACCGGCTGAAATGCCTTGTGAACAACCGGCGGGCGAAGGCCTTCTACCTTTCCCACGGTTTCGCGGTGACCGGCAACGGCGCGTCGCCGGAAGGCGACTACGAGGAGCTGAGCTTTTCTCCGGTTTGACTCGGGGCGAGAGCCGATCTTATCGCGACGGCAGCTGGCCGGCGATCTCCTCCGCGCGGGACCTGTGACGATCGGCCTCGCCCTGCCAGCGAATGGCTTCCTTGGCCTCGGTGCGGGCGCGCTTGCGGTGTTTGCCCTGGCTGAACCAGGTGGCGGCCGAGCCGATCAGCATGCCTGCTATCAATGCGATGAACAGGAAGACGAAGAAGGGTGCGGAAACCGCAAGCACCTGGTCTTCGGGCCTGAAGGGATTGAAGGCGAGCGTGACGCTCTGCCGGTTGGCGACGCAGAAGACGATGAGGATGACTCCGAGCGGCAGCAGAATCAACAGGTTGACGATCTTCTTGGCCATTTGAGCTCTCCATGCGTCTTATATGCATCGGCCCGAAAATCGATTCCGACTTTCGGGCCGATGCGCTAGCAGAATAGGAAAACGGTGTTCAAGTTCAAGTGCGGTTTCGCCGCAGGCGGCTCGCGCCGCTCAATCCTCTTCGTCGGCCTGGCCGGGATTGAGCCGCTCGCGCAGTTCCTTGCCCGTCTTGAAGAAGGGAACCCACTTCTCCTCGACGAAGACGGTATCGCCGGTGCGCGGGTTACGGCCGGAGCGGGAAGGGCGGTTCTTGACCGAAAACGCGCCGAAGCCGCGCAATTCGACGCGGTTGCCCGCAGCCAGTGCATCGGTGATCTCGTCGAGAACCGCGTTGACGATATTTTCGACGTCGCGATGATAGAGATGCGGGTTGCGTGCCGCAACAATCTGCACCAATTCGGACTTGATCACAGTCGCCCCCTTAAATTATTGATTTCTTATCAATCCCGGCCAACCTGCCAAACTGAAAGCAGCCCGTCAAGAAGCAACTTTGGGGGCAGGATTCCATTAATATCCTGGCCTTTGACCAGATCATCATAACCCAAGATAGTAACCAGCCGCGAAACAGCTCCTGCGAGCAGAAAAGGCGTGTTGCTCTTCTTGTCCCAATCCACCATCGGCAGATCGGTGTCGACGCCGCGCGACTTGAGATAGGCGCGGATTTCCGCCTCGCCGCCGATCGTATCGACGAGCTTCGCCTTCAGCGCCTGCCGGCCGGTATAGATCGTGCCGTCGGCGAGTTTCAACACCTCGTCGCGCGGCAGCTTGCGCCGGTCGGCGACCAGGTCGACGAACCAGTTATAGCTGTCGACCACCATGTTGCGGATCATCGCCTTGGCTTCCTCGCTCGCCTCGTGGAAGGGCGAGGGCTCGGCCTTCAGGGGCGAGGATTTGATCTCCTGCAGCGATACGCCGATCTTGTCGAGCAGCGGCTGGATCTGCGGATACTGGAAGATGACGCCGATCGAGCCGGTGATCGAGCTGTCGCCGGCAATGATCGTGTCTCCCGCGGTGGCGATCATGTAGCCGGCGGAGGCGGCCAGCGTGCGCACGTCCGAGACAACAGGCTTCTTGGCTGATATCGCCCGGATCGCATTGAAGATTTTTTCGCCGCCATAGGTCGTGCCGCCGGGCGAGGAGATCGAAATCACCGCAGCCTTCACCTGATCGCTGGTCTCGACCTTCTTCAGCCGCTCCAGCAGCTCGTCGTCATCGACGATCAGCCCCGATATCGTCACATGGGCGATATGCGGGCTTGCCGTGCCGGCTCCGCCGAGTGCGAAGCGGTAAAAGGCAAAACCAAGCGCCACGATGAGTGCGACCGCGACGATGCGCCAGAAGCCGAGTTTGCGGCGCAGCCGCCGGCGATCCGCGATGATCGAACTGTCCATAGAAACCTCCAGCGCTGGCCCGGGGTCGGCATGGCGCCGATGGGTCCGGTGAAATTGATCGCAGCGGCGCGTACGAATGCCACTTTTGTATGTTTTTCCGTTTTGTTGCTTGTTGCAGAAAAAATTCCATATTGGCAAGCCAATGTAATAATGCGAAACGAACTGTGATTGCCGGCCGCTTTGTTACGCAGGCGGGGCAATCATCGCACATGGAACGAGACCTATGCTCGATACCCTGAAGAACAACGGAAATGCCGCTTATGCGGGCTCCGGTCGGAGCCCCTATGGCGATGCGTTGTTCCATTCCGCCCGCGTGCGGCGGCTGAAGATCTTGCTGCCCCTGGCCGCCCTCGTCATCGCGGCCGGCCTCACGGCGGTTGCACTGGTCAAGATATATCTGCCCGAGAATATCAAGATGGAAGGCGCCAAGATCGAGAACGGCAAGGTCGTGATGGAAAAGCCGGCAATTGCCGGACGCAACTCCGACGGTGTCAATTATTCCATGCTTGCGGAAAGGGCGCTGCAGGATATCCGCAATCCTGATCTCATCACCCTCGAGACCATCAAGGCCGCCGTGCCGATGAATGACGGGCTGATTGCCCGCGTCATCGCTTCGACTGCCGATTATAATCGCGCCACCGACAACCTGCATATGACGGCTCCCTTCACCCTGGTGCTGAGCAGCGGCCTCAACGCGCAATTCCAGTCCGCCCGGCTCGACATCAAGGGCGGCAACATGCGCAGCGACGATCCCGTCACCATCACAAAGGACAATGCTTCCATTGTTGCGAAGACGCTGGAGATAACCGATAAGGGGCGCGTGATCACATTCGAGGGGAATGTTCGCATGAATGTCGATCCATCCACCATTCATAAACAGGGCACTTAACCAGCCGGGTCACTCATGACAAAAGATTGTCGCATTTCAGCTTGCAAGACAGGCATCGCATTCGTTGCCGGCGCATTTGCCCTTATTCTGACGGTCTCGGGCGCGGGGGCGCAGTCGACCACCATGTCGGGCATGAAGCTTTCCAACGATCAGCCGATCCAAATCGAAAGCGACAAGCTGGAGATCCATGATCAGGAGCACACGGCGCTCTTCACCGGCAACGTCAAGGTCGTCCAGGGCACGACGACGATGCAGTCCGGCAAGATGACCGTCTATTACAAGGACAGGGCGGCAAAGCCGGGCGCCGGCGCGCCGGCTCAACCGGAGGCGAAGCCCGAGCAGTCGGCCTCGCTGGCATCGGGAAGTGCGGATATCGACAAGATCCTGGTGACGGACAAGGTCTACCTGGTTTCAGGCACGCAGACGGCGACTGCCGACGACGGCAATTTCGACATGGCCTCGCAGACATTCATCCTGACCGCGGATCAGGGAAACAAGGTCATTCTGTCGGACGGACCGAACGTCTTCACCGGCTGCAAGCTGACCGTTCACATGCAAACCGGCCAGGCGGAGCTTGAAAGCTGCGGCGGTCGTGTCCAGATTCAGCTCGATCCGAAATCGCAGCCGAACGCGCAGAAGCAGAACTGAACCGGCCTCCCCCGTGAAATTATCATCGCTACCCACCATGTTCGGCCGGCCTGAGCCGCAAGCTGCAGGTGCCGCCGACAAGAGCCGCTATCAGGGAACGCTGATCGCTCGTGGTCTGACGAAGACCTATGCGACGCGGCGTGTCGTCAACGGCGTCTCCCTTGTGGTGCGTCGCGGCGAAGCCGTCGGCTTGCTCGGCCCGAACGGGGCCGGCAAGACGACCTGCTTTTACATGATCACCGGTCTGGTGCCGGTCGATGAAGGCACGATCGAGATCGATGGCAACGATGTCACGACCATGCCGATGTACCGGCGCTCGCGCCTCGGCGTCGGTTACCTGCCGCAGGAAGCCTCGATCTTTCGCGGACTCACGGTGGAAGAAAATATCCGTGCCGTCCTCGAAGTGCATGTGAAGGACAAGGCCGAGCGCGAGCAGAAGCTGAACGAGCTGCTGGAGGAATTTCATATCCAGAAGCTGCGTAAGAGTGCCGCCGTCGCCCTTTCCGGCGGCGAACGCCGCCGTCTCGAAATCGCCCGAGCGCTTGCAACCGACCCGACCTTCATGCTGCTCGACGAGCCCTTCGCCGGTGTCGACCCGATTTCGGTCGCCGACATCCAGAACCTCGTCCACCATCTGACGGCCCGCGGCATCGGCGTTCTCATTACCGACCACAATGTGCGTGAGACGCTCGGCCTCATCGACCGCGCCTATATCATCCATGCCGGCGAAGTGCTGACCCACGGCCGTGCGAATGACATTGTCAACAATCCGGAAGTACGCCGGCTCTATCTCGGCGACAATTTCAGCCTTTGATCCCACGCTGATTCACCTTGCCGCGTAGTTCCGCTTGACCAAATGAGATAAAAAAGCAATTTTTGGGCCAACTCGGATTTCCGTGGCCTGAAGCGTGGATCGGCCGTGGTTTCCCGGAGGAGTTGAGGGAGTTTCGCGTCCGTCATGGCACTGTCCGCCAATCTATTTCTGCGCCAGAGCCAGTCCCTGGTCATGACGCCGCAACTGATGCAATCCATCCAGTTGCTGCAGATGACCCATTTTGAGCTCACCCAGTTCATCGCTCAGGAAGTGGAGAAGAACCCGCTGCTCGAATTTCCGTCGAATGATGGCGAGGCGCGCGACGAACGGGCGGCAGGCGAGGACGAGCAGTTCGCTCATTCGCCGGAGGACGCCGGCGCGGACGACGGCGCCGACAATCGCGCCGAGGCGCTTTCCAGTGACTGGTACGACAACGGCGGCAGCGAAAGCACCGGCCGGCTGAACGACGAGCTCGACGCCAATTACACCAATGTCTTTCCCGATGATGGTGGTCCGCAGCGCCTCGACGCACCGGAACTCGTCGGTCAGTGGAAGTCGATGCCGGGCAGCGCCGACGCCGCCGATTACGATCTTGACGATTTTGTCGCCGGTCAGGTGTCCCTGCGCGATCATCTCGCGCAGCAGATCCCCTTCGTCCTGCCCGATATGAGCGACCGGCTGATCGCGCAGAATTTCATCGATCAACTCGACGATGCCGGTTACATTCAGGTCGATCTCGTCGAAACCGGCGAGCGGCTCGGCACGAACCTCACCCAGGTCGAACACGTGCTCGCCGCCCTGCAGACGCTCGATCCTCCGGGTGTTTTCGCCCGCAGCCTCGCCGAATGCCTGGCGATCCAGCTCCGGCATAAAGACCGTTACGACCCAGCCATGCAGGCGCTGGTCGAAAATCTCGAACTCCTGGCGCGGCGCGACTTCGCCACGCTGAAGCGGCTCTGCGGCGTCGATGAGGAAGATCTTCTCGACATGCTCGGCGAGATTCGCCAGCTCAATCCGAAGCCCGGCAGCGGTTTCGAGACGGGCGTTTCCGAAGCGATCATGCCCGATGTCGTCGTCAGGCCCTCCGCTGAGGGTGGATGGCTGGTCGAGCTCAACCCGGATACGCTGCCGCGCGTGCTCGTCAATCAGTCCTATTTTTCCCGCGTGACCCGGAACGGCGAAGATCATGCCTTCCTTTCCGAGTGCCTGCAGAGCGCCAACTGGCTCACCCGCAGCCTCGACCAGCGGGCAAAAACCATCATGAAGGTGGCAAGCGAGATCGTCCGCCAGCAGGACGCCTTCCTGCTGCACGGTGTCGACCACTTGCGGCCGCTGAACCTGAAGACGGTGGCCGAGGCGATCAAGATGCATGAGTCTACCGTCAGCCGCGTCACCTCGAACAAATATATGCTGACGCCGCGCGGCCTCTTCGAACTCAAATATTTCTTCACCGTATCGATCGGCGCGGTCGAGGGCGGCGACAGCCATTCGGCCGAGGCCGTGCGTCACAAGATCCGCGCGCTGATCATGCAGGAGAGTCCCGACGCGGTGCTCTCCGATGACGATATCGTCGACATGCTGAAGAAGGGCGGTGTGGATCTCGCCCGCCGCACGGTCGCCAAATACCGGGAAGCGATGAACATCGCTTCCTCGGTGCAGCGCCGCCGCGAGAAGCGGGCGCTCGCCAAAGTCGCGGGCTTCTGACGCAGCACATGCTTCGATCTGGATCGAAGCATCCACCTTCCGAATTGGCCTATTTCTCCCGCGTCTTGAACGAAGATCGATGTGCCTATGACGCCGCAAAAGCCGAACCTTACCAGAGAACTTGTCCTGCTTTTGGTGCTTGCGACCCTCTGGGGTTCTTCCTACACCTTTATCAAGATCGGGGTCGAAACGATCCCGCCGGTGACCTTGATCGCGGTGCGCACACTGATCGCCGGCGCCATTCTGCTGGCCGTGCTTCGCCATCGGCATGTCCGCCTGCCGCGCGATCGCGCGACATGGCGCCTGTTCGTCGTTCAGGCCTGCCTGAACAGCGTCTTTCCTTTCACGCTGATCGCCTGGGCGGAGCAGTCCGTCGATGCCGGACTGGCGGTGATCCTGAATTCGGCGACGCCGATTTTCACCTTCCTGCTGACCGTGTCGATAACCCGCCATGAGCCGGCGACGGCGCGAAAGCTTTTCGGCGTCGTCTCCGGGCTTGCCGGCATCTGCCTCGTCATCGGCGTCGAAGCGCTCGGCGGTCTAGGCGAAAGCCTGATGGCGCAGCTCGCCATCATCCTGGCAACCATCTGTTACGCAGGGGCCGCGATTTTCAGCAAGAACTTTAGTGGCCTCGATCCTGCCGTGCCGGCGGCCGGT
The DNA here is from genome assembly GCF_002531885.1 of Rhizobium sp. L9. Classification (NCBI taxonomy): domain Bacteria; kingdom Pseudomonadati; phylum Pseudomonadota; class Alphaproteobacteria; order Hyphomicrobiales; family Rhizobiaceae; genus Rhizobium; species Rhizobium sp. L9. The sequence continues at coordinate 70,832 of NZ_NWSZ01000013.1, read as the reverse complement.
TCGCTGATCTCGGGCGCGGTCATTCTGATGCCTGTGAGCCTGCTCGTCGACCGGCCCTGGGGGCTCGATCCCTCGGCCGCATCGGTGCTGGCGCTGCTTGCCCTTTCTGCCTTTTCGACGGCGCTTGCCTTTACGATCTATTTCCGCCTCGTTCAGACGCTGGGTTCGGTCGGAACCACGTCGCAAGCCTATCTCCGTGTGCCGATCGGTGTGGCGATCGGTATCGTCTTTCTCGGCGAGAGGCTGAACCCGACGGCGTGGATCGGACTGGTCTGCGTCATTCTCGGTGTCATCGCCATGACGATGCCGCGCGCAACGCAGGCACGAAGCGCGGGAGCTGATGAAGGGAAAGTCGCCGGAAGGCTCCTTCCGTAGGAGATTTGCTACACCTTCTGGGAGCGCGCCCGGAGCTGATTCGGCGCCCTATTGACTTTCCGGCAACCTCTGGCTAGAAGCCCGCCGCAATCGTCGCCGTGAACGGCGTTTTGAAGTTATCCCCATCATCCCAAGGGCACCGAGGACCTCAGGCCTACGCCGATCTTGCTTGAGATTGCGCGAAGTGCTTGGATGAACCCGAGGCTTGGCGTAAACTGATACCCGCAAACGACCATAAGAAGGGAAACTCCATGAGTGTGCGTGTATCCGGGAAACATATGGAAATTGGTGAATCCTTCCGCCAAAAGATCGAGGACCAAATTGGAACGGCCATCACGAAATACTTCGATGGGGGGTATTCCGGCCAGGTGACCGTCGAAAAGGCGAGTTCTCGTTTCTCGGCAGACTGCAAGCTTCATCTCGACAGCGGGGTGGTGCTTCATGCCGCCGGCGAAGCGACGGATCCGCAGCTTGCTTTCGACGCCGCTTCCGAACGCATCGAGAAACGCCTGCGTCGCTACAAGCGCAAGCTGAAGGACCACCATGCCGGAAACCACCTGAATGGCTTTGCAGAAGTCTCCTATACGGTCATGGACTCCGTTCCTGATCACGAGGATGAAATTCCCGACGATTTCGCCCCGGCAATCGTCGCTGAAAGCACGAAGCAGTTGAAGACCATGTCCGTCGCCACCGCCGTGATGGCGCTCGACATGACCGACGAGCCGCTTCTCCTGTTCCGCAGTCCCGGCAAGGAACATCTGAACATCGTTTATCGTCGGCACGACGGAAATATTGGCTGGATCGATTCGGCCAATATCAAAGGCTGAGATCAGAGTGGTGAGCGGCGGTATCGCCGCCGCTCCTCGCATCAACTGATCCCGGCGACAGAAGGAAAAAGAAATGGCATTGGCAGATTTGCTCCATCAGGATGCGATCATTCCCGCCCTCAGAGTAAATTCCAAGAAACAGTTGCTTCAGGAATTGGCGGCAAGAGCCGCGAGGATCACCGGGCTCTCCGAACGGGAGATCTTCGACGTCATCCTGCAGCGCGAACGCCTGGGCTCGACCGGCGTCGGCAACGGTATCGCCATTCCCCACGGCAAGCTGGTGAACATTCATTCCATCGTCGGCATCTTTGCCCGGCTGGAGCAGCCTGTCGATTTTGAAGCGCTGGACGACCAGCCCGTCGACCTCGTTTTCCTGCTGCTTGCGCCGGAGGGCGCCGGCGCCGACCATCTCAAAGCCCTGTCGCGCATCGCCCGCGTCCTGCGCGATCAAGACCTGGTTGCAAAGCTGCGGGCCACCGATTCCGCCTCGGCGATCTACGCCTTCCTCAACGAAGAGCAGACGTCGAACGCTGCTTGAGCTGCATAATCCCTAAATGAAAAAAGGCGCCTGATTTCGCAGGCGCATTTTTTGATTTACCCAGGGCTGAACGGTCAGAACTCTTCCCAGTTATCCCCAGCCACGGCGGCCGAGCCATGCGATTGAGGTGTGGTGCGGCGGGTCGCCGGCGCGTGGCGGACCACAGGAGCGGTTGCCAAGTGCGAGGGGGCCGCAGCCGGCGCACGCATCTGCCTCGCCACGGAGGCGAGCGCGGTCGCGTTGGCGGAGCCCGACACCCTGAAGCGCGTGGCGAGCGTCTTCAGCGTCTGCGCCTCGTCGTTGAGCGCCACGCTGGCGGCGGTCGCCTCCTCCACCATCGCCGCATTTTGCTGCGTCACCTGATCCATCTGGTTCATGGCCTGGTTGATTTCCTTCAGCCCCACCGCCTGTTCGCTGGCCGATGCCGAGATCTGCCGGATGAGGCTGTTGATGCCCATCACCTGTTCGGCGATCTTGTGCAGCGTCCCGCCGGCGCGCCCCACGAGATCGACGCCTTCCTTGACCTGGACGGCCGAGGTGTTGATCAGCGTCTTGATCTCCTTGGCGGCAGTGGCCGAACGCTGCGCGAGTTCACGCACTTCCTGGGCGACGACGGCAAAACCCTTGCCGGCTTCGCCGGCGCGAGCCGCTTCGACGCCAGCGTTCAGCGCCAGCAGGTTCGTCTGGAAGGCGATCTCATCGATGACGCCGATGATCCGCGATACCTCCGTCGAAGACTGCTCGATCCCTTGCATGGAGGCGATGGCCTTCTGCACCACTTCGCCTGATTTCTCGGCATCCTGGCAGGCGAGATTGACGTTGTCGGCAGCCGTGCGGGCATTCTCGGCACTGGAATCGACCTGGGCGGTGAGCTCGTTGAGCGCTGCCGCCGTCTCTTCCAGGCTTGCTGCCTGCTGCTCGGTACGTTTGGCGAGATCGGAAGCGCTGTTGCTGATCTCGCCGGTGCCGGCGCCGATATTGACGACGCTGAGATTCATCGTATTGATGGTCTCTTCGAGGCTTGCAAGCGCGGCATTGAAATCCTGCTTCAGTTTGCCGTATTCGCCGGGGAAATCTTCGGTGATGCGGTAACCCAGATTGCCCTGAGACAATTCCGAGAGTCCGGCGCCGACGACCGAGACGATGTGACGCTGCAGCGACACCGATTGCTGCCGTTCCGATTCCGAACGGCCGCGCTCGGCCTCTGCGGCCTGTCGCTGGTGGGTGGCCTCGTCTTCGAGGCGCCTGGAGTCGGCGAGCTTGAAGCGGAAGCCTTCGAGTGCCTTTGCGACCGAACCGACTTCGTCGGTACGGTCCTGGGCCGCGACGGGTTCGGCATATTCGCCGTCGCTGAGCGTTTTGACGCTGGCGACAAGGCTGCCGAGCGGCCTCTGCACGAGCGAGCGGACGGCGAAATAGAGCGCCAGCATCACCGCGCCGAGCACGATCAGGCCGGTGGCGATCATCATGTAGGTCTGATCCTGCACCGGCGCGTTGATCGCGGTGTGCGGGACGTCGACAAGCACGACCCAGGTGGCGTTGACGCCGGGGACTTCGAATGGATAGACGACGCGGTCGAAAGGATCGAGGCCGTCATAGGTGAGGTTTCGGACGAGGCCGGGCTGCTTGTTCGACAGCGCCGCCTTGACGACGTCGGCGCCTTCGCCGTCATATTGCTTGGTCATCAGGTCGGGGACCGGCGCGACGATCCAGTTGCCGGCCTGCGAGAGCAGCGTCACGCGGCCGGAGCCGAAGGGGTGCAGCGCCTGAAGCTTATCGGTCAGCGACTTTAGCGAGATGTCGACGCCGCCGACGCCGATCATCTTGCCGCCCGACATGACAGGATAGGCAATGGAAGTCAGCAGCGTCGGTACGTCGGTTCCCTCGGCCATGTAAGGCGTGGTGATCGCGCCCTTGCCGCTGTCGGCAGCAAGTTTCCACCACTCAGCGGTATAATCATTGTCGAAGGTCGAATACTGGATGCCGCCATCCTTGGTTTTCGACCAATAGGGCGTGAAGGCGCCGTTCTTGTTGGTGCCTTCGTCATTGTTGTTGGCAATCTCGGTCGTCTTTCCGTCCAGCGCACCAAGCTGCTCGCAGAACCAGCTGCCGAAGGCGAAGGCATTCTGTTCCAGGTTGGCTTTCAGCACGTTGATCATGCCCTTGCGATCGAGCGACTTTCCATCGTGGGCTCGGCCGATAACGCCTGACATGCTGCGGGCAGCGCTGGCGAGTTCGCCGACATTGGCGGCGATCTCATTGGCGATCGACTTTGCCTCGAGATTGGCTTGATCCATCGTCAGCGTCTGAACGCGATCCCGGGTCTGGCCTATGAGGAAAAAGTTCGAAGCGATGAGAACAAGTGCGATGGCGATGCCGGTGATGGCGATAAGTTTCGCCGCAAGCGATTTCATGCGAAAAATGAACATGGGTTCCTCAGGCAAGGATGCGCCGAACGGGCATTCTTCGGCGCAGGAGCGAAGGCATGGCTCCGTCATGGAGCAGCCGCATCAGCCGCGGATCCGCATATGCGACGATCCGGCGATCGCTGGGAAGATCGCCGGAGACCTGTTAAATTTAAATGAAACTTGAGTGGTTATATGAGCAAAACCGCAGAAATCTCCTTTAAAATTGAAGGACATCTGCCGGCGTTTCGCAGGCAGGCCAGGCTATATTCTGTCTGCGACTTCCCCACTCAAAGGGATTGACGGTTGCGCTCCTGATTTGAGACATGCGAGCGAACCGGCGACTGCCGCGCGGCGCAACGCTGTCGGAAAATCAAGCCCGTCATCGAGGCTGGCGGCGAAATAGCCGCAGAAGGTGTCTCCCGCTCCGACCGTATCGACAGGATCGATCGCCAGCCCCTGCGCTCTTGAGAGGACCCCGTCACGAATGGCGATGACGCCATCGCCGCCGAGCGTCACGATCAGCGTCTGGCCGGTTTCGTGATGCAGGCGGACAAGCGCTGCCTCGCGCGCTCCTGCGTCCATGCCGTCCTGTCCGGCAAGTCGCTCGAACTCAGTCTCATTGGCAATGACGATATCGGCGAGGCGTCCGAGACGCGGCGCATCGGGAATCAATGGGGCGAGGTTGAGGATGCTGGTGATGCCCTTGGCGTGTGCGGCCGAGAGCGCGCGTTCGACGGCCGCGACCGGCACCTCAAGCTGCAACATCAGTATGTCGCCCTCGTGCATGCGGCCGATCGCGGTTTCCGCATCGGCGGGCGCGACCAGGCCGTTGGCGCCCGGCACCGCGGCAATCATGTTCTCGCCGTCGCCGCCGACCAGGATCAGCGCCGTTCCTGTGGGACCGTCGATATGCTTGACGAGGGAGAGATCGGTTCCTGCCTCATCGAGCAGAGAAAGAGCATCGGCAGCAAAAGCATCCTTGCCGACGGCGCCGGCCATATGCACATAGCGACCGGCGCGGCGGGCTGCCAGCGCCTGGTTGGCGCCCTTGCCGCCGGCGGCCGTGGCAAAACCGTTGCCGGCCACTGTTTCGCCGGGCTTCGGCAGGCGCTCGGTCGTGGCGATGAGATCCATGTTGATGGATCCGAAAACTGTGATCATCAGGCTGTCCCGTCTTTTGGAGCATGCCAATGACATCATGCTCCTGCTATTTCATGGGGCGAGACACTGCCCGAAGCGATCACTCCTCGTCAACCACCCGAAGCTTGAGAAGGCCGGTACGGCTTTCCACGGATTTGGCCGGGACCTCGCCGTCGCGGGCAGGCTTTGCGTCGCCGCCTGCCTCGAATTCCAGCGCCTCGATCTTGGCGCCGCGTTTGGTGAGCTTGTCGGCTGACGTGACCACCATGTCGATGTCTTTCTGCGCCATGGCGAAATGGCCCTGCAGCTTGCGCACCCGCTCGTCGAGGCGGCCGAGATCGTCCATCAGGAGCGCCACCTCGCCCTGGATCAGATGCGCTTGCGCCCGCATGCGCTGGTCTTTCAGCACCGCCTGGATGACCTGGATCGACAGCATCAGCAGCGATGGCGAGACGATAACGATGCGCGCGCGGTGTGCCTTCTGCACCAGGGCCTCGAAGTTCTCATGGATCTCCGCGAAGATCGATTCCGACGGCACGAAGAGAAAAGCCGTCTCCTGGGTTTCCCCCTGAATCAGATATTTCTCTGAAATATCCCGGATATGAATCTCCATGTCGCGGCGGAACTGCTGGCTGGCGATCTTGCCGGCCTCGGGGCTGGCTGCGTCGCGGATGGCGCTCCAGGCTTCGAGCGGGAACTTCGCATCGATGACGAGTGGCGGCGCGCCGTTTGGCATGCGGATCGTGCAGTCCGGCCGCGAACCGTTCGAGAGCGTCTGCTGGAATGCATAGGTGCCCATCGGCAGGCCGTCCGCGACGATCGTCTCCATCCGGGACTGGCCGAAGGCGCCGCGCGTCTGCTTGTTCGAGAGAATCGCCTGCAGTCCGACCACGTCCTTGGCGAGCGTCTGGATATTGTTCTGCGCGGCATCGATGACCGCCAGCCGCTCCTGCAGGCGCTGCAGGTTCTCATGCGTCGATTTCGTCTGCTCGGTGATCGTCGAGCTGACGCGCTGCGACATGCCGTCGAGACGCTGGCTGATTGCCTGGTTGAGCTCGCTCTGACGCGCGCCAAAAACCTCGGTCATGGCCGTGATGCGGCCCTGCATCTCCGCCTGGATCTTCAAAAGCTCGGCCATGCGCGCCTCGCTTTCGCCAGCCCGCAGGCTCGCCTCCTCCGCCTGCTCGCGGCGGAGGCTGGCGCTGCGCAAGAGAAGGATGATCACCAGAAGCACGAAGGCGACAAAAACGCCGCCGGCAAGCGCCAGCATGGCCGGGCTCAGCGAGGCGTTGGAGAGGGCGAGCGATTCGGAATGAACGGTCATGCCGCAACCATAACAGAAGCTGCGGCAATACATAGATCAAAACGTGAACGAAATCCTCTGTCGCCTTTTTCCTCACCGATGCAGAAAATCGCCGCCGATTTAACCATTGCTCAACCATATTCGCCAAAATCTGTGCCGCAGAATTCCCTCCAGCGCCGTTGCGCCAAGTACAGAGATTTCCATGACATCCCAGCAGACCGACAGTGCACTCAGGCAGCGCCTCGATTTCATCGAACTGGACGAGGCGGCGCGCCGGTCGATACGGGATCTCAGCCCCGTCATATCAGAGCTAATCGGCGGTGCCCTCGACAAGTTCTATGCCAAGATCGCCAAGACCCCCGCCGTCTCAGGCTTTTTCGCCGACAAGAACCATGTCGCTCATGCCAAGAAGCGGCAGCAGGATCATTGGGGCAAGCTTGCAGGCGGCGCCTTCGACGAAACCTACGTCGACGGCGTGACCGCGGTCGGGCGCACGCACGCCCGCATCGGGCTGGAGCCGCGCTGGTATGTCGGCGGCTATGCCCTGGTTCTGTCCGAGCTCGTCAAGGGCATCATGGAGAAGCAGTGGCCGTCGGTCTTTGCGCGCCAGCAGGGCAAATTGCTCGCCGAAAGGCTGTCGGCGGTCATCAAGGCCGGCATGCTCGACATGGATTATTCGATCTCGGTCTACCTCGAGACGCTTGAAGCCAAGCGCCAGGCTCTGGAAGAGCAGCGTGCCCAGGCCGAGGCCGATCAGGCGATGGCGCTGGAGCAGCTGCGCCGCGGTCTGGAGGCGCTGTCGAGCGGCGATCTCGAGGCCACTCTGCCATCCGACCTGCCCGGTAATTTTCGGCAGATGGCCGAGGATTACAACCGTGCCGTCAAGGCGCTGCGCCATTCCTTCGCATCGGTGCGCGACACGTCGGGCCATATCATGAATGGCGCCGACGTCATCTCCAATGCGACCAACGATCTCGCATTGCGCACTGCCCAGCAGGCGGCCGGCGTCGAGGAGAGTTCGGCTGCCCTGCAGCAGCTTTCCGTCAGCGTCGGCCAGACCGCCGCCAATGCCGAGAAGGCTTCGGACGCCGTACGCGAGACTCAGCAGAAGGCGAAGAATTCGGGCGAACTCGTCACCAGCGCCGTGTCGGCGATGGCCGGTATCGAGAAATCCTCGACGGAGATTTCCAAAATTATCGGCGTCATCGACGAAATCGCCTTCCAGACCAATCTTCTGGCGCTGAACGCCGGCGTTGAGGCGGCGCGCGCCGGTGATGCCGGCAAGGGTTTTGCGGTCGTCGCGCAGGAAGTCCGCCAGCTCGCCCAGCGCACGGCCGATGCTGCCAAGGAGATCAAGAACCTGATCTCGCAGAGTTCGAGTCAGGTTAACGAGGGTGTCGGCATCGTCTCGAGCACCGGCGAGGCGCTGAACGATATGATCAGCCGCATCGATATCATCAACCGCTTCGTCGCCGATATCGCCGCCGCCGCCCGCGATCAGGCGACCGGCGTCAACGAGGTCAGCGTGGCGATCCGCAGCATGGGCGAAATCACCCAGCAGAATTCCGGCATGGTCGAGCGCACGTCGGCGGAAACCCGTCGCCTCAAGGACGAGGTGGACCAGCTGATCGAGCTGTTGCGCCGCTTCCGCGTCCGTTCGGAAGGCCACGCCGTCGTCGGTGCCCGCCGGGCGGCCTGACTCAAATATGGCGAAATTCCGGGCGGGTATGCAAAAAAGCGTCTTCCCCGCCCGCCGGATAATTCCATAGCGGGAAAAGATGGGTTATGGGAACGCCCATGACCATCAAGCCACTCATCATTCTTCCCGACCCCGTTCTCCGTCAGCTCTCCAAGCCGATCGAGCGTGTGGATGCCGACCTGCAGCGCCTTGCCGACGACATGCTGGAAACCATGTACGACGCGCCGGGCATCGGCCTCGCCGCAATCCAGATCGGCGTGCCGCGCCGCATGCTGGTCATTGACGTCTCCCGCGAGGGCGAGGAAAAGCAGCCGCAGGTCTTCATCAATCCGGAGATCGTCAAATCGTCCGACGAGCGCTCGGTCTATGAGGAAGGCTGCTTGTCGATTCCGGACTATTATGCAGAGGTCGAGCGCCCGGCTGTCGTCTCGGTCAAATACCTCGACCGCGACGGCAGGGAACAGATGGTGGAAGCCGACGGGCTGCTTGCCACCTGCCTGCAGCACGAGATCGATCACTTGAACGGCGTGCTCTTCATCGACCATATCTCGCGGCTGAAGCGGGAGATGGTGATCAAGAAGTTCACCAAGGCGGCAAAGTCCAAAGCCCTCTGACGACGATTGAAATGGGCTTCAACGGCATTATGATATCATTGATATCATAAGGGAGGCTTTGAGTGGGCGACCTTCTGATCCGAAATATTTCCGACGCAATGAAGCGAGACATCGCGGAAGCGGCCCAACGGAGTGGGAACAGCCTTTCTGATGAGGCCAAGGAGCTTTTGTGGGAAGCGCTTCAATGAAAAGCCGAGGCCAAGCCTGAGCCTATGTCGGCATATGAAGCGATACGCGCCGCGTTCGTAAGCGAAAACGCGGTGGACGACGAAATTGTCGCAGTCATGAAAGGAGTCGAGGCCGCGCGGAAAAAGGATTTCGGTCGGCCGTTCGAGGATATCGAATGATCGTTCTGGATACGAATGTAGTATCAGAATTCGCAAAGTTACTGCCAGATGAAAAAGTGAAGACCTGGTTGCAGCAGCAGGATGGTTCGCGGATCTGGCTTTGCGCCGTCGGGTTGATGGAGCAGATTTATAGCGCTGAAAGGGTTCTGTTGAAGACAGGATCGGACCGCTTCTTCCGTGCCATAGAGAATTTGGTGAAGGGCCAATTTCGTGACCGTATCGTCGGTTGGGATTTGGAAGCGGCAATGGCAACGGGCCGTCTGCGCGCAAGACGCGAAAGCGTGGGACGGCCAATTTCGGTTCAGGGTGCCATGATTGCCGCCATTTGCCTTGTAAACGGTGCGACGCTTGCCACCCGCAACACCAGAGATTTCGAGGGGCTTGATCTCAAGCTCATAAACCCGTTTGAAGACGGCTGATCCTCAACTGGCGAGATAAAATGTCTCTTCGCATCATCTTTATGGGAACGCCTGAGTTCTCGGTTCCGACCTTGCGCTTGCTCGTCGACGCCGGCCACAAAATCGTCGCGGTCTACACACAGCCGCCGCGGCCGGGTGGACGCCGCGGGCTCGATCTGCAGAAATCGCCGGTGCATCAGGCGGCCGAACTGCTCGGTCTTCCCGTCTTCACGCCGGTCAATTTCAAAGATGCCGAGGAGCGCGAGCGGTTTGCCGCCTTCAAGGCCGATGTCGGCGTCGTCGTCGCCTACGGACTGCTGTTGCCGGAGGCCGTTTTGAACGGCACCCGCGAGGGCTGTTACAACGGTCATGCTTCGCTGCTGCCGCGCTGGCGCGGTGCTGCGCCGATCCAGCGGGCGATCATGGCCGGCGACGACAAGACCGGCATGATGGTGATGAAGATGGACAAGGGGCTCGACACCGGCGCGGTCGCGCTGACCCGCGAAGTCGAGATTGGTCCGGACATGACGGCGGGCGAATTGCACGACCGGCTGATGCTCGTTGGCGCCAAGGCTATAGCGGAAGCCATGGTGAAGCTGGAGATGAACGACCTGCCGCTGACGCCGCAGCGGGAGGAGGGCGTGCTGTACGCCGCCAAGATCGACAAGGCCGAGACGCGCATCGATTTTGCAAGAAACGCCCGTGATGTGCACAACCATATCCGCGGCCTGGCGCCGTTTCCCGGCGCCTGGTTCGAGCTAGAGATCGGCGGCAGGCCGGAGCGGGTCAAGGTGCTGGGATCCGAACTGGCCGACGGGCAGGGCGCTGCCGGAGAGCTGCTGACCGACGATCTCGTCGTCGCCTGCGCTTCCGGCGCCGTGCGGTTGACACGGCTGCAGAAGGCCGGCGGCAAGCCGATGGCCGCGGCGGATTTCCTCCGAGGCACGCCGCTTGCGGCCGGCACGAGGCTTTCCTGATGCCGCGCTTCCGCATGACCGTCGAATATGACGGCGGCCCCTATGTCGGCTGGCAGCGGCAGGAGAACGGACCCTCGGTGCAGGGCGCGATCGAGGCGGCGGTATTGTCGCTGACCGGCGAGACCGTGTCGATCCGCGGCGCCGGCCGCACCGATTCCGGCGTCCACGCCATGGGACAGGTGATCCATGCCGATCTTTCCAAGAGTTGGTCGCCCTACAAGCTGCAAAATGCCTTGAACGCGCATCTGCGGCTTGCCGGCGAGCGTGTCTCTATTCTCGACGTCGAGGCCGTTCCCGACTTCTTCGATGCCCGCTTTTCGGCGCTGCGGCGCCATTATCTCTACCGCATCGTCAGCCGCCGGGCGCCGCTGGCGCTCGAGGCCGGCAAGGCCTGGTGGGTGCCGAAGACGCTCGATCACGAGGTCATGCACGCCGCCGCTCAGCGGCTGGTCGGCCGGCACGATTTCTCCACCTTTCGCTCCGCCCATTGTCAGGCGAACAGCCCGGTGCGCACGCTCGACCGGCTTGACGTGACGCGAAATGGCGAATTGATCGAGATCCGCGCCACGGCGCAGAGCTTCCTCCACAACCAGATCCGTTCCTTCGCCGGCACGCTGAAGCTCGCCGGCGAAGGCAAATGGACGCCTGAAGACGTGCAGGCAGCGCTCGAGGCGAAGGACCGTAAGGCCTGCGGCCCGGTGGCGCCGCCGGAAGGGCTCTATTTCATGCAGGTGGATTATCCCGACGTCATCACCGACCGTCGCAGGCCCGACGAGGAAAACGACGACGATCTCTGATGCTCATGCGATAGTGCGGGTCAGGCGGGATAGATGCCGAGAAAGTGTTGCAGATATTCCGAAAGGATCATCGACGGCACCAGCAGCACCAGCGTCAGCGCCCCGACCATCAGCGCGTGATCGTGGCAGATCATTCTGAGAATGCGCGCCAAAGCGAAGACCTGCGCCAGCATGAAGGCGAGCAGCAGCAGCGAGACGAGGCCGACCGTGCCGGGCAGGAAGAACACCAGCGCCAGCAGCAGACCGTTGATATAGGAGAGCGGCACGCCGAGCCAGTTGACGCTGACGACGACGGGGGCGAAGCGCTCGCCCATGCGGAAGACAAGCAGCAGCAGCCCGGCAAAGACCAGCGGCACGAACCAGTTGGCGACCTCGACAAGGCCGAGCCTGATGTAGAAGGCAAGATCGACATCGGCCTCCGGCGGCATCGACCGCAGGAAGGCCTGTCGCCACCAGAGCCAGGAAATGCCCATCGGCGGCAGGCACCAGGCCATCGCCCAGAACGACCGGTTGACGCCGCGCTCCGACAGATCGAGGAAGCGGAAGCCGCGCGGATCCATCCGGATCAGCAGCCAGAGGCCGGCCAGGTAGTACTGAACTTCTCTAAGACCCGGCATGGGCGAACCAGCGGTCGATGAAGGTCTCGTAGATCGCCGTCAGCGTCTCCAGATCGGCAACAGTGACGCGCTCGTCGACCATGTGCATCGTCTGGCCGACCAGGCCGAACTCGACGACCGGGCAATAATCCTTGATGAAGCGCGCATCCGACGTGCCGCCGGTGGTCGAAAGCGCCGGTGACCGGCCGACGACGCTTTCGACGGCAGACGACAGCGAAGCTATCAGGGCGTTGTTGCGGGTCAGGAAGACATGGCTCGGCCGGTCCGCCCAGACGATATCGTATTTGACTGGCTCGCGGCCCGGACGCAGCTGGCCATGGCCGGCGGCGGCTTCGAGCCGGCGCAGGATTTCGGCGCGCAGCGTCTCGACGGTCCAGCTGTCGTTGAAGCGGATATTGAAGCTTGCCGATGCCTTTGCCGGAATGACGTTCGTCGCAGGATTGCCGACATCGACCGTCGTCACTTCGAGGTTCGACGGCTGGAAATCGTCGGTGCCGCCGTCGAAAGGCGGATCCATCAGCGCCTGCGTCAGCTGCAGTATACCGCGCACCGGATTGTCGGCGAGGTGCGGGTAAGCGGCATGGCCCTGAACGCCATGTACGATGATCCTGCCCGATAGCGAGCCGCGCCGGCCGATCTTGATCATGTCACCGAGCCGGTCCGGATTGGTCGGTTCTCCGACAAGGCAGGCGTCCCAGCGTTCGCCGCGCTCCGCCGCCCATTGCAGCAGTTTGATCGTGCCGTTGATCGCCGGGCCCTCTTCGTCGCCGGTAATCAGGAAAGAGAGTGAGCCGGCAGGCGGCCCGTTCTTTTCGATGTGGCGGGCAACGGCGGCGACGAAACAGGCGATGCCGCCCTTCATGTCGACGGCGCCGCGGCCGAAGAGTTCGCCCTTTGATATCTCCGCGGCAAAAGGCGGGTGCGTCCAGGCGGCTTCATCGCCAACTGGCACGACATCGGTATGGCCGGCAAACATCAAGTGCGGGCCGTTGCTGCCGAGGCGGGCATAAAGGTTCTCGATATCGGGCGTTCCCTCTTCGCTCGCTCTCACTTTGTCGACTTTGAAGCCAAGCGGCGCAAGCATCGCCGCGAGGGCCGTCAGCGCGCCGCCTTCGGCTGGTGTGACGGAGGGGCAGCGAATCAGCGTCTGCAGATTGGCGACGGGATCGGTAACGGTCATGGCGGTCGAATTATCCAGCGGCAATGGCAAAGACATGGCAAGGCGGGGCCGCCTCGCGCAAAAAGACGCCGTCTGTTTACCGGATCAATCTCCCGATGTCATCAATCGCGAAGCAGCTCGTTGATACCAGTCTTGGAGCGGGTCTGTTCGTCGACGCGCTTGACGATGACGGCGCAGTAGAGATGCGGCGCCGGCTGGCCGTTTGCCATCGTCGCGTTGGCCGAGGCCATCGAGCCGGCGACGACGACGGAATAGGGCGGCACTTCGCCGTACATCACCTCGCCGGTGGCGCGGTCGACAATTTTGGTCGACTTGCCGATATAGACGCCCATGCCGAGCACCGAGCCTTCGCGGATGATGCAGCCTTCGACCACTTCGGAACGGGCGCCGATGAAGCAATTGTCTTCGATGATGGTCGGGCCGGCCTGCATCGGTTCGAGCACGCCGCCGATGCCGACGCCGCCGGACAGATGCACATGTTTGCCGATCTGCGCGCAGGAGCCGACCGTCGCCCAGGTGTCGACCATCGTGCCTTCGCCGACATAGGCGCCGAGATTGACGAAGGAGGGCATTAGGATCGCATTCGGGGCGATATAGGCCGAGCGGCGCACGACGCAGTTCGGAACGGCGCGGAAGCCCGCGGCGCGGAACTGGGTTTCGCCCCAGTTCTCGAACTTCGAGGGGACCTTGTCCCACCAGACGGAATTGCCCGAGCCGCCCTTGACCACTTCCATGTCGTTGAGGCGGAAGGACAAGAGCACCGCCTTCTTCAGCCACTGATTGACCGTCCAGGCGCCGTCGGCGCCGCGGGTCGCCACGCGAGCCTTGCCGGAATCGAGCAGATCGAGCGCCGCTTCGACCGCATCACGGACCTCGCCCTTCGTCGACACGTTCACATTATCGCGATTGTCGAAGGCCGCTTCGATGGTCTTTTCCAGGGATGCGAGGTCGGTGGCGCTCATGAGAATTCCTTAAACTTCGATCTTTATCGTGGAGACGGCGGAGTCTCCGGACATGCGATCGGCGTGGGTTTGTCCTGCTCTACAGCATGCACGCGTAGAACGGAATGATTTTTCGAACAAGATCATACCTGGATTCAAGGCGTTATAGCGACATATCCGGTTTCACGGCCGGCAATACTGAAAGGCATTTCGACATGGCGAAGGGACGAAACGGCGGTTCTAGGCGCAAGGACGGCGTATGGGACCCGTTGAAGAGCAGCTCGACCGACAGGCAGCGCGCCGAAGCCGTGCCGAAGACGCCGCAGACGCTGTCGCCGGCCTATCGCCTAGCCTATGTCGACGAGGATTTCCTCTGCCGTGAGGAGTTGCGGCCGATCCGCCTGCAACTGGAACTGTTGAAGACGGAGATGATGCTGACCGAGCGCGGCATCCGGTCGACCGTCGTCATGTTCGGCGGCGCCCGCATTCCCGCCCCCGGCCAGAGTGCCTGGGCGGCGCGCAACGAGATCCAGCGCGCCAATCTGGAGGCGGCCTCCGTCTATTATGACGAGGCGCGCAAATTTGCCCGTCTCTGCTCGAAATATTCGGCGGGCTTCGACTTTCAGGAATATGTCATCGTGACCGGCGGCGGTCCCGGCGTCATGGAGGCCGGCAATCGCGGTGCGGCCGACGAAGGCGCGCCGTCGATCGGTCTCAACATCGTGCTGCCGCACGAGCAGGCTCCGAACGTCTATGTCACGCCCGAGCTCAGCTTCAACTTCCACTATTTCGCCATTCGCAAGATGCATTTCATGGTACGCGCCAAGGCGATCGCGGTCTTCCCCGGCGGCTTCGGAACGCTCGATGAATTCTTCGAATGTCTGACGCTGATCCAGACCGGCCGCATGGAACGTCTGCCGCTGATCCTGTTCGGCGAAGCCTTCTGGCGCCGCATCATCAATTTCGAAGCCCTGGCCGAATTCGGCACGATCGCGCCCGATGACGTCAAGCTGATCAGCTTCGTCGACACGGCTGACGCCGCGTGGAAGATCGTCCAGGATTTCTACGAACACCGCGAACCGGGCCAGGGTCTCTGAGATATGCTCTTTCCCCGTCGGATGGGGAAAGAGCAGGGGCAACGGTTCGTCCGCGCTTACAGCAGCGGCCGATCCGGCATGTCGTCGATCGAGATGACGCCATCCTTGTTGCGGTCCATGCGCGTGAACAGCTTGTCGAAGGCGGCCACGGCCTCCTGTTTGGAAATCTGCCCGTTCTCGTCGGCGTCGATCCGATCCATGATCATCGAAGCGCGCATGATGTTGCCGCCATGGCGCATCCAGCGATGACCGTCATGGCCGTCGCGCGGCGGCTGCCCGGAGTCGCTGTCCGGCATGTCGGGCGCGGCATTCGCGTCCTTCTCGTCGCCGGCGTCCTGTTTGTGCTGATCTCTCATCGCCTGCAGCTGCGTCTGCCGGTACTGCCGGATTTCGCCGGGCGTCAGCGACCCGTCATTGTTGGTGTCGATCGCCGCGAAAATCTTGTCGAGGCCGCTCGTCGCCTCCTCCTTGGAGACCTTTCCATCCTTGTTTGCGTCGAACTGCTTGAGCATGCGGACATAGGTGATTTCGAGGAAGGCGTCGCGGCCCGGGCGGTCCATACCGGCATGATGCGGGCGCGGCCCGTCGCCCGGTGCGGCAAAGCTTGCCCCGGCTGCAGCGCCGAAGATTAGGACGGAGGAGAGCGCTGCCAGTATCAGCTTGTTGCGGTACATCGTGTTTCCCTTTCGTAAGGTGTCCCCTCACGAAAGAAGCTATGGCAGCGGGCCTGAAAGACCCAGTTAAACATCGGTAAGCTGTGTGAAACTTTCGTAACCTGGCGGTCAGCCGCCGGATCTGGTCACCTTGCCGAGAAACGCGACGAGGTCGTCGGTGACGAAATCGATGTGATCCTCGTCGCCGCTGGTCTTTTCCCACCATTCGACGATGGTCTCTTCCAGGTTGCGCGGCACAAGCAGCACGGTTTGCATGCCGAGCGCCTTCGGTACCGTCAGATTGCGCGGCAGATCCTCGAACATCGCCGCCTTGTTCGTTTCGACCCGCTTCAGCGCCGCAAACTTGTCATAGGTCGCCTGCGCCGGCTTCGGCACGTACTCGGCGGCGACGATGTCGAAAATATCGTCGAAATGCTCGAGGATACCGAGCGCTCCGGCGGTCATCTCTGCATGTTTGACGCTGCCGTTGGTAAAGATGAACTTGCGCCCCGGCAGCGCCTTGATCGCTTCGCCGAGTTCCGGCTGCGGCGTCAGCGCCGAATAGTCGATCGCATGCGCCTTTTCCAGGAAGTCGTTCGGATCGATGCCGTGATGGATCATCAGGCCCTGCAGCGTCGTGCCGTGGTCGAGATAATACTGCTTCTGCAGCTTGCGCGCTTCTTCCCGCTCCATCTGCAACAGCGCCGCGACATAGGCGGTCATGTTCTTGTCGATCTGCGCGAAGAGATTGATGTGATGGGGATAGAGCGTGTTGTCGAGATCGAACACCCAATCTGTCACGTGTTCGAAATCGGCTTTTTCAGGCGTACGGTCGATCTTGGTCATGGCCGCCCTTATGGCACGGCTGGTCGCCCAAGGAAATCGACAGAGAAAAAATAGACGCCCGATTTTCGGCGGACGCGGCAGGCCTGGGATGTTAGAAAGCGGTCATGCTTTTCGAACGCCCCGACGATGACACGCTCTATGATGCCCTGATCGCGCGCAGCGCCGAGTATGAGGGCCAGGCCTATGTCTGCGTCAAGACGACAGGTATCTTCTGCCGTCTGACCTGTCCGGCGCGCAAGCCGAAGCGGGAAAATACGCTGTTCTTCGAGACAATCGCCGCCTGCATGCATTCCGGCTTCCGCCCCTGCCGGCGCTGCAGGCCGTTGGAGCAGCCGGGCAGGGAGCCGGTCGTCGATCTGTTGCTTGCCGCACTCGACGACGAGCCGGAGGTTCGCTGGAGCGAGGAGGAGCTCGTGCGCCGCGGCCATGATCCCTCGACCGTGCGGCGCGCCTTTAAGCGGGCGCTCGGCATGACCTTCCATGACATCGTCCGTTATATCAGGCTCGGCGAAGCGGCCCGGCAACTGGCGGATGGGGCGCGTGTCATCGATGCCCAGATCGACGCGGGGTACGAATCTCCGAGCGGTTTCCGGGCGGCGTTCCAGCGGCTCGTCGGCAAGGCGCCGGCACTCTCGCAGAATCACGAACTGCTTTTTGCCGACTGGTTCGATACGCCGCTCGGGCCGATGATCGCGGTCGCGGACAAGACGCGTCTGCATCTTCTCGAATTTCACGATCGCAAGGCGCTACTGAGCGAACTCGAAGCGCTGCAGAAGCGCGTTCGCTCCTCCCTCGCAATCGGTCGCACCCCCGCGATAGATCAGATTGAGGCGGAAATCCGCGATTATTTCGAAGGCCGGCTGACCGTCTTCAGGACCCCTCTGGCGCTCGGTGGCACGCCCTTCGAAAAGCATGTCTGGGGAAAGCTGATGGAGATCCCGGTCGGGCAGACGCGCGCCTATGGCGATCTCGCCAGGGAGATGGAAAGGCCGGAGGTCGTGCGTGCGGTCGGCCGCGCCAATGGCGCCAACCAGCTTGCCATCATCGTGCCCTGTCATCGCATCCTCGGCGCCGATGGTTCTCTGACCGGTTATGGCGGCGGCCTCTGGCGCAAGCAATGGCTGCTGCGCCACGAAGAGAAGATCAGCATAGAGACAAGGATGGAGGAGACAGCATGAACCGGACTGAAAAGGCCAAGGCATTCGGCGCGCTTCACAAGAAGGGCGACCCGATCGTCCTCTACAATATCTGGGATGCGGGGACGGCGAAGGCCGTCGCCGATGCCGGCGCCAAGGCGCTTGCCACCGGAAGCTGGTCGGTTGCCGCAGCTCATGGCTTTGCCGACGGCGAGAAACTGCCGATGTCGGTGCTTGTAGAGACGGCGAAATCCATCACCGAGGCCGTCGACCTGCCGCTTTCGGTCGATTTCGAAGGGGCTTATTCGGCAGACCCTCAAGGTGCGGCCGCCAATGTCGCCAAGCTGATGGAGGTCGGCGTCATCGGCATCAATTTCGAGGATCGGGTGGTTGCGGGCGAGGGGCTCTATCCGGTCGACAGCCAGGCGGCCCGCATCCGCGCCATTCGCGCCATGGCCGACAGCAAAGACATGCCCTTCTTCGTCAACGCCCGCACCGACCTGTTCCTGGCCGAGAGCGACCTTTCGAAACATGCCGATCTCGTCGACGAGGCGATCGAGCGGGGCAGGGCCTACGCCGCGGCCGGCGGCAGCGGCTTCTTCGTTCCGGGCCTGATCGATCCCGCCTTGATCGAAAAGATCTGCGCAGCCTCGTCGCTGCCGGTCAACATCATGATGCGGACGGGCGCGCCTGATGTGAAAACATTGGCAAAGCTCGGGGTCGGCCGCATCAGCTATGGGCCGGGGCCTTACCGGTCGATGATGGAAAAGCTGAGGCAGGAGGCTGCGGCGATCTACAGCCTGCTCTGAGGCCAATCCGCGCGGGGCCGCATCCCGAGGAAAGGTTGCGGCCCGGAATGATCGCTCTGCTCAGGAACGGAAGCGCAGATTGCGCCGCGTCAGCTGGTCGACCGAGGTGCACCCCATCAGCTTCATGTCACGCTCGAGCTCGGTGCGCATCGTCTCCAGCGCCCGTTCGACGCCGGGTTGTCCGGCGGCTGCCAGCGGGAAGAGGTAGTAACGGCCGAGCCCGACGGCCTTGGCCCCCAGCGACAGCGCTTTGAGAACATGCGTTCCCCGCTGCACGCCGCCATCCATCATGACGTCGATCCGGTCGCCGACCGCGTCGACGATCTCGGCCAGCTGATCGAAGGCGCTGCGCGAGCCGTCGAGCTGGCGGCCGCCATGGTTGGACAGCACGATGCCGGTGCAGCCGATCTCGACCGCGCGCTTGGCGTCCTCCACCGACATAATGCCCTTCAGGCAGAATTGCCCACCCCAGGCCTGTACCATGTCGGCCACGTCGTTCCACGACATGGAGGGATCGAGCATTTCGGTGAAATAGCGGCTGATCGACAGCGCGCCGCCGTCCATCTTGACGTGGTTTTCGAGCTGCGGCAGCCGGAAACCCTCATGCGTCAGCCAGCCGATCGCCCAGGAGGGCTTGATCGCAAACTGCATCATGCCGGCGAGATTGAGCTTGAAGGGAATGGAAAAACCGGTGCGCTTGTCGCGCTCGCGGTTGCCGCCGGTGATGCTGTCGACCGTCAGCATCATCGCCTGCACGCCCGCCGTTTTCGCCCGCGCCATCATCTCGCGGTTTAACCCGCGGTCCTTGTGGAAATAGAACTGATAGACCTGAGGTCCGTCGCTGATCTGCCTGGCCTCCTCCAGGCTGATCGTGCCGAGTGAGGAGACGCCGAACATCGTGCCGTATTTCGCCGCTGCCGCCGCGACCGCCCGTTCCCCCTGGTGGTGAAACAGCCGCTGCAACGCCGTCGGCGAGCAATAGACCGGCATGGCCAGCTTCTGCCCCATGACCGTCACCGACATATCGACCTCGGCCACCCCTTTGAGAACATCGGGCACCAGATCACAATTGTCGAAGGCCGCGGTATTGCGCCGATACGTCACCTCGTCATCGGCGCCGCCGTCGATATAGTCGAAGATCGGCCCTGGAAGACGCCGCTTGGCCATGCGCCGGAAATCGTGGAAGTTATAGCAGTCTGTAAGGCGCATCTTTTCGCTCGAGCCGTTGATTTTCGGGGCGCAACCTAAAGCACGATTCGAAACCTTGCCAAGGCTTCATTGTACGATTTGCGACCTCTCGGCGCGAAGATTGGCCGCTCATCCCACCCGCCATGGCGGATCGACGCGGTTGGATCCGGCGAAATAAAGAACGACGCGGTTGCCGCCTAGATCGAACAGCTCCGCCTCACGCCACAGCCAGCTCTTGTCCTCCGGCCGCTTGCGAACCGAAGTCCGGCTGCGCTGAGCTTGGCGACCGTTTCGTCCAGATCCTTGCACTCGAAATAGACCGTCGTCCCGCCGCCGCCTTTCTCGCCCTGGTGAAGCGAAAAAGTGCTGTCCCCATCGGGGCAGACGAAACGCGCATACCGGGGACGCGCATCGACAACGGGGCGAAGACCGAGGACGCAGTAGAAATGCCAGCCCGCATCGAGGTCAGGCATCGTAACAGTCACCTGATTGAGGCGCCATATCCTCTGCTGAGGGCGCACCCGCATTGGCTCTGCCTTGCCGCGCTTCAATGCCAGTTATTGCATGGGATGCGATCCTTCAACACCTCTTTGCTTCGGCGCGGGGCATCCTTCAACGATCCTCGTCCTTGTACGTTGCCGTTG
This sequence comes from Rhizobium sp. L9, assembly GCF_002531885.1. Lineage (NCBI taxonomy): Bacteria > Pseudomonadati > Pseudomonadota > Alphaproteobacteria > Hyphomicrobiales > Rhizobiaceae > Rhizobium > Rhizobium sp. L9. Next base: position 50,298 of record NZ_NWSZ01000013.1, on the reverse strand, counting down.
GTGTATAAACGGGCTGCGCGACGGGGATGCGTGTCATCCTTGGGTTTCGAACTCGTGCCTCAGCGAGCATCTCCGTCGCGATGTCTTCGCTCGAACGGTTGATTGGGCTTCGAGCCCGCGTTGCAAGGAGGAGCACCCATGCGTATCCCGCAAGCTTTCATGGTCGGCATCGATGTCTCGAAAGTCCATTTCGACGTGGCCGTCGAGGGCAAACGCGCCGTTGTCCGTTTCGACAACGACGCGCCAGGCCGGGCCGCGCTGGCGACGGCGATAGCCGGCGCCGAGCTGGCCGTCGTCGAGGCCACCGGCGGTTACGAGATGGCGATCGTTAGGGCGCTGATGGCCGCCGGTATTGCCGTCGCCGTTGTCAATCCCCGCCAGGTGCGCGATTTCGCCAGGGCCAGCGGCCGGCTGGCCAAGACCGATCAGGTCGACGCCCGCGTCATTCTCCACTTCGCCAGAGCGATGCGGCCGGCACAGATCCCCCATATCGACGACGGTCGCATCGCGCTTGCTGCCCTGGTCGCCCGCCGCCGCCAGCTCATCGACATGGCGGTCGCTGAGAAGAACCGCCTCGAACACGCCCCGCAAGCCGTCGCCACCCTGATCGGCGAGACCCTCGCCGCCCTCAAGAGCCAGCTCGCCCGCGTCGATGCCGCCATCGCGCTCGCCATCGAGGCCGAACCCGACATGGCCGCACGCCGCGACCTGCTGCTGACCGTGCCAGGCATCGGCGAGGTCGGCGCCGCCGTGCTCATCGCCGAACTGCCCGAACTCGGCGCCATCGACGACAAGAAACTCGCAGCCCTCGTCGGCGTCGCCCCGGTCGCCCACGACAGCGGCACCTGGCGTGGCCAGCGCCACATCGCCGGCGGCCGCGCCACCGTCCGCTGCGCCCTCTACATGGCAACGCTCTCGGCCATTCGCTGCAGTCCGGCCATCAGGGCCTTCCACAAACGACTGCGCGCTGCCGGCAAACCACCCAAGGTCGCGCTCGTCGCTGCCATGCGGAAATTCATCGTCATGATCAACACTATCATCAAAAGACGAACCCCATGGAGCGAACCGCAACAACACGGTTGCTGAGGCGCGCAGACCGAAGGCCGGAGCCTCGAAGGACATGCGCCAGCGCTGCTCCTGCATTCATCGATTGGCAGCGCACCCGCCCCGCCCTTCGAGGCCCCTGCGGGGCACCTGAGGGTGAGGCTCTCTTGGGGGTTTACGCTTATCCTCTGACGCGGCTCATGCTGTGCCACCGCGCTCCTCTATGCTTCGGCGCGGCATCCACCGACGTCCCTCATCCCGAGGCGCGCGGCCCACAGGGCGAAGCCTCGAAGGACACGCCGCAGCGCTACTCCCTGTGCTCATCCCGAGGCCGCCCAACGCTGTCCCACAGGACAACGGGGCACCTGCATCTGCGGACAATCCGACACGCCGCACCCCTTCCCGCGGCTTGATCATGTGCGGGAGCTTGATTGCCGATGCCAGGCCGAGCCTTTCCAGCAGCCGGATGAAATGCCAGCCGAGGTCAAACTGGCCCGGCTCGATGCCGAGCCGGGCCGATTCGGGAAAGGCGTGGTGATTGCCATGGAAGCTCTCGCCGAAGGTCACCAATCCGAATCGCGGCAGGTTGTAGCCCTGCGCTGCGACATGATCGACGCTCCAGCCTTGATGGCCGCCACGATGGGCGAAATGGCCGACCAGCCAGTGCCCGGTCAGCGATACCGATATTCGCATCGCAATCCCCCAGACCAGCCACGGCAGCCCGCCGAGAGCGAAAAAAGCGAGCGCCAGAGGGAACTGCTGCGCCATCCATGTCGCCTCTAGGAAGCGATAGAAGCGGTCGTGTCGCACGCGCTCTTCAATCTCGAAACACGGCGGTCGGGCGAGCCTCACGACGCAGTGCATCTGCCAGAAGGAGTCGACCAGGAAAGACCGGGTGGGCATAGAGGTCATGGCAGTTTCGTTGCCGTTGCGCCCAGTCGCGAATGTCATGCGCGTAAATCATGCCGAAGGGGCCGGCCATGCCGACCAGCGTACCGAGATAGACGAGAAAATACTCGATCCAGAGAGGGGTGCGGAAGGAGCGGTGGATCAGCAGCCGGTGCATCCCGACTGAATGACCGAGGCAGATCGTGATGGCGGTCGAAAGGATAAAGACGGCAAAGGCGCTCCAGGTGAAGGTCGCCGGCCGCTAATGATGGCGATCAGGCTCATGGCGGTGATCCAGATCGACTTTGCCGGCACCCAGACGACTCTGCCCCTCGCCGGATCGCTGCTGTTGTCGATCATGCGGGCGGTGGAAATACTGCTCATGGCAAACTCCTTCCGATCGGGCGCATTCTTCACTTGAACATCGCCCGCCCGTTCATTAATTAAGGAAATACATAATTACCTTGCGCCAAGAAAGATAATTAAGCAATACCTTAATCGCTTAATTTGTACGTTTCATGCAATGATGCCGCTGCGACGGAGACCGGATTTGGAAGACGAGACTGGCGATGACATTACAGAAGGCAGCTCTCTCGGCGCCGCGCAACGGGTATTTCACGCGCTTTCCAGCGCGCCACGGCGAAAGATTCTTGCCTATCTCTCGGCCTCCGGGCTGACCGCTGGCGAGATCGCCGACCGCTTCAGCATGTCCAAGCCAGCCGTTTCGCAGCATCTTTCCGTTCTAGAAACTGCGGGGCTGATCCGACGGCAGAAACAGGGCCAGTTCGTTCATTATTCCCTGATCGAGACCAATCTGGTCAATACGCTCAACGGCTTCGTTCAGGAGGTCTGCCCGGTCGGTCGGCCGATTAAAAAGGAAAGCCAGGCGCTCGCCCGCGCGAAAGAGTCGCCTTGATAGGCGGGGATCCCATGCCGGTCTGATCGCCGGATAAAAGCGCGACAGGAGGGACCAGCTGGGCAGGCGCTGCGCCCGTGTAGAAAGATGCGCCTCTCGTGCGGCAAGGGGCGCAGCCTCGATCAGGGAACCATCAGCGTCCCGATGCCGTGAACGGTGAAGATCTCGAGCAGGACGGAATGGGCGGTCTGCCGTTCAGGATGAAGACGCCCTGCACGCCGGCCTTGACTGACCTTCGGATCGTGCGGCCTGAGGTCATTGACGGCGGCGAACTTGCGCCGCAGCTGGCTTTTGCTAGGCGAAGCTCCGCTGCATGCTGATGGCTTGTGCGACGAAATTTCGAACGACGGGCGAGCGCTCGTCACGCCGGGTCGAGAGGGCCAATCGTGCCTTTGGCGCGTCGCCGGCGATCGCAATGTAACGAACGCCGGGGACATTGATCTTGGTCATCTCCGCCGGTACGATCGAGATGCCGAGGCCGACGGCGATCAAGCTGGGAATCGCCGTGATTTGCGGCGCCGGCTGGCCAAGAACCGGTTCAAATCCCGCTCGTCGGCAGGCGGCGAGAATGTCGTCGAAAAAACCGGCGCCTGCCTCGCGCGGAAAGAGGACGAAGCTTTCTTCCGCAAGTTCGTCGAGCCGCAATGCCTGCGCTTTTGACTTGGCATGTCCGGACGGCAGGGCGATGACCATCGGCTCTTCGGCCAGAAGCTGAGACCGGGCTTGCGCCGGGTCGCCACTGCCCGGACGGATGAAGACGGCGTCGAGTTCGGCCGCATTCAGCCGTTCCAGCAATCGCGCAGTGGGCGCTTCCTCCAGGCTGAACCCGACCGCTGCATATTTCTCGCGAAAGACGTTGATCGCGGCAGGCACGATCGGATTGAAAACCGCTGAACTGGTAAACCCCACCCGCAGCCGACCCTGCTGGCCGTGCGCTGCCCGCAGAGCGCTTTGCTTTGCTTGTTCCGCCTGCAACAGGATGGCTCGAACTTCAGGCAGAAAAGCCTTACCCGCCTCGGTCAGTTCGGCGCCGCTCGGAAGGCGCCGGAAAAGCGACGTGCCAACCTCATTTTCAAGATCGCGAATCTGGTTGCTCAGTGGGGGCTGTCCGATGCCAACCCTGCGCGCCGCCCGCGTAAAGTTCAGTTCTTCAGCGACGGCAATGAAATAACGAAGGTGACGCAGCTCCATGTCATACCTTTAAGATATCAACATCGCCTGTGCAATATATTGGAAATACTCCTTTCGCCTGTCCACATAACCGCAGCGCACTCGCCCTGCCGGTGCGCGATTATAGCGATTCAGGAGTTCAACATGCGTGCAATTGGAAAGCAGTTGCTGATTACCGGTGTTAGCTCGGGCCTTGGCCGAGCCTTCGCGGAAGCCGCACTCGCAAAGGGGTACAGAGTCGTTGGCACGGTGCGCAACGACGAAGCCGCAATCCGGTTTGAGAATCTGGCGCCCGGTCGTGCCATCGCCGTTCAGCTCGACGCCGCCGATGTCGAGGCGATTGAACCGGTTGTTATGCATATCGAGAAATCAGTCGGTCCCGTGGACGTTCTCATCAACAATGCCGGCTACGGACATGAGGGAACATTGGAGGAATCGCCCATCGAGGAAATGCGCCGGCAATTCGAAGTTAATGTCTTCGGGGCTGTCGGAATGATGAAGGCCGTCCTGCCGTTTATGCGCCGGCGACGGGCAGGCCATATCATCAACATCACCTCCATGGGCGGTTTCATCACCATGCCGGGCATCGCATATTATTGCGGAAGCAAATTTGCGCTGGAAGGCGTGAGCGAGGTTCTTGCAAAAGAAGTGAAAGACTTCGGCATCTCGGTCACAGCGGTGGCTCCTGGCTCGTTCCGAACCGATTGGGCGGGCCGCTCCATGGTGCGTAGCGGCAGGAACATTGCCGATTACGATGCGCTATTCGATCCGATCCGCAGGGCACGTGAGGAAAAGAACGGCAAACAGCCGGGCGATCCTCGTAAGGCAGCCGCAGCCGTGATGGCGCTGGTCGAGGCAGAAAAACCACCTGTCCATTTGGTGCTTGGAGCCGATGCCCTTTCGCTCATCCGCGACAAGCTGAAAAGCTTGAGCGCGGAAATCGACGCCTGGGAAAACCTCACGCTTTCGACGGATTTTGCCGAAGCATGAGAAAGGGGCGCCTGCAAGCGCCCTGTTCGATTAGGGCACGATCAGCGTTCCGATGCCGTGCTCGGTGAAGATCTCGAGCAGGACGGAATGGGCGGTCTTGCCGTTCAGGATGACGACCCCCTGCACGCCGGCCTTGATCGCATCGATGCAGGTCTCGACCTTGGGGATCATGCCGCCCGAGATAGTGCCGTCGGCGATCAGCGCATGCGCTTCGGCGACGGAAAGTTCCTTGATGAGCTGACCCTTCTTGTCGAGCACGCCGGGAACGTCGGTCAAAAACAGCAGGCGGGTGGCGTTGAGCGCGCCGGCAATGGCGCCGGCGAAAGTGTCGGCGTTGATATTGTAGGTCGCGCCGTCGCGGCCCGGCGCCACCGGCGCGATGACCGGTATCATCTCGGAGCGGGCGAGCAGATCGAGCAGCGTGCGGTCGACCTCCACCACTTCACCGACGAAGCCGAGATCGAGCACCCGCTCGATGTTGGAATCCGGGTCCTTGATGGTCTTGCGCGCCTTTTCGGCGAAGACCATGTTGCCGTCCTTGCCGCAAAGGCCGATCGCCCATTCGCCGGTCTGATTGATCAGCGCGACGATCTCCTTGTTGATCGAGCCGGCGAGCACCATCTCGACGATCTCGACCGTCTTCTGGTCGGTGACGCGAAGCCCGCCTTCGAATTTCGATTCGATGCCCATCTTGGTCAGCATCGCGCCGATCTGCGGGCCGCCGCCGTGGACGACGATCGGGTTGACGCCCGACTGCTTCAGAAGCGCGATATCGCTGGCAAAGGCCTTGCCGAGCTCGGGATTGCCCATCGCGTGGCCGCCGTACTTCACCACGATCGTCTTGTTTTCATAACGCTGCATGAAAGGCAGCGCCTGGGCGAGAAGACGTGCCTGGATTTCGCTTTCGGACTCGTTCATGGGGACCCCGCAGGAGTTGATCGCGGGCCTTTTATCGCAAGTTTCTGACAGAGGGAATAATCCAGACCGCAATAGTTTTTCGTATGTGGCACGGAGCCAAAGGAGTTGGACCCGCCGGCTGAGCGAGGCACGATATGGGGAACGGCATGCAAGGCGATGAGATCAAGGACCTGACGGCCGCGTCGCGCTCGATCGCCTGGCATTCATTGCCCTCTACAATCAGACTGCACCGAAACTTTTCGCAATCTGCCTGCGCATCTTGGAGGACCGCACGGAGGCCGAGGATGCCCTGCAGGAAGTCTATATCAGCATCTGGCAAGCGCTCGAAGCTTCCGGGCAGCCGCGGGATCGTCCTCGGCGTGGCTGGCCGCAATTGCCCGCAACCGGTCGATCGATCTGCTGCGTGCGCGCAAGCCCGTCACCGACGAACTCGAGAGCGTTTACGATCTTGCCGATTCCGAATCCGACCCGCAAAGACAGACGGTGACGAAGGATGAAGGAAGGCGGATTGACACCTGCATGGAAGAGTTGGAAGCTGATCATGCGGTCGCCGTGAAACGGGCTTATGTCGAAGGGCTGAGCTATCAGGAACTGGCGGATCAGTTCGGCGTTCCGCTGAACACGATGCGGACCTGGCTCAGGCGCAGCCTCTTGAAACTGAGAGAGTGCATGGAACGATGACATCGCCCGACAAAAGCAAGGGAAACCGCTCCCGCGACGAGGTCCTCGCCGGTGAATATGTCTTGGGCGTCCTATCGCAGCAGGATCGCCGGGTGGTGGAAGAGCGCATGCGCCGCGATCGGATATTTGCGGCGATCGTCAGCCGTTGGGAAACCAACCTCTCCGCCTTCAACGACGAATATGACGGCGTCGCGCCGAGCCGGGAAACCTTCAAGCAGATCGAGTCACGGCTGTTCGGCGAGGCCGGAAAACCCGCATCCTTTTCGCAGGGGCTGTGGAATTCGGCGGTCTTCTGGCGCTCTTTGGCGTTCGCCTGCATCGTCGTCGCCGTCAGTGCCGTCATCTTCGCCTCCGGCCTTGTGCCGCAGCCGCAGGGGCCGGCACCGCTGGCGGCCGAACTTTCGGGCCAAAACAATGCGGTCAATCTCCGCGCCTCCTATGAGATCCAGAGCGGCCGGCTGAAGATCGTGCCGGTCGCCGCCGGCAAGCCGGAGGAGAAATCGCTCGAACTCTGGCTGGTGCCGAGCAGCGGCGCGCCGAAATCGCTCGGCATCTTCCAGCCCGGCGAAAGCGGCGAACTCGTCATTCCCGCCGATCTGCGCAATAATGTCGCAGATGGCGCAACCCTTGCCGTCAGCCTAGAGCCTTTCGGCGGCTCGCCGAGCGGACAGGTGACCGGTCCGGTCATTGCGAGCGGCAAGGTGCACCGGCCATAACGATGCCTCGCGCGATGCGATGGCCAGGCCCGTCGCCAAGATAATCAAGGACAAGGAAGGACAAGGACAAGGACGAGGGCGTCGTCCACGTCGTCGATAAGGTGCTGTTGCCGACGATGTAAAACTATCCGTATCGGCAGAGGCATCGGGGGCTCTGCGGAGCGCCGCTTTTATTTCCAACCTGCAATGCCGACGGTTTCGGCGATCGCCTGGCGCAGGTCATCGAGCCCGTCGCCTTTTTCGGACGAGGTGGACAGCACGTAGGGATAGGCGGCCGGGCGCTTGCGGATCTTTTCCGCCGTGTCGGCCAGAAGTTTCGGCACGGCCGGCGCCTTGATCTTGTCGGTCTTGGTCAGCACCACCTGGTACGAGACGGCCGCCTTGTCGAGCAGGGTCAGAACCTCCTCGTCGTTCTTCTTGATGCCATGGCGGCTGTCGATCAGCACGTAGACGCGCTTCAGCGTCGCGCGGCCGCGCAGGTAATCGAAGACGAGCTTCGTCCACTTGTCGACCTGTTCCTTCGGCGCCTGCGCATAGCCATAACCCGGCATGTCGACGATCGCCGTCGGCGGCAGGTCGCCCGCTTCGCCAGAATATCCGTCCGGCACGAAGTAGTTGAGTTCCTGCGTGCGCCCCGGCGTGTTCGAGGTGCGCGCCAGGCCCTTCTGGCCGACCAGCGCATTGATGAGAGACGATTTTCCGACATTCGAGCGTCCGGCAAAGGCCACTTCCGGCGGTCCTTCCGGCGGCAGGAAGTTGAGCGACGGGACGCCGCGGATAAAAGTCCATGGGTGGCCGAAGAGTGGCTTTTCGTGTTCGGGCATGCGGGCTCGGCAATCTCCGGGTTCAGTCTTCTGTCGGCTTCGTGGTTTTGGCGGCGGATGTCAAGCTTTCAGGCGGGCAGCGTCTTGCTTCACAAGCTGGCCGGAAATGAAAAGCCCCGCCGAAGCGGGGCTTGAAAGCATCATTTCGACGGTGCCGTCTTTCGTCGGAACAGGCCCTTCAGATTGTCGAAGAGTTCGATCTTGACGCCGTGGCGCTTCATGATCACCGACTGCTGGATCACCGAGAGCGTGTTGTTCCAGGCCCAGTAGATGACGAGGCCGGCCGGGAAGCTTGCCAGCATGAACATGAACACCAGCGGCATCCAGTTGAAGATCATCGCCTGCGTCGGGTCGGGCGGCGTCGGGTTCATGCGCATCTGCAGGAACATGGTGACGCCCATGATCAGCGGCCACACGCCGAGATGCAGGAAGGTCGGCGCCTCAAAGGGCAGCAGGCCGAACAGGTTGACGATCGTCGTCGGATCGGGCGCCGAAAGGTCCTTGATCCAGCCGAAGAACGGGGCGTGCCGCATCTCGATGGTGATATAGATCACCTTGTAGAGCGAAAAGAAGATCGGGATCTGCAGCGCCACCGGCCAGCAGCCGGCGATCGGGTTGATCTTCTCGTCCTTGTAGAGCTGCATCGTCGCCTGCTGCAGCGCCATGCGGTCGTCGCCGAATTTCGCCTTCAGCTCCTCCATCTTCGGCTGCATGCGCTTCATGTTCGCCATGGAGGCGTACTGCTTGCTGGCGAGCGGAAAGAACAGCGCCTTGACGACGATCGTGGTGCAGAGGATCGCCACGCCGAAATTGCCGAAGAAGCGATAGAAGAAGTCCATCAGCTTGAACATCGGCTTGGTGATGAAATAGAACCAGCCCCAGTCGATCAGCCGGTCGAACTTCGGGATCGAATAGGAGGCCTCGTAGCCGTCGATGACGGGCACTTCCTTGGCGCCGGCAAAGACGAGGTTCTTGAGCTCAACCGACTGGCCCGGCGCAACGGTGAAGGCATCGTCCTTATAGTCGGCCTGATAGCGCGGCTGACCGTCGGAAAAATACGAGAAGTGTGCCTCATAGGCTGACGTCTGCGGCGGTACGATCGTCGCCGCCCAGTATTTGTCGGTAATGCCGAGCCAGCCGCCGGTGGATTTCGCCGGGGCCACGGCTTCCTTCTCCACCGCGCTATATTTGCTTTCGATCAGGCCGTCGTCGCCGATGACGCCGATAAACCCTTCGTGCAGCACGTAGACGGAGGGGGTCGTCGGCTTGTTGTAACGCGTCACGCGGCCGTAGGAGGAAAGCGAGGCAGGAGCCTGGCTCGAATTCTGAACCTTGTCGGCGACGGTAAACATGTAGCGCTCGTCGACGGAAATCGTGCGAGTGAAGGTCAGGCCCTTGTCATTGGTATAGGAGAGCGTCACCGGTGTCTTCTCGGTGAGCTTGGCGCCCTCCGGCGCCGTCCACAGCGTCGAGGGACCGGGGACCGCACCCGTTGCGTCGCTGCCGATATAGCCGAGCTCGGTGAAGTAACCATCCTTGGTTTCGGCCGGGCTGAACAGCGTGATGGTCGGGCTCGAGTCGTCGACGGTCTCGTGATAGCCCTTGAGCTTCAGGTCGTCGAGCCGGGCGCCGGCAAGGTTGATCGAGCCGGAAAGGGCAGGGGTGTCGATGACGATGCGCGGGGTCTTTTCGAGCGCCTGCTCGCGCGTCGCCGTCGCGGCTGCCTGGCCGGTCGGGGCCGCGCCGGTCGTTTGCGCCGGTGCTCCGCCGGCAGCAGCCGGCTGCTGCGTCTGCTCGGTCTGCTGTTGCGCCTTCTGGGCTTCCTGCGTCTTGCGCTGGGCCTCGATGCGCGGATTCATATAGAGAAACTGCCAGCCGAGGACGATCAGCACCGAGAGAGCGATCGCAATGAAATAATTGCGGTTGTTTTCCATCATAGGTTCCTGGGGCGTCCGTCTCCGGGGCGCCGGTGTTTCGGCCTGGTTTCCACGCGGGATTTCAATTCCGCGGCCAATTCCTGGAAGGACGCGTCGAGCACGTCCCTGCGCGCGACAACCACATAGTCGTGTCCGGGCTTCATTGCAAACCCCGCATGAAGCCGCACCGCCTCTTTCAGGCGGCGGCGCATGCGGTTTCGCTCTACGGCATTGCCATGTTTTTTGGTGACTGTAAAACCGACACGCGCCTGGCTGTCGGGTTCCTTCCGGTCGAGCACTTCGAGAAGGAAGAGTCCTCCCCGGCGTTTTTCGCCCTCGCGCACGGCAAGAAACTGCGGGCGGCTCTTCAGCCGCCCGACAGCGTGTTTTTTCTCACTGGTCGTCAATTCGCCCGCCATCTCTTATCGGGCAACCCGGCCTTAAGCCGAGAGACGCTTGCGGCCCTGCGCGCGGCGGGCAGCGATGACCTTGCGGCCACCCTTCGTGGACATGCGCGCACGGAAGCCGTGGCGACGCTTGCGAACAAGCTTGGATGGTTGGTAAGTACGCTTCATTTATTTAAACACCGCGGAGTGCGGCCCTTCTTGAATTTGCATGATGCAAGGAGCGTTGTTTTTCGAACGGGCGAGCCATGAAGGCCTTAGGTGACCGGACGTGCGGCGGCTTATACGGATGAAGCCTGCCAAAGTCAATTATAACAGATCATTTCACCGGTAATGCTGGCCTGCGCGTGGTTTTCGCATGTAAGTGTTAATAAGTTTGTTTTGCTCCAGAAGGTTGTGCTTGGTCGGCGCCGCGACGGAAGGTCATGCTTTTCAGCGACTTGTGCCTGGGGCGGACGCCGGCATGGCTAATATTCAGGGGCCATGATCGTAAACATTAGAAATGTAACTTTAAGGAATTTCGCGGATATTCGCACCATCAGCCGGGAACTGGCTTTCCAGGCAGTGATGGGAGCTAGGAGGCATTGCATTGAAGATCCGCGGCAAGATTAATCTGCTGGTTTGCGTAATGGGCGCCGTCGCCCTTCTGATCGGCGCAACGGCATTGTCCGCAATGCGCGAATACAGCCGCAACCTCACTGCTTACGAGCAGGCCGCCGCCCGCGCCTATGCCGGCGAGCGCCTCAATCGTTTCGTCACCGCTGTCGTCATGGAGTCGCGCGGCATCTATGCGGCGAAGACGATCAAGGATACGCCGAACTTCGCCAAGGGCATCACGGCCGCTCTCGATGAGATCGACAAGGTCATCGCCGGCTGGGCGCCGCTCGTTCCCGAAAGCGAGAAGGCCAACTTCGCCAAGCTCGTCTCCCGCGCCGCTGAATTTCGCACTTTCCGCACGGAAACGGCTCGCCTCGGCACCGAGGTCGGGCCCGAGGCCGCCAGCCAGCAGGGCAATAACGAGGCCAATCGCGCCAATCGCAAGGCCTTCCAAGCGGAAATCGATGCGGTCGTCGCTACCGACAAGGCGGCGCTCGAGGCCGTCAACGCCGAGATCGAAAGTTTCCGCTCCTGGGTCCTGACGCTCGTGCTCAGCATTACCGGCATCGGCATCGCGGTCGGCATCGGCATGGGCTTTTATATCGGCACCAGCCATCTGAGCCGCCCGATCAAGCGTGTCACCCACGCGATTAAGGAGGTCGCCAACGGCAATTTCGACGCCGAGGTTCCCTTTGCCGGCCGCAAGGACGAAATCGGCGAGATGGCCGCCGCTGTCGCGGTCTTCAAGGAGAACGGCCTCGCTGTCAAGCGCCTGAACGCTCAGGAGGCGGCGATGCGCGCCAAGAGCGACGATCTGCAGTCGAGCATGTCGGTCGTCGTGGCCGCGGCTGCGGCCGGCGATTTCAGCCATCGCATCGACAAGGACTATCAGGACGAGAACCTCAACCGGTTCGCCGGCAATATCAACATGCTGCTGTCGAGCGTCGATGCCGGGATCGGCGAGACCCGCCGCGTCATCGCAAGCCTTGCCGAAGGCGATCTGACCCAGACGATGAACGGCAATTTCCAGGGCGCCTTCGCCGAGCTGCAGCAGAACGTCAACAACAGCTTCGTAACGCTGCAGGCGACGATGCGCGAAGTGCGCGAGACGACCGAAGCGATGAACGGCAACACATCCGAGCTGCGCAATGCCAGCGACGACCTGTCGAAGCGCACTGAGCAGCAGGCGGCGGCCCTCGAACAGACCTCCGCCGCGCTCGACGAGATCACAGCCGTAGTCCAGAACTCCACCGAGCGGGCGCATGAAGCGACCGTCATGGTTTCAGAAGCCAAGGAGAATGCCGGCCGCTCCGGCGTCGTCGTCCGCAACGCCGTCGAGGCCATGGGCCGCATCGAGCAGGCCTCGCGCGAAATCAGCCAGATTATCAACGTGATCGATGAGATCGCCTTCCAGACCAACCTCCTGGCGCTGAACGCCGGGGTCGAGGCCGCCCGCGCCGGCGAGGCCGGCAAGGGCTTCGCGGTGGTCGCGCAGGAAGTGCGTGAACTCGCCCAGCGTTCGGCGACCGCCGCCAAGGACATCAAGGCACTGATCACCAAATCGGGCGATGAGGTGCAGGTCGGCGTCAAACTCGTCCAGGCGACCGGTGAGGCGCTGTCGGAAATCGGCACCCGCGTCATCGCCATCAACGACCATATCCATTCGATCGCCACGGCCGCGGTCGAACAGTCGACCGGCCTCAAGGAGGTCAATACCGCCGTCAACCAGATGGATCAGGTGACGCAACAGAATGCCGCAATGGTGGAAGAAACCTCTGCCGCCACCCACCGGCTTTCAGCCGAAGCCAACGGGCTGGTGCACCTCATTGCCCGCTTCAAGCTTTCGGATGCGGTGGCGCCCGTGGCGCTTGTGCGCAACGAGCCGCACAGGCAGCCGGTCGCCTCACCCGCCCACCGCGCGATCGCCAAAGTCGCCCGCGCCTTCGGCGGCAGTGCGGCTGCAGCCGAGCAGAGCTGGGAAGAGTTCTGAGACTTTTCCAACGCCCAGTAGCTGCCCCTCACCCTGACCCTCTCCCCGTAAAACGGGGCGAGGGGACGTGCCAGGCGCGACGTTGAGATGGAGGAGGCCGGTGCGGCATGTCCTTTCGCCCCGTTTACGGGAGAAGGTGCCGGCAGGCGGATGAGGGGCCGCCCGTCGCGCCAACCAGAGAGCAATTGCACCAACATAACGAATCACGACGCCGCCTCCGGCAGCATTTCGTTGTGGCGACGTGACGCTGCTCGCAAAGATTTGAAAGCGGAACCTATTGGTCTAATATAAAGCTCCAACGGTAAGGGTGGCCAAAGCGCTGCCGATCGGGCGAGACAAGAATGCCGGTGCGAAACCAGGGCGACAATCCTTCGGCAGAACCCCCAGCAGCCACCGAGGCTGCCAAGGGGCGGTGCCCGTCCGGCTTCTTCGGCGGGCTTTCGGGCAAGCTGCTCTGGCTCACCGTCGTCTTCATCATGCTCGCCGAGATCCTGATTTTCTTTCCCTCTGTCGCCAGCATGCGGATGCGCTGGCTGCAGGACAGGCTGAACACGGCCGCTGCCGCCGCCATCGTCATCGACGGGCTGCAGCCGATCGAGCTGCCGCGCGCCCTGCAGAAGGAAACGCTGGAGGCGACCGGCACCAAGGCGATCGTACTGCGCAAGGAAGGCACTTCGCGGCTGCTGGCAACGACTGACATGCCGACCTCCGTCGACGAATCCTATGACCTCACCGACGTGCCGCCGCTGACGGCGATCCGCGACGCGCTTGACACCCTGGTTTTCGGCGGCAGCAGGATGATCCGCGTCTATGGTCCGGTTGGTGAAAACAAGATCGGCGTCGAGGTTGTCATGAAGGATCGGCCGCTGCGCACGGCGATGTTCGCCTATTCCCGCAACGTGCTGCTGCTGTCGGTGCTGATCTCGCTTTTCACCGCGACGCTGATCTTCTTTGCGATCAACCGCATTCTGATCGGCCCGATTCGCCGGCTGACCGGCAGCATGCAGCAATTCTCCTCCGATCCCGAGAATCCGGCCCATATCTATATCGGCGACGGCGGCCGGGACGAGCTGGCGGTGGCCGGCCGCAATCTCACCTCGATGCAGATGGAGCTGCAGAAGACGCTGAAGCAGCAGAAGAACCTTGCCGCTCTTGGCCTCGCCGTTTCAAAGATCAATCACGATATGCGCAATATTCTGGCTTCCGCGCAGCTGATGTCGGACCGGCTCGTCGATGTCGATGATCCGATGGTCAAGAGCTTCGCGCCGAAGCTGCTGCGCACCATCGACCGCGCGGTCGGTTATACGACGGAGGTGCTGTCCTATGGCAAGGCGAGCGAATCGGCGCCGCGCCGCCGCCATGTTCGGCTGCTGGGACTGACACAGGACGTCAAGGATATGCTGGCGATCGATCCGCAAAGCGGCATCGAGTTTGTCGAACAGTTCGCTGCGGATCTCGAGGTCGATGCCGACGGCGAGCAACTGTTCCGGGTCATTCACAATCTCTGCCGCAACGCTCTGCAGGCGCTGACTTCGCCGGGCGAGGGCGGCCCCGGCGCCATCAGGCGCATCACCGTTTCCGCCCAGCGTGTCGGCAGCGTCGTCAGCATCACGGTCGACGATACCGGTCCCGGCATGCCGCTGAAGGCGCGCCAGAACCTGTTTGCCGCCTTTCGCGGCTCGGCCCGTTCCGGCGGCACCGGCCTCGGCCTGACCATCGCCCGCGAATTGGTGCTCGCCCATGGCGGCACGATCGCGCTGGTGGAAAAGCCGACGGTCGGCACCCAGTTCCGCATCGAGATCCCCGATCGCCCGGTTTCACTGGATGATTACCGCAATCGGACACAGGGTGAGAAGTGACGGGAGTTTCGCCGGAGCGTGGCCGTTGCAGACAAAGAGCGATTTTTTCAGAAATGCTCTTGCAATGTCCGAAAGGACCCTTTAGAGGATCGCCCACGCAAGCGGCGCCGCCGCTTCTGCCACGCACCCGTAGCTCAGCTGGATAGAGCACCAGACTACGAATCTGGGGGTCAGGAGTTCGAATCTCTTCGGGTGCGCCATTCTTTTCCTAATGCATTGAAGCTGAAAAACATCTAGGGTTTCAGAACCTTAGCGAGAGCCGCCTAGTACACAACGGTATCGCACAAGGGTGGGACACTCGATGGCAGGGCTCAGCTATATGCAGAGACGGACTTCAGGCATCTACGAGTTTCGAAAGCGGCTTCCTCAGGAGCTAGCCGGAAAGCCAGCGCCCAAGAACCCTCCCGCTGCCCTATCAGAACTCATCAATCCCGACACAGGACGCTTCAAGCGAGAGCTTACGGTCTCCCTCAAGACCAACAACTTTGCGGATGCTAAGCGCAAGGACATGAGGGAGGCTCTGAGGGTCACCGACCTCTTCGCCTTGGCCTCGCGATACCAGAGAGGGGAAGTGGGTGGCGAGATGGTCTCACTTCTGCGCTTGCCCTCAGTTGAGGAGATCGAGGCCGATATCATCGCCGCCTTGCTCAAGGAGGACGAGACTGAAAGGGAGCAGGGTGACGCGCGGCGCTACATGCAAACCCCTGAGGAGCGGGCCCAGTGGCCGGACCTCCTAGACCCCGGCTTTGGTCAGCTCGGGATGGCAGAAGGGCACCTTGAGGCCAAGCAAGACTGGCTTGAGACCCTCTCGCAGGAGTACCGCTCAGCCTACGCCAGCCGCAACCCCGACATCGTGAAGGCGGAACTTCATGCCTATCTCAAGGCTGGCAACTATCCGATAGACCCCTCATCACCTTATTACCGAGAGGCTGGCCTTGCGGTCCTTAGGGGTCACGTCAAAGCCTATGACCTCATGCTCAAGAGGCAGGAAGGTGAGGATATCCCGACCCCCAACCCTAGCCCAGCCAAGGGGCCGACCCTCTCGGATGCCTTCAAGGCGTGGCGTCAGGGGACCCCCGCGAGGGGTGGCAAGAAGGCATCCCCCAGCACTGTCAGGGAGGCGGAGAGGGCAGTCAGGTACTTCACGGAATGGCATGGGGACTTGCGCCTGGGGGACATCACCAAGGAGAAGGCGAGAGACTTCCGCACCAATGGGCTTGCGAAGATACCTACGAGGCTCACCGGGAAGCAGCGCTCAATGTCGCTCAGAGCCCTCGTCAAGAGCGGTGATGGTGGGCAGGAACTTATTCATGCCGCAAGCGTCAACAAGTATCTGAACCTCTTGGCCGCCATCGTGAGCGCCTGTGAGCGGGAGGGGCTCATGGACAGTCTCCCCGGCTTCAGCAATCCCTTCACCAAGCTTGGCCTTACCATCGACAAGCGCAATGATCCCAATCGCCGGGAGCCCTTCTCAGAGGCGGGCCTCAAGGCTCTGTTCAATAGCGGGGTCTATGAGCGGGGCGAGAGGCCGCTGGGGGGTGGCGGGGAGGCCGCCTATTGGGTGCCGCTCATCGCCCTCTTCTCCGGGGCGCGGCTTAATGAAATCGCTCAGTTGCGCCTTAGGGACCTGAGGCAGGACCTAGAGACCGGCTTGTGGTTCATCGACATAGGGACTGAGGGTGATCGGTCGATTAAGACGGCTAGCTCTCGAAGGCAGGTCCCATTGCATCCTGAGCTTATCAGGCTAGGCCTTCTCCGCTATCGCCAACATCGGCTTGATAAGGACCGTAAGGACACCGCCAGCCTGTGGCCCGACATCAAGTCTGCCGATGAGGCCTACCGCTCAACGGCGTGGTCCAAATGGTTCAATCGCTACCTGCGGACCTCTGTTGGTATCAAAGACCCATCGATCGTCTTTCACTCCCTGCGGCATACCTTCAAGCGGTTGGCGCGGGATGCTGGCCTTTCGGAAGAGCTTCATGACGCCTTGACCGGCCATGCGGGAGGCGGCGGGGTGGGCCGAAGCTACGGCTCCGGGTTTGGCTTGAGGGCTCTCGGAGAGGCTATGGCGAGGATAGGGGTCCCATCACCTGTCAAGGCACTGCCTGAGTGGGGGGCCTGAAGGTAGGGCGCAGGGGCAGGCTCCGAGACGGGCAGGAGGGGCCGAACCCCTTCAACATCTCCCCCCGTCTCAGCCTTGGGGTCTGGCTACTCGCCTATGACCCGTAGGAAGTTATGGCCGTGCTTGATGTCGTAGAGCCGGAAGGCCCCCCGAAGCATGGCGAGATAGTCGGTCTTGCTGAGCAGCTTCGAGACACCCCAGCTTTCGGCCCGCTCATCGTAGTCCGCAAGGGCGGCTTCGAAAGCCTCCCGGCGTCCCCTTGTGTTCCGCTGAGGGCCGGGAACGATGGCGAGATTGCTAGCTGTTAGGAGGTGATGGTCTTCCCTCATCTTCACTAGCTCTCCCTTCTGGGCGTCAGCAAGGAGCCGCTGAAGGGTAATGCCCATGCCCCTCCGAGAGAACATTTCGAGATAGTGATACTCGTCGCCCCCCTTCTGGTTTTTATCGAGGTAGGCTCCTCCGTTGAATAGCGAGAGGCCTCGAAGGGCAGCGAAGCCCTCGGGCTCGATGAGGCGCTCATTGCGGCGCTTGATGGTGAAGGCGATGAGGCCAGACTCGGGGTCATAGCGAGCAGCACTAAGGGAGCCCTGAGGCAGGCCTTGAAGGAGGACTTCAGGGTTGGGGGTGGGTTGGTGAGTCTCCCCTATCACCTCCTTGCCATTGAGGGTCTTGGTGGCGGCATTGAGATAGCTCAGGAGTGCCTGAACTGCCTCCGGAGTGGTGGGGGCGTAGGTGCGAATGTCTATGCGTGTCATAAGGGGTTAGACTTTCTGTTGGGCGCGATGGGTCAGCTCCGGGGCTGGTGCTCCGAGAGGTGGCCGTGCGCTGGGTTGGTGAGGTTGGTGAGGTGGTCTGGGGTTCGGCAGTATGGTCGTATTGGCAGAGAGCCAGTACCCAAGTGTCCTTGGGATCGATGACATCTCGGGATTAGCTCTCAGTGCGTGAGGCCTTCGGCGGCCTCAATGGGTCGACAGGGTGCCCGAAGGAGGGCCAGGTCTCTCCGCCTCTCCTCTGTCTTTTCGGTGGTCCCGTGGGGCGAGTCTAAGAGGAGGCTGAGCGATGCTCAGGGCACCACTAGAGGTTAGGCCATGGGGCTGCGGTGATGATCGGGGTCTGGCTCTTGACCGTCACCTAAGGCAACTTTGAGCCTCCCTTTCGAATAATGCGTCCTATTTGTTTTCCGCCCTCAGGGCGAGCTAAGGGGCTGATGAAGGGTTCTAGCGCTTGTCACCATGAGGCAACCTTGAGCCTCCCCTTTCAAATAATGAGGGCTATTTAGATCTTTGGTGAGACACCTTTACTCAAGTAAGGGCTGACCGGGAGCTTCCTCTTCATCTAATGCGTCCTAATTGTTTTCCGCCAATTCATTCCCCAAATGACCACTTCGGCGAAATATTCTACCAGCCAGCTTTTGCACCTAGGGCCTGATGGCGACCTATGAGAACGCCAAGCGCTCTCTCAGCCGGATCACGCTCTGAGCCGTCCAGTGCCCGCCCCGTGGGGACCGGAAGCCCCTTGCGTTCAACTCCCCGGCCAATCCTCGCGCGGACATGGTTGAGGAGGGGTCGATATCGCTCAGGACTTCACGGAACTCCTCAGCCCGTTCCTGAGCGCCAGCTTTCACGGTTGCCACAGCCGCTCCGTTACCGATCCCCTTGAGGCAAGCCGCACCATTCGGGTTCCCCAAGCGCAAGGGCCGCGTGGTGCCATCTTCGAGCCGCCTTACGGGTTCCTGCCCCAGCGCCTCTAGTTGTGCCCGCTCCCGAGCCAGGGCTTCGCGCTTAACCGCGAGAGCTGCCTTAGTGCGCGCCTGGATCATCTTCCGCTCGTGCTCAGCCACCAACGCCAGAACCCCAATGGTCAGGTCACAGGCATCGGGCATGTCTGCGGCTACGAACTTCGCGCCACTGTCCCGCAGAGCCAGCAAGAAAGCAGCATTGCGGCTGAGCCGATCTAGCTTGGCGATGATGAGCGTTGCCTTGGCGTGTTTGGCGTGCCTCAGCGCGGCCTGAAGTTGGGGCCGGTTGTTCGCCTTGCCGCTCTCGACCTCGACGTATTCGCAAAGGTGGTCTGCGGGGCCATAGGAGCCCGCTGAGCGGCTTCGGATGTACGAGGCGACTGCTTCACGCTGAGCGTCCAGCCCGAGTCCTGAGGCTCCTTGGCGGGCCGTAGAGACGCGAAGGTACGAGACGTAACGCTGGCGTGGTTCGGCGTCCACCACCTTGCCGACCTCGGGGCGGCTCTGGGCGCGCGCTCTAGGCTGGGACGCTGTTGGGCTGGGCTTGTCACGAGACGGCATCTGGCGGACCTCAGGAGCAACTTCATTCCCAAACAGTGTAACGACGGTTAGGCAGTTTGTGAAGGGGCAGCGAGAGATTCGTTTGTCCTGTCAATCGACATATACGTTGATAGACGCCAGCACCCGAATGTGGCCGAATGTTCAACGAACCAGCGACCGGGAAAGGCGATTCGAATGGCCGTGTATGAGTTGTACTCAAGGAGGCAGCAGCGCCTTAGCGGTGCCGAGCCCGACGTTTATCGATATGACGTCATACCGGAGAGGCTACGCGTCCAAATCATTCATATTCTCGACAGAGCCTTAGGAAGCAGGGAGGACGCCGCTAGCAGTCGCGGGCAAGTAGAGAATACGTACCGTCTAATCGTATCGACACTGAGGCAGGAGCTTGGTGTGTTTCTTCTGCCACCTTCAAACCGAGAAGGGAACCCTTATACGGAATTACGAGATTTTTTCCTTGGTGCCTCAAGCGCCGAGACTTGCCTAGACGTAATTGAGCTTGCATTTCGAGCTGTTGATCGCCTAACCCGTACCATCGATTACTCAAACACTCGGGGCTATAATGAGCGCGCCGACGAGGCAATTGACGACCTCAATATCAGGTTCAAAGAGAATGCGGTCGGCTATCAATACATCGATGGGGAAATCGTCCGGGTAGACTCGGAGTTGATACATGCGGAGGCCGTGAAGCCTGCCCTGCGCCTCTTGAACACCAAGGACTATGCTGGCCCGCATCAAGAGTTCCTGAGCGCCTATGAGCATTACCGCGAGGGCAAGAACAAGGAAGCCTTGAATGACTGCCTCAAGGCCTTCGAGAGCACCATGAAGGCGATCTGCGACAAGAGGGGCTGGACCTACAAGCCGGGAGATACGGCCAAGCCGCTAATCGACGTTATCTACGCGAACGGCCTTGTGCCGCCATTCTGGCAGAACCAGTTCGCTTCTCTTCGGGGTCTTCTGGAAAGCAGTATTCCCCCGGCTAGAAACAAGCAAAGCGGCCATGGTCAAGGCGCGGTGCCCACAACAGTTCCCAACCACATGGCCGCCTACATGCTGCACATGACTGCCTCGACCCTTGTCTTCCTCACAACGGCAGAGCAAAGCCTCCCTTAGGCGGCAGGTAGGAGTGTGTGTGTTTCCTCGGTATTGGGTCCCATCAAGGCGGCACGGGGGGAAACCTGCCGGTCACTGGCACGTAGGTGACCTCTCAAATGTCTGACCCCAATTATGTTTGTCGCCAATCAGAGGTTCTAGAAGTCATGGTTCTGCCTGTTCAGATTGTCCTCGGGAAGACTGGGGAAGCCTTAGTCAATCGTGTGTCGAACGCAATCGGCATTGTCTTTGAGCCCCACCGAATGAGGCGAGAGGCGAGAGCGAAAATTGACGTCGCTGAGGCTGAAACGAAAGCCGAGATTATCCGAGCTGAAGGCAGGCTGAAGATTAGCGAGATTGAAGCTCGTGGCCTTCAACGGATGATTTATGAGGAGGGACGGAACCAGGAAAATATTGAATCCATAACCGCGAAGGCCATTCCGCATTTATCTAAAGATGCAAAACCTGAAGACCTTGAAGAGGATTTCGTAAGATATCTTTTCGACAAGGCTAAGCTGGTATCAAATGAGGACATGCAAGAAATGTGGGCAAAGATACTTGCAGGCGAGGCTAACGCGGCCGGTTCTTTCTCCAGGCGATCAATTGATTTGGTTTCTCAGTTGAGTAAAGCTGATGCTGAGTTGTTTACGAAGTTTGTAAGAAGCGTATGGATAATAGGAAAACCGGTGCCAATCATTACAAACGCTGATGAGGTTGATAGAAACGACGAGACCAGATTTTCTTTTAGTGAACTCCAGCATCTCGAAAGCATCGGATTAATCACCTTCTCAGGCACTGGCACCTATACCCGAACCGGAATTGGGAAGACAGGGCGTGCGTTCTATTATGGCTGCCCCGTCGATCTAGAGTTTTCTTCAGATGGACCAAATAGTATTTTGGTAGGGATGGCTCTTCTTACGGCGACCGGGGTGGAAATCGCGTCTTTATCCGGAGCGGAATCAAGCATCCCCGCATTCGAAAAGGGTCTGCAACACCTCTTGAGTCAGAATATAGCGGTCTCAATCCCCATCGAAGCCAAGCAAGCTTATCTTGCTCTCTAGATGCCCTTGCCAAAGCGAGATGAATGGTACACTTTGAGTGCGCGGCTCGATCATAAGTGGTTTAACTTCAATGCGTTGTGAGTGATTGTGGCGTTTCTCTTCGGGTGCGCCATTCTTTCACTTCATTTGATACCTCCTGTTTTGGAAAATCGGTTCCGAATATCAAAGGCGTTTCCCGCTCAGGCAGGCCTAAATCATTTCCAGCCTATCGCACCCGCGAGCTTTGCACGACCCGGCCAAGCCGAGGAATTGCTCTGCTGGCCTGATCCCGTCGCAGTTCATTGGGGCGCTGCAGCTAGTGGACATTGGCCATTTGTCGCGCGGGCGCTTCGGCGGCTTTTCCGGGAATGCACTCGCAGCGGCGGGACGGTTGGCCGCCGGAATATCTGACGACGGTGCGCTGGAACGGGGCACGTCGCCTCATTCCTTGATGGGGATCCCGGCTTCGATCGCCGCTTCGACGAACGCCTGCCGCGCCTCTTCCCGGCTCCGTTTCCCGGATATGACATCGGCGCAAACCGCACACGCCCTGTCGAGCGCAGGCCCCTCTTCGGTCGGCCAGTCTTCAATCAGCGCCCATGTGGCTGCCTGGGTCGTCTGGATGACGACCCATTGATCCGGCCCCTCAAGGGCAAGCGTCACCGGCTTCTTCCATAGGGTTTGCATAATGCAGGATCTCCGCTGCGTCTTCTCAGTCACCTGCTCGCCTAGGGCAATTGTTCCGGCGTGTCGAGATGCCGTCTGAACGAGACGTTTTCTGAAGCGGTGAGCTGCTTTACTGAAACGCCGGCATATTTATTTCCGGCCGCCGCTTCTCGTCGGCCGCTGCCGTCTTTGCCGCAAAGCAGCAAGGCAAAAGCTATTGAGCGTTCGGATGCTCTCTCTCATAGTCTTCCCTTTCTTTCTTCCCGAACACGGCGGAGTAAAAGCCGCTGCAAACCAGATATGAGCACTCATCCGGGTTGCCCGTTTGCCATCCCGGCTGGCAGAGGACGACGCGATGGAATTTGGCATTGCAAAGCCCGTGGTTTGCCAGAAGCCGCGGGTCGTTTCCGAAATACGCGCTTATGTCTTTGTCGCGAGTCCATGCAGGAACGACTTTCCAATCAGCGGCGCCGCCCTCAGCGCTCACATTGCCGGTCGCACAGAACGACCAATTCGATATGGTGATCGGTTGATCGCAGGGAAAAGCTTGGACGGCGCTTGCCAGCAAGAGCGAAATCAATGCCAGCAATCGCTTGCTGTAACCCACCATGCTCTTTTCCCCCATGCAGATCATTCGCATCCTGTCCTCCAAGCCCAGCAACTGCCTGTCTCCGTGACCGGGATCAGGTGTAATCCAAATTCCTAAGATTATTTTCCTAGTTCTCGAAACGTTCTTACGCTAGATTGCTCGCTGCTGCAACCATGGAATGTTGAATGTCAAAGAATTTTGTAGTGATTGGCGCTGTGGGCGCTTGGCCCAGTTTTTCCCTCTGCATGCGGGAAAAAACAAGTTCTTCTATTGGTCGCCTGAAGGACCTGCTCGGAGCTGAGGCGAGGGGCTGATGGCGGAATTCAACTCTCGTGACAAGAGCCGCACCAGTTCCGGCAAAACGCGAGCGCTGGTGCGCAGGCACACCGCGCCGCCGAGCGCCAGCGATGACGGCAGCCTGCGGTGGCAATGGTTGACGATCCAGCTCCTGGAATCGGCGGCCTTTACCACCTTGAGTGCGAATGCCTGCCGCGCCTTCTTCCGCATCGTCATCGAGCACGTCTCGCATGCCGGGTTGCAAAATGGCAGGCTTGTCGTGACGCATCCCCAGTTCGTCTCCTACGGCGTCACCGGCGAATATGTGGCCGATGCGCTCGACGAGCTGGAATATAAGGGGCTGGTTAAGGTCCGCCGCGGTCGGGCGGGAAGCGGGGTCGCGCATCCCAACCTGTTCACGCTCACCTTTGTCGGCGACCATGAGGGCGCGCCGCCGACCGACGAGTGGAAGCGGTGCACGGCGGAAAGGGGTCGGAAATGGTCCGAGACCGACCTCAAGATCGCCGCCGAAAGACGCGGCCGCCTCGGCCGCAAGAAAAAAACCTCGCTTCGGGATCCCGAAATCCGCCCGCTTCGGGATTCCGAAATTCGCCGCGCTTCGTGAGCTTTTCGGCTGAGTGGAAACGCAATGATTTCAATGCCGCAGCCTATTTCGGGATTCCGAAGTGCTATATAGATTTTGGTGGGGGTTCCCGGCATGGCGCGTGATGACCGTCCTCGGTCGGAAGCGGCATTCGTTTTCCCGAATGCCTAGCTTCGCGCAACCTTCCTGATGTATCCGCAGGCCTGATGATGTCGGAGGAACGCATGACGGTGGGAATTTTTCGGGCTCTGGCGGTTCTCGCGACGATGGCCGCCCTTGCCGGCTGCGTCGACCATGCGAACGCGCCGGTGCTTTTGCCCATCGGAGTGCCGGTCAATCCGCCTGCCGTCGCCCAGGGCATCTGCGTAACCGACGGCAACGCGATGTATGACGAGGCGAAGAAGCAGTATCATCTGCGCGCCCAGTTGACCGGCTATGCCGAGGCCGATGCGCTGGAAGAGGAAACGACGGCGCGCGCCGCTGCCCATCGCCAATATGTCGCCTGCCTGTCCGCCCAGGGTTACCGGGCTCTATACGCGAATTGAGAACAGAGAATTCGCATTCTTAGCCAGCGCCCTCGCGCCATTCTTGCTGTCGCGACTTTCACGTTTTATCGCGAAAAACTCACGCGGAATCGCCTGCAATCACGAGTTTTGGAAACTGTGCGTGCGCGGAACTGCGCACTTGGGACAGGCATCCGTTCCGCCGTCGCGCTCAGCGTGCCTCTCGTCCTCGCGCCGATCGGCCAAGCTGAAGCCGCTCCCGTTCAAACGGTGCGGCCGCCCGATATTTCCTACGTAAAAACCGTGCAGTATAAGCCGCATCCCGGTATCTGGCATGGCTATCGCGGCTTCCGAACGGAGCGCCCCGGCACCCGCCGTCACTCCGATGGCTACTGGTATCCGCTTGCCGCTTTCGGCGTCGAGGCCGGCGCCACCGGCTCCATCATCCGCCAGCCGGTGAACAGACCGGCGGTTCCGACAATGTGCAACTCTACGTTTTCAGGATCGATCGGTCCCGGCAGCATGCCCTGCGATAACGGCTATTGAGCCGGCAAATGAAAGGGGCGGCGCGAGCCGCCTTTTTCCTGTTTCGGGCGCCGCTCACATGTTCGTGACATCTATTGCGTTGCGGTAGATTGTGACAGATCCGCTTCCTACCTCCTCGGCGCAAATTCAGCTGATCCTCCCAAGGAGATGACAATGATCACGACGTTCAAGAGCGGCCTGGCGGCCGCAGCCCTCGGTGCGATGCTCGGCCTTTCCTGCGTGGCGGCGCAAGCGGCTCCTCTCCAGTCGAGCGCGACGCAGCAGGACTCGGCCAAGCAGCAGGTTGTCCAGGATGAGACCCGCGTGCAGCACGACAGGAGCACGACCGGTTCGATTGATGAAGGCAGCCCGAAGGGCATGGCCTCGCCCTACATGATGAACCCGAAGAAGCCGCTGAACATGGATTGCAAGCTCGGCTTCAACCCGACGAGCAGCTCCGGCTGCAACTATTGACCGGGCGCTTTGCGGTGGCGACTAGGCCGCCGCGGTGAGGGGCGGTTTCCCGGCCGCCCTTTTTCACCGCAGAGGACGGCGCTCGCTATGTCAAAGCCGCCGCAGATGCAAAAAATGCCGGACGCCGATAGGAAAAGAGGTGGGAAATGCCGGCTCACAAGGGCGATTGACGTCTCTGCCTTGGAATTGCCATGCTGGCCGCGATGGTCGCATTCATAATCAATTGAATTTCAGACAGGTGGGACAGTCATGACCGCAAAGGCTGCATGCTCGGATTTCCTGCATTTTTTCCGCTCCTGGATCAGCAATCCGCTTCGGGTGGCCGCCATCGCGCCATCTGGTGATTCCCTGGCCAGGATCATGACCAGCCAAATTGCGGAGCTCGACGGTCCAATCATCGAGCTCGGCCCGGGCACGGGCGTCTTCACCCGGGCGCTGCTCGCCCGCGGCATCAGCGAGGCGGATCTGACGCTGATCGAATACGGCCCGGAATTCATCGATGCGCTGCAGACGCGGTTCCCGGCGGCGCGGATATTGCAAATGGACGCAGCCCACCTTGCCCAGGCCGATATTTTCGAGGGAGAACCGGTCGGCGCCGTCATTAGCGGCCTGCCGCTTCTGTCCATGTCGCCGCGCAAGATCGCCTCGATCCTTGCCGGCGTCTTCACCTATATGCGCCTGGGCGGGGCGGTCTATCAATTTACCTATGGTCCGCGCTGTCCGGTGCCGCGGCCGATCCTCGACCGCCTCGGCCTGAAGGCGGTGCGCATCGGCGGTACGGTTCGCAACCTGCCGCCGGCCTCCGTCTACCGGATCTCGCGCCGCAAGCCGCTGGAACTCTCGCGCGAACGTCTGAGATTCCGTGACGCGGAGATCGAAGTGGCCGCCTTTTCCGGCGAATCGGCCGGCTGAACGCGGCACCGGCTGAGCGGAAGCGACAGGCTTCGACGCAGCCCGGCCGATATATCCCCGCATGCGGCAGCCGGTCGAGGGACGATGTTTCGGCCTCTCCCTGTTATCCCCGCGGACCCGTCCTATATCTGCAAGCGTCGCAGCGGCCGCATGTCCGATATCGCCGCGGCGGCCGGGTCATCACCATGTCGGGCATCACCAGACACGGCAGACATTCAGAACCGAAACCATCTTCGCCAGTTCGGCATCCCCGCGCCGGTGAAACGAGCGGCTTCGGCCAATTCAACGACATTGAACGATTTTATTGACCAAGAGAGGAAAGATCATGTCCAGTCACAACGCAGCCAAGTCAGGCACCTTCAGGATCGGCGGCGAGATCGAGGTCAATCGTCTCGGTTTCGGCGCCATGCGCGTTACCGGTAAAGGAATCTGGGGTGAGCCCGACGACCATGCCGAGTCCATCCGGACGCTGAAGCGCCTGCCTGAGCTTGGCGTCAATTTCATCGATACGGCCGATTCCTACGGCCCCGATGTCTCCGAGTGGCTGATCAAGGAGGCGCTGCATCCCTATGGCGCCGGATCCGTCATCGCCACCAAGGGCGGCCTGACCCGCCACGGTCCCGACATCTGGCTGCCCGTCGGCCGCCCGGAATATCTGATCCAGCAGGCGCATAAGAGCCTGCGCAATCTCGGCGTCGAGCAGATCGACCTGTGGCAGCTTCACCGCATCGATCCGAAGGTGCCGGCCAAGGAGCAGTTCGACGCGATCCGGTCGCTGCTCGATGCCGGCCTCATCCGCCATGCGGGTCTGAGCGAAGTCTCCGTCGCCGAAATCGAGGCGGCCTCGAAGCACTTCAAGGTCGCCACCGTCCAGAACCGCTACAATCTGGTCGATCGCACCAGTGAAGACGTGCTCGATTATTGCGCAAAGCACAATATCGGCTTCATCCCGTGGTATCCGCTCGCCGCCGGCGATCTCGCCCAATCAGGCTCGCTGCTCGATACGATCGCCAGGAAGCACAATGCCGCCCCCAGCCAGATCGCGCTCGCCTGGGTGCTGAAACGCAGCCCGGTGATGCTGCCGATCCCCGGCACGTCAAAGGTCAAACACCTGGAAGAAAACGTCGCGGCGGTGGACATCACGCTGTCGGATGAGGAATTCGCGGCGCTGGACGCCGAGGGTCGGAAGGTCTTCAAGGCCGCTTGAGGAGTGATGCAAGCGGCTGCCCCTCACCCTAACCCTCTCCCCGCTTGCGGGGCGAGGGGACCTTCCCTGCGAGAGGTTGGCGAGGGACGCAGAGGTTGCAGCATATCCCCTTCACCCGTTTACGGTCCGAAGGACGGGACGAGACCCGCGGCTCGTCCCGCGCAGAGGTGCCGGCAGGCGGATGAGGGGCTGTCGCCACTGCCACATCTTTCAGCAATTTTTGACCACCCGGTCAAAGATGCTGCAAAATGAGGCGTCGAACTGTCATTTAAAGGGCAAGCATTGCGCTGAATGCATTGCTGCATTGCGGTAATTTCGCTATTCCCGATCAAATGAATGGGGTATCACTATCTTCGTAAGCAGCGCACTCCTCCTCCCAAGCGCTCTTACATCGGACCGACAACACTCCTCCTCCCAGTTGTCGGTCAGGATCAAGAGCCTGGCGCACCTCCTCCCGCGCCAGGCTCTTTTCTTTTCCCCTGAAATCGAGCCCTAGCCGATACAGCCTGTGCCGTTTCGCCGGCGCTGCTTTACCGCGTGCGGTTTGACTCGACAGGCTTCGCCGGACTATTTGAACATGTGCCGTCCGTCCGGCGCGTGAACCGGTTGGAGTTTGGTCATGATCGGCAAATGGCGCGGCACGCGTGCGGCTCTGGCAGGGCTTCTGGTTGCAACGATAATGCTCGCCGGCTGCGGCGGCAGGCCGGTCGGTGTCATGCAGGCGGCCGGTACCGTGCCGCCAGGCACGTCGAAGGTCGATCTCCTGGTGGCGACGACGCGCGCTGCCGATGACAATCCGGCCGTGCTTTTCTCCGGCGAACGCGGCACCGGGCTTGCCGTCAACGCCGTCGATGTCTCGATCCCGCCGGAAGCCAATCGCAAGATCGGTCAGGTGCAATGGCCCAAGCGGCTGCCGGCCGATCCGCTCCGTGACTTCGTCACCGTTTCCGTCGATCCGCTCGAGGGCGAGCGGGCAGGCGAGAGCTGGCTGAAGAGCCATATGCCGAAGAGCCGCCGCGTGCTGGTCTTCGTGCACGGCTTCAACAACCGCTATGAGGACGCGGTCTATCGCTTCGCGCAGATCGTCCACGATTCGCGTGCCGACGTCGCCCCCGTCGTCTTCACCTGGCCGTCGCGCGCCAGCATCTTCGATTATAATTACGACAAGGAAAGCACCAACTATTCCCGCGATGCGCTGGAGGAGCTGCTGACTCGCACCGCCGCCAATCCGGCCGTCGGCGACGTCACCGTCATGGCTCATTCGATGGGCACCTGGCTGACCGTCGAAGCACTCCGGCAGATGGCGATTCGCAACGGTCAGGTCGCGTCGAAGATAAACAATGTCATCCTTGCATCGCCTGATCTCGACGTCGACGTCTTCGGCCGTCAGTTCATGAGCCTCGGCAAGGATAAGCCGCATTTCACCATCTTCGTCTCCAGGGATGATCGGGCGCTGGCGCTGTCGCGGCGCATCTCCGGCAATGTCGACCGGCTCGGCCAGATCGATCCCTCCGCCGAGCCCTATCGCAGCAAGCTGGAGGCGGCCGGCATCACCGTGCTCGATCTCACCAAGCTCAAGGGTGGCGACAGGCTGAACCACGGGAAATTCGCCGAAAGCCCTGAAGTGGTGAAGCTGATCGGCGACCGGCTGATCGCCGGCCAGACGATCACCGATTCCAATGTCGGTCTCGGCGAGGCGGTCGGTGCGGTGGCGATGGGGGCTGCCCAGACCGCCGGAAGTGCCGTCAGCGTCGCCGTCAGCACGCCGATCGCGATCTTCGATCCGCGCACCCGGCGCAATTACGATGCGCAGCTGAAGCGGCTCGGCCAGTCGATGGACAATACCGTCGGTTCGGTCGGCGACAGCGTCGGCGCCGGCCTGCCCGAAAGCCGGTAAAAATTCGTAGGCAGCACCGCCGATCTGATATATCAGGTTGGCGAACGGCAATGCTGTCTGCCGTGCAGGTGGGTTGATCGCATGACGGATGAGACGAAGAAGAAGGTGGTCGTCGTGGGCGCAGGCGTGATCGGCGCCTCGATCGCTTTCGATTTGCAGCGGCGCGGATTTCAGGTCACGCTGATCGATAAGGGTGAGCCCGGGCGCGGCACCTCTTTCGGCAATATGGCGAGCATCGCGCTCGATTTCGCCGCCGGCTCCGGCCCGTCGACCTGGAAGAAGATTCCCGGCTGGCTGCTCGACCCCGAAGGCCCGGTCTGGCTGCGGCCGTCCTATGCCGCGCGGATGCTGCCCTGGTTCCTGCGCTTCCTCGCGGCCGGCCGGCCTTCGCGGCTCCGGGAAATCGAGGATGCCGGCATGAGCCTGTCGCTGCGGGCGCTCGGCGATTTCAGGGAGATGCTGCAGGCGATCGGCGCGTCCGAGCTGATGACGGAGGAGGGCTGTCTCGCCATTTACGAGACCGAGGCGGAATTTGCCGCAGACCGTGGCCATCTTGCCATGATGCAGCGCTACGGCCTCGAATTCGAGGTCTTGAGCAATGGCGCCATCCAATATCATGAGCCGGCCCTTTCGCCTGTCATCGCCAAGGCCGTGCTGCTGCCGGACAACAAGTCGATCCGCGATCCCTATAAGCTGGTCGTCAGGCTGACTGACGCAGCCATCGCCGCGGGCGCAGCCTTCGCCTCCGGCGCTGTGAGCAACATCGAGCGCAAGGGCGATGGCACGGTCGTCATCGCCCTCGATGACGGACGTCGGATCGAGGCCGCTTTCGTGGTGCTCGCCGCCGGCGTCCACACCCGTTTCCTCGCCGCAAAACTCGGCGAACCGATTCCGCTCGAGACCGAGCGCGGCTATCACACGCAGATCATGAAGCCGGGCATTTCAATGCGCTATTCAGTGATCTGGCCTCATCGCGCCTTTATGGTGACCCCGACGGCCGGCGGCATCCGCGTCGGCGGCAATGTCGAACTGGCCGGCCTCGACGCCGCGCCCGATTTCCGCCGTCCGCGCGTGCTGGTGCGGCACGCCCAGCGGGCGCTTCCGGGTCTGAAGGTCGAGGAGGCGACGGAGTGGATGGGCCATCGCCCGGCCTTGCCCGATACGATCCCCATCATTTCGCCGTCCTCGAAAATGCCGGGGGTTTTCTATGCGACCGGTCATGGCCATCTCGGCTTGACATATGCCGCAACGACAGCGCGGTTGATCGGCGATATGGTGAGCAGAGCAAAACCGTCGGTCGATATGACCCCGTTCCGCATAGACCGATACTGATTGAGAGCAATTCCAGGAAAAGTGCGAAGCGGTTTTCCAGGCAAAGCGGAACGCGATTTTGCCGGGAATTGCATTAAAACAAAAGTTGGAACTGAGTCGGCGGCGTCAGCCGTCACGCCCGAACTGGAGTTTCGAGATGAGATGGAAGCGCACGATACAGCTGCTGGACGTTCATGCCGAGGGCGAGATCGGCCGCGTCGCGATCGGCGGCGTTCCGAAGATTCCCGGCGAAACCATCGCTGCGCAGCTGCACTGGCTGAACACCGATCCGAAAGGCGACGAGCTCCGCCGCTTTCTCTGCCTGGAGCCGCGCGGTGCCCCGATCGGCTCGGTCAACCTGCTGCTGCCGGCAGGGCACCCCGACGCCGACGCCGCCTTCATCATCCTGCAGCCCGATCAGGCACATGCCAGCTCCGGTTCGAATTCGATCTGCGTGACGACGGCGCTTCTCGAATCCGGCATCGTCGAGATGAAGGAGCCTGAGACGATCGTGACGCTGGAGACCGCCGCCGGCCTCGTCAAGGCGACGGCGACCTGCCATGACGGGCGCTGCGAGAAGGTCAGGCTCACCATGGTGCCCTCCTTCGTGCATGAGCTCGACGTCGAGATCGACACGCCGCATTGGGGAAAGATCAAAGCCGATCTCTGCTATGGCGGCATCTTCTATGCCCTCGTCGATGTCGGCCAGATCAATCTGACGATCGAGAAGGCCAATGCGGCCGGCCTCGTTCAGGCCGGCATGATCCTGAAAGAGCTGATCAATCGCGACATCAAGATCGTCCACCCCGAAATTCCGGCAATCTCGGGCGTCGCCTATGTGATGTTCCGCGACACCGAGGCCGATGGCACGGTGCGCACCTGCACCACCATGTGGCCGGGCCGCGCCGACCGCTCGCCCTGCGGCACCGGCAATTCCGCCAATCTCGCCACCCTTTATGCCCGCGGCAAGGCGAAGGTCGGCGACGTCTTCACCTCGAAATCGATCATCGGCTCGGAGTTCGAGGTCGGCCTGCATGCAGTCACCGAGGTCGCCGGCCGCCCGGCGGTCATCCCCACCATCACCGGCCGCGGCTTCACCTTCGGCCTCACCCAGGTCGCGCTCGATCCCTTCGACCCGCATCCCGGCGGCTTCGCCCTGACGGACGTCTGGGGGCCGTCGGCAGGGGAGATTTGACCGTTCGAGCGGTGCCGAATGTGCGGTGGCTCCAGACGGTTTGCGCCAGGGTCTAGAGCGGGTCTGGCGGAGCCGCATGCCACCCTCCATCACCGACGTCCCGAGGGAGCCGTTGGCAAGCGAGAACTTCTTGTCTCAACTTGCCACCGGAAGAGAACCCACTTTGCCGCCCATCAGCGACGTTGGGCTATCCTGGCGCTGATCTGGTCTGCGGCAAGGCTCTCGGCCGGCGCCGGCCTGCCAAGCAGGTAGCCTTGGCCGATGTCGCAGCCGAGATCCTGGAGCCGTTGAAGTTGGCTTTCCTCTTCGATGCCTTCGGCCGTTATCGTCACGCCGAGGCCCGCGCCGAGAGCGATAATAGCCTTGATCACCTTGTCCTGCTTGTCGTTCGTTTCGAATGAAGCGACGAAACTCCTGTCGATCTTGATCTTGTCGAACCGGTAGTTGGAGAGCTGCGAGAGGCTGGAATAGCCCGTACCGAAGTCGTCGAGAGCAATCCGGACGCCGGCGTTCACCAGATCGTCGAGGACGATCCGGGCGGTGGCGGCATCCTGGATGATGGCGCTCTCCGTCACCTCCAGCTCGATCCTATGCGCGGGCAGACCGACATCGCCCAATATCTTCAGAATCCTGAGGCCCAGCAATCGGTCGCTCAGCTGGATCGGAGACAGGTTGAACGACAGGACCAGATGATTTGGCCAGGAAAGCGCATCGCCACAGGCGTGGCGCAGCAGTTGGTCCGTCAGGTCGACGATCAGACCGGCCTCTTCCGCCACGGGGATGAACTCGTTCGGCGG
Organism: Rhizobium sp. L9; assembly: GCF_002531885.1. Taxonomy (NCBI): domain Bacteria; kingdom Pseudomonadati; phylum Pseudomonadota; class Alphaproteobacteria; order Hyphomicrobiales; family Rhizobiaceae; genus Rhizobium; species Rhizobium sp. L9. Next base: position 17,879 of record NZ_NWSZ01000013.1, on the reverse strand, counting down.
GATGAATTCGCCGGATGCCGTCTTCCAGCGCGCCAGCGCTTCGAAACCGATAATCTCCTTCGTCTTCAGGTCGACGAGAGGTTGGTAATACGGGACGATCTCAGCATTCTTGATGGCGGCTCGCAGATCCGCTTCCACCCGGATCCGCTTGGCCAGCTCCTCCTGCATCGAAGGGACAAAGGACTTCACCAGATTGCGCCCCTGCTTTTTCGCCACATACATCGCACAGTCCGAATGGCGAATGACCTGGCTTAGATCGTCGCCGTTTTCAGGGTGGAGCGCGAGGCCGACACTGGCGCCAAGATCGACGGCGACGCCATTGAATGTGAAGGGCTTGCTGATCGCGCTCACGATGCGGTTTCCCAAAGCGACTAGATCGGCATTTCCGGTGCGCCGCGCCAGAACGACGAACTCGTCGCCGCCAAGGCGGAAAATGCGATCACGCGGAAAGAGGGAAGAAAGCCGCTGAGCGACGGCCTTCAGCACCGCATCGCCGTGATCGTGCCCGAGGAGGTCGTTGATCTTCTTGAAGCCGTCGAGATCGATGCTGAACACGGCATAGCTTTCCTGCGCCCGTTGATCGATCATCGACTGCGCGCAGACGGATTCCAGAAATCTGCGGTTAGGTAGTTCGGTTAGCGTGTCGTGACAGGCAATCCAGTCCACGTTCTTTTCGGCCTGCAGCCTGCGGTCAACCTCTATCGAGAGATCCCGGATTCTCAGCGCCGAGTAGATCAGCCCGAGAAAGCCGGACATATTAAGGGCAAGCAGCGCGTGGTCCAGTGGAAAGTCATGATGCTTTTCGATGAACTCATCCAGCCCCTCATGCCATTGGAAGCGCCAGGACAAGCAGAAGAGAAGCAGGAAGCACGAGAGCCAGGCCAGGATCTCCATCTGCGGTCTGGTGGGTCGGACGCGAGGCATATGAACAGGCTCCTGGTGTGTGAAGAGCCATCATGGCCAGCTCGGAAGACCGCATCGTCCCCGACCTTATTCCGATCGACGACCTGTCGCCGAATGCCGGCATCGACGGCGCCGAAGACTGCCACGACTCATAGGGTGGAGCCAAGGGCATCGGCAATTCGATCACTGGCCAGACTGCGGGCATTCGTAAATCCGGATTTCAGTGTGGTCTTCGAAGATTAATGGCGCGTTTCCGCGGCGAAGGTTTGGGCGTTTCGCTGCGCGCAACGGATATCTTCGTCGCAAATTGGATTCAGCTCAGTGCGCTCGACGCCGAGATCGACGTGCTACATCTTGACCCTCAAAGGCCGCCGGGAAGTGGAGGTGACCCGGCTCGCCGAATTCAGGCGGCATCCCGAATGTCGAAGCGGACCACCTTGCCGTCCCGAATCCGGAACACGTGCCCGATCGTCTTCTCTCCTTCGAGCGGTTGGCCTTGCAGGTCACGGACCGACTGCCGGACGTCGGCAATGATTGCGCCGTCCGCTGTCCGGTGAAAACCGACCGGCTGGACGTGGGGATCGATCATCGACCACTGACGCGTCCAATATTCCCGCACCGCCTCGCGCCCATGGACGTGGCCGCCATCCATGCCGTTGGCCCAGACGACATCCTCGGCCAGCGCTGCCAGCACGGCGTCTATGTCGCGTTCGTTGAAGCGCTCGTAGATGTGCTGGAGAATTTTGATATCGTCGTCCATTGCTTTCTCCTTGCAGAGGTGCGGGGTTGCGATCGAGCCCCGCTTCGCGACGAACCATTTCGGTCATTGCTCCGGGCGTCTACGAGTTTCAAAGCTCTGCCTCCCGCAGCAGCGCGTTCAGGCGGGCGGTCCATTCCGTGTTGCTATCTCTGAACGGAGCAAGTGCATCGCCGGCAGCTTCGGGAAGATCGCGTGCCGCGGCAGCAAGGCGGTGAGCCTGCTGGCGGTGTCCCGCGGCCGCGTGGCAGCATGCCTGGATGCGCAGCAGCGCCGGCCAGTCGGGCCGCGCTTTCAGCGCCCGGCGTCCGGTATCGAGCGCGCCCTCGACGTCGCCGGAAAAAAACAATGCCAGCATCAGCAGGCTGAACCAGACGCCGTTCTGCGGATCGTGCGGATTGAGCTCGAGGCCGTGCCCCAATGGCTTGCGCGCCCCGGCAGCGTCGCCCGAAAAAAGCCGAGCCATGCCGAGGACGAGATGCCCCAGGGCGAAGCTCGAACCGAGTTCGATGGATCGTTCCGCCGCCAGGATCGCCTGCTCGGCCCTGCCCGTATAGGCCGAGACGATCGCCAGCCCGTAGTGCGAATAGGGGTTGCGCGCATCGAGATAGATCGCCCGCAGCGCCGCATCCATTCCTTCCTTCCCGTCTGCGGCGGGGTTTTCCGTCCAGCCGTAGGCGATGAGGCCGGCATTGACCCGCGCCCGCCAGATCTGCGCCTCCGGAAGCATGGGATCGAGCTCGGCGGCCTCGCGGAAGAAGCGGCGTGCGAGAAGGTGGGTGGGTTGCGTTACCTTGTGAAACTGGAACATGCCTTGCCGCACGAGATCCCAGGCAGTGATGTTGCCGGTGTGCGGAGCGATCGGAAGCCCGTGGCGCAACAGCAGTTCGGGCTCGATCGCTGCTGCGATCCGCTCGGCAATGGCGTCCTGCACGGCAAATAGCTCGGCCAGTTGAAGATCGTAATGCTCGGACCAGACGGTGGCGCCCTTCGGGGCGTCCGCGAGGTGCACCGATATCCGGATCCGATCGCCGGTATGCCGGATGGCTCCCTCCACCAGAAAATCGACCCCGAGTTCCAGCGCGACAGACCTCGGGTCCCCGGAACCATTCCTCCTGGCGAAGCTTGCCCCGCGTGAGGCGACGCGGAACCATCTGAGCCGGGCGAGCGCCATGATCAGGTCGTCGGCAATGCCTTCGGCCAGATACTGTCTCTCCACATCGCCGCCGAGATTTTCGAACGGCAGGACGGCGATCGCGGGCACCGACCCGGTTTGTGCGTGCCAGCCGCTCTCGGCTGTCTCGCTCCGCGTCTCCACCGGACCCGAAAATCTGTACCCCACCCGTGGAACCGTGACGATCCATTCGCTTCCGTCCAATGTAGGTCCGAGGAGCTTGCGAAGGGCAGCAATCTGAACGGAAAGATTGCTTTCCTCGACGGCCAATCCCGGCCAGACCGCATCCATCAATTCCGGCTTCGAGACCACCCCCCCCTTTGCCGACAGCAGAACGCCAAGCAGGTTGGCGCCGCGGGCGCCGATGGCGACAGGCCTGTTGTCGCGGAGCAGGCATCCGTTCTCTGCAATGAATTCGAAGCGGCCGAATACAAGGTGCGGGGGTTTCATGGCGGGAATGATACGCCGATTTCGCAGCTTTTCGGAATTTTTCGGCTTCGCTTCAGGACTTGCGGCGGCTGAGCGCGCAGAGTGGCTCCATCGCAGTGGTCGAAGTGGTGAGAGCGATGATCAAGGAAGCAACGCAACCGAAAGAGTCTGAAGCATTCCTCGCCAAGGTCATCCGCGCCGGCGGCAGTCATGTCGCCAGGCAGGGATCGGTCTATTGCTCCGGCGTCTCAGCTGAAAGCGCTGGGTCAACCATGCTGTGGCTCGGGACGATCTCGCTGCCCGCGGGGCGGCGAACCGGCGCCCATCGCCATGAGGGACACGAGACGGCTCTCTTGATGATCGCAGGTCGGGAGATCGAGATCTGGTCGGGGGCAGCACTTGAACGATGCGAAACGGTCCGCCCCGGCGATTACCTGTTTATTCCGGCCGGCGTTCCGCATGTCGCCGTCAACCGCTGTAGCGAAGACGCCGAGTTCCTCGGCGCCCGCAACGACGCAGCCGCGAATGAAAGCGTCGTTCTGATGCCGGAGCTCGACGAGATCGTACCGTGATGCATGTCGCTTCGGAACTGTCCGGCGGTTCCCGGCGCAAAGCCGCCTCAGGCTTTGGCGCGGCATGCTCCAATCACACCGGGAGGTGCATTATGGCCATTATCGAACAACGGCTGGCCGGAATGGGGCTGGAGTTGCCCGAGCCTTTGAAGGTTCGCGACGGACTGCGCTTGCCCTTCACCTGGGTTCGCCTGCGCGGCACCCGCGCTTACATCTCGGGCCACGTCGCATGCAACCGCGACGGAACATTGGCAAATCCGCTTGGCAAGGTTGGCGCCGAGGTTTCGCCGGAGGAGGGTTACGCGTCGGCGCGGCTCGTTGCGCTCGCCCATCTCGCCAGTCTCAAGCGGGCCGTCGGGGACCTCGATCGGGTCACGGCATGGCTTCGCGTCTTCGCCATGGTCAACGTCGCTCCTGGCTTCAACGAGACGCCGCTGGTCACCAACGGCTATTCCGATCTGATCCTCGAGCTGTACGGGCCTGACGTCGGCGCCCACGCCCGCTCGTCCATCGGCATGGCCATCCCCTTGAATGCGCCGGTAAACTGCGAAGCGGAAGTCGAAATCGACGGGTGACGGAAGCGCACAGACCCTTTAGTAGACGAACGGATCGACCTCGCCCGGCTGAGCGCCTGCCTCCTTCGGATAGATCACGCCCTTGCGCAGGATGATGTTGGCATAGAGCCTGGGCTCACTGGTCTGGATCAGCGCATGGGCGGCCCGCACCCGACCGTAGAAATCCTGGCCGACCAGCGGCACCACCTGACGGTGCGGTTCGTGACGGGCGCAGCAGTCGATCATCTCCTCATGCACCGGATCGAGCTTGTCGCGCTCGGCCTTGACGGTCGAGCGGAAGATCGCTTCCGGCACGAAATCGTCGATCGGCAGCACGCTGAGCACGGCATTGAGCACAGGGATGAGATGGTGGCCGTCGAGCCGGATCAGCCGGCGCGCATGTTCGACGCCGGGATAATTGCCGTCGACGATGGCGATTTCGTCGCCATGGCCCATGGCCCGAAGTGTTGCGAGCAATTCCGGGCTCAAGAGCGGATCAAGTCCCTTCAGCATGGTCTACCTCCTTGAAGAGTACGTTCTGGTCGGTGAGATAGCGCGCAAAGATCGGCAGGCTGGCGCCGCCGATGGCGCGTGCCTGCGCGCCGACCGCGCCCTCGATGATTTCGGGCATGACAACGCCCTGCAGGTCGAGCTTGGCGGCTTCGTCGATCGTCGCCTGCACGATGCGGCTGCGCACCCAATGGGGAAAGCCGCCGTCGATGACGGCTGCGCTGAAATCGACGATCGAGGCGGCGGCGACGATCGCCTGGGCGAGCGCCTTGGCGCTGTCCTGGATCCACGCCTCCATCGGCTCGCCGAAATCCACCCAGTCGTCGGCGGAATACCACAGCGGTTCGGGATCGATACCGCGCTCGCGCAGCATGTTTTCCAAGACGAAGATCGAGGCGATTTCGAGCAGCTGCTTGGTTTTGCCGTTCCTGTCGCGCACGGGCAGCGGCCCGATCGCGCCCGCCGTGCCGGTACGGCCGGAAAAGATCGCCGAATTCAGGACGATGCCGCCGCCGATGAAGGAGCCGATGAAGAAATAGACGAAGTCGGGATAAGAGGGGCCGACGCCGAAGACGAGTTCCGCGCCGCAGGCGCTGGTCGCATCGTTCTGCAGGAAAACGGGATGGGAGACGCGCGCGGCGATATCGGCCTGCAGGTCGACATCGCGCCAGACTTCCATGGCGCCCGGCGGCGCTCCCACCTCATCGGCCCAGTTCCAGAGTTCGAAAGGCGCGGCGATGCCGAGGCCGGCGACGCGGCCGCGCTGCCTTTCGTCGAGCTTGTCTTCGATCTCGCGGATGCCCGAGGTGACGAAGGCAAGGATTTCATGCGGCAGCGGATAGGCATAGGTCCGGTGCAGCTGCATCCGGATGCGGCCGACGAAATCCATCAGCACCAGATCGGCGCTGCGCCGGCCGATCTTCAGGCCGAAGGAATAGACGGCGTCGGGATTGAGATGCATCGGGATCGATGGCTGGCCGACCCGGCCGCGCACAGGCGCGCCGCGCGACAGCAGCCCTTCCTTTTCCAGCACCCGCATGATGACCGAGACGGTCTGGGCCGAAAGCCCGCTGCGGCGCGCGATATCGGCCTTCGACAACGCACCGTAGAGGCGCACCAGCGACAGCACGAGCCGCTCGTTATAGGCTCGCACCCTGACCTGGTTCGCACCGCCGGCCGGATTTAGAATCGGCGGCGGGACCGGCGTGTGTTCCGGTCCTTCCAAAGACGACATGGCCGCTCCTCCCGAGCGTTCGCCTCCTGCATTTTCCCATCAGAGACGATTTAAGAAACCTGCAGCGGCTCAAAGCGCTAGGGCGTCCCCTGCGCGCCGGAGACACGGCGCCCGACACCCTAATTCCATCGAGCATGCCACATCGAATTAATAATTCAATTGGATTTATTTATTGACAAGCGGATTTCTTTCGCTCTTAATTGCCATCGTCAAGGGCACGGACGGCTTTGGAGCGACAGCGACTGAGCGAAGTGTCATATTTTGAAAGTTCCGGCCCGCAGGGGCGGCGCCGGCAAACTCTGGGAGGAGTTCATGAAGAAATCAGTTCTCGCTTTTGGCGCGCTCGCGCTCGGTGTCGCTTTTTCTGCTCCGGCGATGGCGGCTGACGTTTCCGCCTGCCTCATCACCAAGACCGACACCAATCCCTTCTTCGTCAAGATGAAGGAAGGTGCGACGGCCAAGGCCAAGGAACTCGGCGTCTCGCTGAAGTCCTATGCCGGCAAGATCGATGGTGACAGCGAAAGCCAGGTCGCAGCGATTGAAAGCTGCATCGCCGACGGCGCCAAGGGTATTCTGCTGACGGCCTCCGACACCAAGGGCATCGTGCCGGCTGTCAAGAAGGCCCGCGACGCCGGCCTGCTGGTGATCGCGCTCGACACGCCGCTCGAGCCAGCCGATGCCGCCGACGCCACCTTCGCCACCGACAACCTGCTCGCCGGCAAACTGATCGGTCAGTGGGCCAAGGAAACGCTCGGCGACAAGGCCAAGGACGCCAAGGTCGGCTTCCTCGACCTGACGCCGTCGCAGCCGACGGTCGACGTTCTGCGCGACCAGGGCTTCATGATGGGCTTCGGCATCGACCCGAAGAACCCGGACAAGATCGGCGACGAAGACGACAAGCGCATTGTCGGCCATGACGTGACGAACGGCAATGAAGAAGGCGGCCGCAAGGCCATGGAAAACCTTCTGCAGAAGGATCCGAGCATCAACGTCATCCACACGATCAACGAGCCGGCCGCTGTCGGCGCCTATCAGGCGCTGAAGGCCGTCGGCATGGAAAAGAACGTGCTGATCGTCTCGGTCGACGGCGGCTGCCCGGGCGTCAAGTCGGTCAAGGAAGGCGTCATCGGCGCCACCTCGCAGCAATATCCGCTGCTGATGGCGTCGCTCGGCATCGAGGCGATCAAGAAGTTCGCCGACTCGGGTGAAAAGCCGAAGCCGACCGAAGGCAAGTCCTTCTTCGATACCGGCGTCTCGCTCGTCACCGACAAGCCGGTTCCCGGCCTCAAGTCGATCGACACCAAAGAAGGCACGGACAAGTGCTGGGGCTGAGCCCCGCTTGATTGAAAGCGCACCGGCCGGGGCTTGATCCCCGGCCGTTTTAGACGGACGATGTGCCGTCGCCCACCGGCTAAGCAACGAACGGATTAACAGGGGTGACGGCCTCCGCGCGGGTTCGGCGCGCGGATGCGGAGGAGGAACCATGACCGGAGCACAGGAATTCGAACGCGTCCTCGACGGCAGCGACAAGAACGTCGCCTCCTTCGAGCACCAGGGCGTCCCGCTGATCAAGCGCGCCCAGCACTTTCTGCACTCGACACCGGCCGCCGTGCCGCTGATCGTACTCGTACTGGCGATCATCATCTTCGGAATAGCGCTCGGCGGGCGTTTCTTCTCGTCATACACATTGACGCTGATCCTGCAGCAGATCGCCATCGTTGGCATTCTCGGCGCCGCCCAGACGCTGGTCATCCTGACGGCCGGCATCGATCTGTCGATCGGCGTCATCATGGTGATTTCAGCCGTCATCATGGGCAATGTCGCCATCACCTACGGCATCCCGACGCCGATCGCGGTGATTGGAGGCCTGCTGGTCGGCGGCCTGTGCGGACTGCTGAACGGCTTCCTCGTCGCCTTCATGAAGCTGCCGCCCTTTATCGTCACGCTCGGCACCTGGAATATCGTCATGGCGACGAATTTCATCTATTCCGCCAATGAGACGATCCGCGACACCGATGTCGACGAACAGGCGCCGCTGCTGCATCTTTTCGCCGCGAGCTTCAAGGTCGGCAGCGCCGTGCTCACCCTCGGCGTCATCGCCATGGTGCTGCTCGTCCTCCTATTCTGGTACATCCTCAATCACACCGCCTGGGGCCGGCATGTCTATGCGGTCGGCGACGATCCGGAAGCGGCGAAGCTCTCCGGTATCCAGACGAAGAGGGTGCTGCTCACCGTCTATACGCTGTCGGGCGTCATCGCCGCCTTCGCCGCCTGGGTGTCGATCGGCCGCAACGGCTCAATCTCCCCGTCCTCGGCGGTGACCGACTATAACCTCCAGGCGATCACCGCGACCGTGATCGGCGGCATCTCGCTCTTCGGCGGCCGCGGTTCCATTCTCGGCACGCTGTTCGGGGCCATGATCGTCGGCGTCGTGTCGATGGGCCTCAACATGCTCGGTGCCGATCCGCAATGGAAAGTCCTCCTGACCGGCGTGCTGATCATTGCCGCCGTCGCCATTGATCAGTGGATCAGAAAGGTTTCGGTATGACCATGGCTGTCGAACCCATTCTCACCGCCCGCGGCCTCGTAAAGCGTTATGGACGCGTGACCGCGCTCGATAATGCCGATTTCGACCTCTACCCGGGTGAAATCCTTGCCGTCATCGGCGATAACGGCGCCGGCAAGTCGTCGCTGATCAAGGCGATTTCAGGCGCGGTCACCCCTGACGAGGGCGTGATCACGCTCGAAGGCCGGCAGGTGCATTTCCGCTCGCCGATGGAGGCGCGCGAAGCCGGCATCGAAACCGTCTACCAGAACCTTGCTCTGTCGCCGGCGCTATCGATTGCCGACAACATGTTCCTCGGCCGCGAGATCCGCAAGAAGGGGCCGCTCGGCTCGCTGTTCCGCATGCTCGACCGTCCGGCCATGGAAAAGCTGGCGCGCAACAAGCTGTCGGAACTCGGGCTGATGACCATCCAGAACATCAACCAGGCGGTGGAAACGCTGTCCGGCGGCCAGCGCCAGGGTGTCGCCGTCGCCCGCGCCGCAGCCTTCGGCTCGAAGGTCATCATCATGGACGAACCGACGGCCGCCCTCGGCGTCAAGGAAAGCCGGCGCGTGCTGGAACTCATCCTTGACGTGCGCGCCCGCGGCCTGCCGATTGTGCTGATCTCGCACAACATGCCGCATGTCTTCGAGGTCGCCGACCGGATCCATATCCACCGTCTCGGCCGGCGGCTGACGGTGATCAATCCGAAGGAATACACCATGTCCGACGCCGTCGCCTTCATGACCGGCGCCAAGGCGGTGCCGACGGAGCCCGTTGCGGCATGAGCCTGCGCATCGACGACATCGCCGGCGAGGTGCTTTCCCGCGCCGGCGATGCCAAACGTTTCCTGATTGCCGTCGCCGGGCCGCCAGGAGCGGGCAAGTCGACCATGGCCGACAATCTGGCGGCGGCGCTGAAAGCCAAAGGCGAAAGCGCCGCAGTCCTGCCGATGGATGGCTTCCACATGGACAATGCCATCCTCATGGAACGCGGCCTCTTGGCGCGCAAGGGCATTCCGGAAACTTTCGATGTCAGAGGCTTCCTCGATATCATCCGCGCCGTCCGCCGGGCCGACCAGGAGGTTCTGGCGCCGGTCTTCGACCGCTCCCGCGAACTCGCCATCGCTTCCGCCAGACCAATCGATCCCGAGGACCGCTTCATCATCGTCGAGGGCAATTATCTGCTCTTCACACAGGGTAAATGGGCCGAACTCGACGGCATCTTCGATTTTTCGATCATGCTGGCGCCGCCGATCGAGGTTCTCGAAGAGCGGCTCTGGGCGCGCTGGCGCGGTTACAATCTCAGCGAAGAAGCCGCCAGCGCCAAAGTCTACGGCAACGACCTGCCGAACGGCCGGCTGATCCTCGAAAACCGTCGCCCAGCCGACGTGACGCTGGAGATTGCGCTGGCGTGACGCCGACGCGATTGTTCATTTGATGTATGATGCATGCCGCCCGGACGTATTGAACGGCTCCGGCATCAGGATTTGCCTAAAGGGCGAAACGGCGTCGCATAAGCCGGTTTGACCCGCCGCGCTTTAGTGCTATCGAGGCGGCAGACGCATCGCTTCGGAGGCCTGCCATGCAATCGATCACCATCCGCCGTCCCGACGACTGGCACCTGCATCTGCGCGACGGCGCCATGCTGGAAGGCGTGATCGCCGATACGAGCCGCACCTTCGCCCGCGCCATCATCATGCCCAATCTGGTGCCGCCGGTCGTCACGTCAGCGGATGCGAAGGCATATCGCGAGCGCATCCTCAAGGCGCTGCCGGACGGCCACCGTTTCCAGCCGCTGATGACGCTTTATCTCACCGAACATACCAGCCCCGACGATGTGGCGGAGGGTGCAAAGAGCGGCCTCATCACCGCCGTCAAGCTTTATCCCGCCGGCGCCACGACCAATTCGCATGGGGGGGTGCGCGACATGGAGAAGGCGATGCCGGTGCTCGAGCGCATGGCTGAGATCGGTCTGCCGCTCTGCGTCCATGGCGAGGTGACGAAGCCCGACGTCGATATTTTCGATCGCGAGGCCGTCTTCATCGACACCGTGCTCGATCCGCTGCGCCGGCGCCTGCCGGAGTTGAAGGTGACGATGGAGCATGTGACGACATCGGATGGCATCGATTACATCAAGGCGGCCAAATCAAATCTCGCCGGCTCGATCACCACCCACCACCTGATCATCAACCGCAACGCCATCCTGGTCGGCGGCATCCGCCCGCATTATTACTGCCTGCCGGTCGCCAAGCGCGAGAACCACCGACTGGCGCTGCGCGCAGCCGCCGTAAGCGGCGACGCCCGCTTCTTCCTCGGCACCGATTCTGCCCCGCATGTCGATCCGCTGAAGGAATGCGCCTGCGGCTGCGCCGGCATCTACACCTCGATCAATACGATGAGCTGCCTTGCCCATGTCTTCGAGGAGGAAGGCGCTCTCGACAGGCTTGAAGCCTTCGCCTCGCTGAACGGACCGGCCTGGTATGGGCTGTCGCCGAACGAGGAACGCATCACGCTTTCCAAGCAGGCAGAGCCGGTTCTCTTTCCCGCTAAGATAGAAACCGGCGCCGGGCCGGTGACGGTTTTCGATCCTATGTTTCCCCTTCATTGGCAGGTGTTGGTCTAGGGACTCGCCTGCTGCGTTTTTCTATTTTAAATAGAATATTCATTTTAAGTGCTGCGGTGACGTTAGGCGCGTAACATTTTCATTGTGCGGTGCATCATTTGTTAACGGATGCATAAGACATTCCTCTTCGCGGACCCCATAGCTGCCGATCGTCCGGCGCGACACCGCTGCGGAGACTGAAGAAGCATGATGCTTGACTACAACTCCCTTCTGTTGGCGCTCGGCATCTCCGCGGCCTGCCTGGCCGTAACCCTGATGGGCAGTTGGCTTGTGCGCCGGACCGAAACCGTGCTGCTCACCGCCACCATCGGTCTCGTCCTCGTTGTCAGCGGCATTTTTATCTACAGCGTCTATGTGAGCAGGCCTGATATAGGCTTCGCCATTGGCAGCTTCGTGCTGTTCCATGCCGGCTTTGCCACCATCTGGGGCGCGGGCAAACAGTTCCTGTCAGGTCGCCTGTCAATCCTTGCCATCGCCAGCCGGGCGCTGGCGGCGATGGCCTTCTCCATCGTCCCGATGGTTGCCGGCTATGACGGCCTCGCCTTCATCGCCGACAATCTCGCCATCGCCCTGCTGCTGTTTGCCACCGCTCGGCAATATTGGCTCGCCCGCGCCGAAGCGCCGGCGCCGCTCCTAGGCATTGCGGCACTCTATACGCTGACGGCAATCTCCTTCGTTCTCTGCGCCGCCGTGTTGATCGCCGATGGAAAGCTGGTGCTCGGCAAGGCGCCGAGCAACTGGGCGGAGGATCTGAGCCTCGCCGTCTGCATCGCCGGCATGACCGGGATCGGCGCGCTGTCGCTGGCGCTGCATCAATGGCGGCTCGCCGCCCGCCATCGTCTCGAGGCGATCACCGATCCGCTGACGGGCCTACTCAACCGCCGCGCCGTCTTCGATCAGTATGGCACGCGCCCGATGGGCACCACCGCGGCCGTCATCGTCTTCGATATCGATCATTTCAAATCGGTCAACGACCGCTATGGCCATGCGAGCGGCGACCGCGTGATCACCGTCTTCGCCGAGGAACTGACCGCCCATTGCCGCTCAGGCGATACCGCCGCGAGGCTCGGCGGTGAGGAATTCGCGCTAGTGCTGAAGGAGATCATGCCCGGCCGGGCAGAACTGACGGCTGAGCGGATCCGCAGGGCCTTCGAGGCGCGAGAGATTCCAATCGACGGTGAGGTGTTGAGATGCACAGTGAGCGTCGGCGTTGCGCCCGGCCGGTCAACGCCGCTCGATTTCGACGCCATGCTGAGCGCCGCCGACAAGGCGCTCTACGCCGCCAAGCGCGGCGGCCGCAACCGGGTCGAGCTTGCCGGCTATCTCACTGCAGTTCCGGCCGAGGTGTCGCGCACCGCGTCTTGATTCCCGACTGCTCGGCAGACGCCCGGCATGCCGCCTCGTCCTTCGAGGCCCCTGCGGGGCACCTCAGGATGAGGCTCTCTTGAGTGTGGGCGCCTGCTGCTCAAACCATCATCAGCGCCCGCACGAAAGCGGCCGAGGCGAGCAGCGAGGCCACGGTTCGCACATGGTTCCACCACGTCCAATCCCTGACATAGGAGGTCCAGAGCGCCACCGCCTCCGCCCCGCTGCCGCTGACCTTTTCCAGCGCGTCGTTCATCGGCACGTTGAAGATGATCGTCGAGAGGAAGGAGGCAAACACATAAATGGCTGCACCCGCCAGCATCAGCGCGGACGCGCCGCCGCGCCAGTCGATCACCGCGAGGACGGCGATGACGAGGCAGAGGATCGCCGTCGGCACGAAGAGGCCCATGAAAGGCGAGCGGACGATCGTCACATTGATCGAGTTCATCGCCGCAATGCCCTGTTCGGCCGGGATGCGTGAGAAGGCGCTCATGATGAAGGTCGAGAAGGCGAAGAAGATGCCGGCGACGAGGCCGCTGCCGATCGCCGCGGCGACGAGGAAAGGATGAGGACGATCTGCATGTCGAAACTCCTTGCGGGGATGAAATAAGAGAATCTCTCTGATTTGCAATATGCGATAAACTCTCTTATTTTGTTTGTCAACGTGAAGGAGAGCCGATGTCGGAGCAGAAACGCGCAACGCGCAGACGCCAGCAGGACCGTGGCGGCCAGCCGCGCCGCATCCCGCGCCAGCAGCGCGGCCGCGAGCGTTTCGAAAAAATCCTCGCCGTCGCCGCCGAACTGATCGAAAGCCATGGCAGCGACGGCCTGAAGATGAGCGAGATCGTTGAAAAGGCTGGCCTTTCCTTCGGCGCCCTCTACCAGTATTTCCCCGACAAGAGCGCGATTATCCGGACGTTGGCCGAGCGCTTCAACGAAGAGGGCAGGCGCTGTGTCGAGGCGGAACTGGCGAAGGTCGTCGACGCCGCCGCCCTGCCGGCGGCGCTCGCCAACATCGTCGACGAATATTATGCGTTCTTCCGCCGCGAGCCCGTGATGCGCGATATCTGGCATGCGACCCACACCGACAAGCTGCTGCAGCAGGTCGATGCCGAAGACATGGAATTCCATACCCAGGCATTTCTCGCAGTGCTCGTGCGCCTCTGGCCGGATCGGGACCGCAGCGAACTTCAGGCGATCGCCCGGTTGACGATGCAGCTGCTTGCCGCCGCCGTGCGTTATGCCGTCTCGCTGGATGCAGAGGAGGGCGACCGGACGATTGCCTTGTTCAAGAAGATGCAGGGACCCGATATCGGCCGTCTCTTGCTGGAATAGATCGCCTGCGTCTGGAAACGGTGGGCGCTTGCTGCTATTGCCGGAGACGCAAAACCGAAGGAGAGCCCGATGATCCAGACCGCATTTCCCGACCGCGCCCTGATGGCCGAATTGGTGGCCAAGATGCTCTGGGAGATCAAAGCGGTGCATTTCAATGCGGCTCAGCCTTACAAGCTCTCCTCCGGCATGGCGAGCCCGGTCTATATCGATTGCCGCAAGCTCCTGTCCTATCCGCGCATCCGTTCGACGGTGATGGATTTTGCCGCCAGCACTCTGCTGCGCGATGCCGGTTTCGAGCAGTTCGATTGCATCGCCGGCGGGGAGACCGCCGGCATTCCCTTCGCCGCCCTGCTCGCCGATCGCCTCGGCCTGCCGATGATCTACGTCCGCAAGCAGCCAAAGGGCCACGGCCGCAACGCCCAGATCGAAGGCAATATGCCCGAAGGTTCGCGCGTGCTCGTCATCGAGGATCTGACGACGGCAGGCGGCAGCATGTTCAAGTTCATCGACGCCATTCGCGCCGCCGGCGGCATCGTCGATCATGGCATCGCGCTGTTCTTTTACGGCATTTTCGGCGACCAGCGTTTTGCCGATGGCAAGGTCAGGCTGCATCACATCGCCACCTGGCGCAGCGTCCTTGCGGTTGCCAGGGCAGAGAAGCTTTTCGACGATAAGACGCTTGCAGAGGTCGAGGCCTTTCTCGATGCGCCATTGGCGTGGTCCGCGAGGAATGGTGGAGTGAGTGAGCTTTCGCTCTAATCGGTTGACAAAAGCTCACTTAAGCGCTTGATGAAGATAGAAATGCTGTTGGGAGGAATCCGATGATTTTGTGCTGCGGCGAGGCCCTAATCGACATGCTGCCGAGGGAGACGACGTTAGGCGAAAAGGGCTTTGCGCCCTATGCCGGCGGCGCGATCTTCAACACCGCCATCGCGCTCGGCCGCCTCGGCATCCCCACCGCCTTCTTCACCGGCATTGCCGACGACATGATGGGCGAAATCCTGCTGGCGACGCTGAAGGCGAGCAATGTCGATTACAGCCCATGCGCCATCACCCCGCGCCCTTCGACGATCGCATTCGTCAAGCTCGTCAGCGGCCAGGCGACCTATGCCTTCTATGATGAGGGCACAGCCGGCCGGATGATCACCGAGGCCGACCTGCCTGTTCTCGGCGATGATTGCGAAGCCTTGCATTTCGGCGCGATCAGCCTGATCCCGAGCCCCTGCGGCGAAACCTACGAAGCACTGCTCGACCGGGAAGCGGCCCGCCGCGTCATTTCGCTCGACCCCAACATCCGCCCGGGCTTCATCAAGGACAAGCAGGCTCATATGACCCGCATCCGGCGCATGGCGGCAAAGTCCGACATCGTCAAGTTCTCCGACGAGGATCTCGACTGGTTCGGTCTTTCAGGCGACCATGACGCGCTCGCCGCCCACTGGCTGGCTGAGGGCGCCAAGCTCGTCGTCATCACCAAGGGCGCGGAAGGCGCCTCGGGTTACACCAGGGATCGCAAGGTGACGGTGCCGAGCGAGCGCGTTGCCGTTGTCGACACGGTCGGCGCCGGTGATACCTTCGACGCCGGCGTGCTTGCCTCGCTGAAGAGGGATAATCTGCTGACCAAAGAGCAGGTCGCCTCGCTCGATGAACAGGCGGTGCGCAACGCCCTGACGCTCGGCGCCAAGGCCGCCGCCGTCACCGTTTCCCGCGCCGGCGCCAATCCCCCCTGGGCGCACGAGATCGGGCTTAAGGCTTAAGCGAGCATCAGCCCCTCATCCGCCTGCCGGCACCGACCGAGGTCGAGCCACGGTTCCCGACCCGTCCTTCGGACCCCCGCTTGCGGGGCGATGGGGGATAGCCGCGACCTCTCCGTTCCGCCGCCGACATTGCGTGTGGCACGTCCCCCTCGCCCCGTTTACGGGGAGAGGGTTAGGGTGAGGGGCATTTTTAACGCTACGCCAGCGCCGCAGCCAGCCCTTGCGTCGAGGCCTTCGACAACTCACGCGGATGCGGATCGATCAGGAGGCTGCCTGGGGAGCCACGCTACCGCCGAGCTCCGGAGCGGTCATCAGGTCCCGCAGGAAGGTTTCGCACCAGAGCGAGACGTCGTGAGAGAGCAGATGTTCCATCATCATGCTCCAGCGGTCGCGGCGCTCCTCGAGCGACATGGCTAGCCCTCTGGCAAGCGCATTGGCCGTGCCCTCGACATCGTAGGGATTGACCAGCAGCGCCCCCTTCAGCTCCCGTGCCGCGCCGGCAAAGCGCGATAACACCAGGACGCCCGGGCGATCCGGATCCTGGGCGGCGACATATTCCTTGGCGACGAGGTTCATGCCGTCGCGCAACGGCGTGACGAGCCCGATCGTCGCCAGGCGGTAGAGACCGGCGAGCACGGTGCGGCTGATCGATCGGTTGACATAGCGGATCGGCACCCAGTCGACCGTTCCGATCGCGCCGTTCACGCGGCCGGCCTGTTCGGCGACCATTTTCTGCATGTGCTCGTATTCGGGGACTTCCGATCGCGATTTCGGCGTGACCTGCAGATAGGTGACCTTGTTCTGATAGGCCGGATTGCTGGTGAGGAAGCGTTCGTATGCTTCCAGACGCTGGATAATACCCTTCGAATAATCGAGGCGATCGACCCCGATGATCATGTCGCGGCCTTCGATGCTGCGCCGGGTCTTCTGCACCATGACATTGTCTGCGGCTCGCTCTGCGAATTCGGCGAAGGCTGCGGTCTCGATGCCGATCGGATAGGCACCGGCCTTGAAGATCCGCCCGTGCGAATCGAACAATCCGTTTCCGAGGTCGTCGCCGATGCCCTCCCGTCTCAGGTAACCGGCGAAGTTCTGCAGGTCGTAGTCGGTCTGGAAGCCAACGAGGTCGTAATGAGAAAGGCCGCGCATGATTTCTTCATGGACCGGCATGGTGACGAGAATATCGGCGGGCGGCCAGGGAATGTGCAGGAAGAAGCCGATCCGGTTCTTCAGCCCCATTTGCCGCAGTTCGGCGGCCAGAGGGATGAGATGGTAATCATGAACCCAGATGATGTCGTCCGGCTGGATCATCGGCGCCAGCCGATGCGCGAAAAAGCGGTTGACGCGGAAATAGCCGGCCATTTCCTTTCGGCCATATTCGGCGAGATCGAGGCGGTAATGACAGATCGGCCAGAGAACGCGGTTTGCAAAGCCGCGGTAATATTCCTCGACGTCGGTGTCGGTGAGATCGGTCAGCGCATAGGTAATGTTGCCCTTCTGCAGCAGCGACAGCGCGCTGGGCTCCCTGTCTCCGCTCGACTCTCCCGACCATCCCATCCAGATGCCGCCGCGCGCCTGCAGGGCTGCCTGCAGCGCGACGGCGAGGCCACCGGCCGCAGCACTCCCATCCTTGGCCGGCATGGGAACACGATTGGAAACGACGATAAGACGGCTCATGAGCTTCCTTTAGCGAAGATGGATCGGGAAAACGCTCTGTGCCAGGGTGCCGGGGAGCCTCCGGGGCGGGGCAAGGGTAATGCAGGGCAGGCGCCGCCATCAAAAGAGCAGATCCGGATGCGAATTGCCCGGGGTATAGACCAGCGGAAACAGTGGAACGGGGTATCGCCCCCGGTTTGATAGGTCATGTCGTCGGAAGTACCATGCGCACAGATTTTGCTTGAATCTAGGGCGATGGCGGCGAATTGAAAGAATTCTTTCTACAATTTTCTATTAGTAGAACGTTCAATCCGGTTTTGCAGGGCAGCGGCGCCAAGCCCGCCGAAATCAATCTAATCATTTGCGGCCATTATGACGATCTGGCGGCCGCCCCTCATCCGCCTGCCGGCACCTTCTTGGATAAGAAAAATGTAGGATATTGATGCTTGCCGGGCGGGTGGCCGCC